>NZ_PDZN01000020.1:0-116351 GCF_002735765.1 Janthinobacterium sp. BJB304
CAGGAACAGGGCAGGGACTTGCGGCGTGGCCGCCCACGTCGGACAGCAGCAGCACCTGGTGGAAGGCGCCGGCGCCGCCGGCAGCAGCTGCAGCGTTGACGGTAGCGCACCACACCGTGCCGGTGGCGCGATACGTCTATCAATCCGGTTGACAGCGTCGTCCGCTCGTCCTATTGTTGATATTGAATTTGCTCGCACCTGAGCAACCGCGGTGGGTCAAACTCTTGCAACCCACACGTCCTGGCAGCCTTACCAGGATCAGAGTCTCTGTAGTGCTTCTACCACCCCGATCGGGAAGACTTCTTCTCGATCCCCTGGGGCTCGGATGGTCTTCCTTTCGCTTTTTTTAACGGAGATCATCATGGAAATGAATGCAAACACCCAGCTGTATGACAACAACATTTGTCCTATTGGAGCAGTGCTGGTGACTGATGTCGACGAAAGAATGGAATGCCTGCCCAACGTGGCGGGCATGCGGTGCGTGCTGTTGGAATTCACCGTTTACAGCATGCTCGGTCGCATGAGCCAAGACTACGCGGGCGGATATTGGGATTTCTACAAGTTGTCGAACGGCGGTTTCTACATGGCACCGCAAACCGACGGTACCTTTCGGATGCGCTGCGAAAATATGTTCGAAGCGGAAGTGAACGCCCAGACGGCGGGTCTCATTGCGTGCGCCATGGCCTATAGCCATCTGTCTTTTTCCGAGGAAGCCGGTTGCTTCGGAGAGGCATATATGTTGCTGTGGCAATACCTGGCCCAGCAACCGAACGCAGCGACAATTTTCGCGGCTTTGGACTAACTGGCGCCATGGCCAAGGATATGTTCCCGACCATCGCCTCCAGTCCCATACCTGCCGCATGATCTAGCCTGATTGCAATCGAGGAAGCTGGCTTTGATTCTCAAGAATCAAATGCCAGCTTCTTCAATGTTTTTACCGGATTCGAGCCATTCTTTTACCCATTTCGGCTGGCGGCCACGGCCGCTCCACTGCAGCGCCGGATCAGTTGGATGGCGGTATTTGACAGCAACTGTTTGCTTCACCTTCGCAGGAGCACCATTCCCGACAAGGTCTCTGAGCGATACACCTGCTCGTTGTGCAATTTCCAGAATTTGCGCGCGAGCATCGTTGATGTCTTTCTGTTCCTTTATCTTCAATTGTTTCTTGACCTGATCTTGCAGTTCGCGAAGTTGGGAAATAGAGAAATTTTCAAGATTCATATGTCATTTTCCTGACGTTAATATAGTCACTAAGTTACCACATGTCCCAATCAGCCATGCTTCATTTTTGGATCTACGAGCACGGATAGCACCGTTCCAAGCGCGGGTAGGCACGATTTCTCGCCAGCATGGATGAGTAATGGGGGCTAAACAAGGCATAATTACTAAAGTCTGCACAGTTGCAGGTGTACGGCTATGGCAAGCTTACACACTAGAGGTAATCAATGCCACGACCAAAGCGGAGAATGAGTGCGATCGAGTTTGACGCGACCCAGGTATTGCTGCCTGGTATCAGCAAAAAGCGCCGTGCGGCCGCCAGGGCGGCATTGGTCGATGGCGAGACGCTGGCCGTCGTTGGTATCAGATTCAACTGCTCACGCCAAGCAGTCAACACGTTGGTCAATATTTTTTGCGACGGCCTGGCTCGATTTCATGAGGCTCAGCGGGTGATCAATGCCGGTGAGTTAGTGTCGCCCGGGTGGGAAAGGGCCACGCTTATCGCTCCAAATCATCTGATCAAAAAATTGCGCGCGGATCTCAATGAACTGCAAAACACCAGTTAACCGGCTCTACCGAAGCAGCACTGGGCTAAAGGACATTCTGGAACTGGAACGGGGTAGCACGGTACCGGCGGCCACGAGGATATACAGATGCAAGGTAGGAGCTGGTCGCAGGTGTGGACGAACAATAAGCTTTGACATAACTGCAGCGACTGCTGAGGGGCGTGACCGAACGCTTCCGCCTCAAAGCGAACTGTCACGATTCCTCTGAGATGCCCCAAACATAATATGAAGATAGGTAGGCTGCATTGAATAGCTTTCTGCCATTTTGCTGAGCAGATGGCAATCGGCCAGAAGTAATTTTTCAGCGGATGCCTAAGATTCAGAAGTTTTCACAACTATCCAGCTGATTACGGAAAATCTGAGAGTACGCCACGCTCAAGAAAATCCATCACATCGGGATCCTCTAATAACGAGCGATATACGACAGCGTCCCAGCTGTTAATACCTTTGCAGGCTTCCAGCGAATACGCGCTTTGAATGGCTGTAGTCACTGTGATAATACCAGCCGCTCGAGTGTCGCTCGCTATACGGATAATATTTTGGTAGCTATTCTCAAAGTACTCCTTGAATCGCTCCCAAAAATCGATCCCTTTCAAATGAGAGGCTACGAGTTCTTTCAGCTCTTCTGGAAGGTTGTTTCGTATTTCAAAAGAGATAACTGGAGTGAGGTAGGGTGCTTGTAGTAGTATTGTATAGAGAGCCTGATTGACCTCATCGTAGTACGGATGCAAGAAGCTCCTCGCACCCGCCGCGTTTTTGTAGTCCGTAAGTTTCTCACCTTGGCACCAATCACACGCGGGTACGAGGTTAAGTAGGTGTATGGCGAACTCCGGGTATGTTGTTTTCGGCAGGCAATGATCGAGTGTTCGAGGTCTTCCGAGCTCACCGCATACAGGGCAGGCTAGAAGTTTATTTTTTTTTCTCAGCTTCTCTAGCTCATTGAATGGGTATTTATCGGTCTCTGGATTGTACAATCCGATTAATGATTTTTTTCGGTCAATGGCTTCGTTATCAGTATCGGCGTAATTTCTTAGCACCAAGGGGGGCATACCGGTTGGGCAACCTTTTTGGACATCGTACTGGAGGTATCGTGCATTCAAATCTTTTGTGATTCGACCATAGAACTTTTTGAACTTGACTCGCTCACCTAGCACAAGATTCAAGATATCGATACTGTCATCATCCGGCTTCGGAATTTTAGTGACCATTAGATACGCTCGAGTTAAGAATTTTAATGGTCATTTCTTCGTTTAGCTCATCTTTGAGCTTCGTCAAGAGTTTTTGAGGCCCGCCAACTTCTTCAATAGCGCTTTCTATCCACTGCGCAAAAGGCTTCGTTACTTTACTGTCTCCGAAGACATAGGATGAAATTCGCTGCATGTTACCACCGAATGTCTCAAATGGCGGATGATCAATCTCTACGCCGTACTGCCCAATACGATAAACATGCATGCAATTCGCTGGAATTTCACGTGCGACGGCAAGAGAGTGCGTCGCAAGAATTGCTTTGGAATTAAAGGCGGCCAAGACTTTTTTGAGGAGCGCGATGAATTCGACCTCAAATGTTGGGTGAAGGAAGAGCTCTGGTTCGTCTACGACGATCAAGCTCTCAGCTTTAATCTGTCCGACAATATTGATTACCATATAGACAAAGAGACGCTGGCCGGAGCTTAGGTCGAGCTTTTCATTTCCTACAAGAAATACAACACCGGCCTTAACATTAATTACATTAAAAAGATCTTCTTTAAGCTTGAGGAATTTTGGATGTGTAGTTGGCGTCAGCTCGATATATTTTTTTCCGTCGGCACCTTCGATCACAAGAGATTCAAGTGAAGAAGTAAGGTCTGCCTTGGGGATGATCTCAACTACAAGCTTTTCAAATTTTAGCGCTGGCCGCAATACATCCAAAATGGTATCCGCCTTAGATGTCCAACTACCAAGGAATTCGTACGCATCGTCGTCAGCCAAAGCTTTGAACATTGACTCGACTGAATCGCTCGCGGGCTGGTTGCGGCTGATGGAACTTTGCCGCCTTCCCGATGCGGACATTGACCCTCTCCTGAAACCGAAGTACCTATAGGCAGTTTTATCCTTCAGTTTGGTACCAGATAGGTCTAATACAAAATCTTCGAATGGGCTATAAGACATCAAAATCAGGCGTGAAATATTCGGGTGAATATCAAACGGCTGGTGCTTGGATTTATTAAGCTGCGTTTGCGATCCAATATCCATCCCTAACCAGTAAGCGACCAAGCTTTTCAGTGTGTGGGATTTACCGACGCCATTCGGCCCGATCAGAACGTTGATATCGTACGGAAGAGTATCGGAGTTGAATCTGAACCTAATTGAAGTCACCCCCTCCGCGCCGCGACCTGGCAAATTCAATGTAAAATCTCCGATTGACTGAGAATTTCCAGAGAAAGCTTTCCAGCCATCAGAGAAAGATTTTCGTGCACCGGCTTCCCGCAGTGGCGATATAGAGAAATTTTCCCTTTCCGTAAGTTCTTTTGCAGCCTGGTCCTGAGCAATGTTTACAAGATAGCCTGCGTCTCGAATCAACACCAAGGCTTCCCTAGCGTCCTGGATACCCAGTTTAGTAATGAGTACGTCATAAAATCCAATGTCACTTGGGACAGAAACGTAGTTTGTCGTTGGTATCGGGAAATAGCCGTCCCAGCCTTCTTCGCGAAGTTGGTTGAGTTTAACTGGTGAGTTATTATCATTCTCAATTAAAAGCTTGAGATTGAAATCAAAAATTTGCTTCCCTTCGAAATAAAATACCGCATTCAGAGTTGTGCGTACTGAATAGTCATCCCAGTTATTATAAGAGAGGGCTAGTAACGTTTTTTCTGTTTTTTTCGCCTGCGGAATTTTGTTCCAATCATTACCAGCGTGAAAAAATACTTTCAAGAGTTACCTTTCGTGTAGTTAATTTTGAGATGATATTGGTGTAGCGCTTACCCGCAAGGGCGGCTCGCCTTCTAGCGCCGAAAATTTGACAGTTTTCTACTTACGATGCTCCATTGAGGATAGTTTGATCTGACGGCGACCGCCATACCGGCGCTATCACTTACGAAAACCTGGACGGCCGCTCATGCCGATTGCTGTCCATCGCTGTCGATTGTACGCGACGAAAAAACTGGCGCCTGCCAACCTAGCGGTTATCGCCTCATTTCGGACACTGCCAATCGAATAAATTAGGAAGGAGTGCTGGGCGCTAACAGATTCGAAACTTTACTCTCAGCAAAAAGCGCTAAGAGCAACCGCGCCATTCTTGAGCCTGCGTCAGCGGAAACAATTTGGCGAGATGCTTCGAGAAAATTGCTTCCTGCACTGCCAAAGTGTTTTTCGTACATCTGGTTGTGCTCAAGGATATCTAGACTTTTCAACATGAATATTTTGAAGTTATGTCCATTCAATGCTCCCATCGCTGCGAGAAAGTCCTGGACCGTGGCCGTTTTTAAGATGGCTTCATCTTTATGCCCCCAGCCATCTCTCACCGCGAGGCTTAACATGACCTCCTCTAGAGTACCACTTTGCATATGTTCGCTTCGAACGGCGTCTAGTGCTGTTTTCAGACGAGGGTGTAGTTGTAGGAAGGAGGTTGGTATGCGAGACTCTCTAGATTCTAATGTTTCTTTGACTTCTGCGAGGTGGTCAATCCAAGCGTCGAGCATTCTTTCTGCGATTGAATGACCATCTTGTAGTTCGCCCACTACCTTGTATAGCGAGGTGACTGTACTCGCGTCGAGCACGCGGGCATGCGGAATACACCGCTCGGCTTCTAACAGAAGTTCGGCTTCAGTAGCATTCATGTCCCATTGAATCCTTTCACGAAGCAGATTTGCTGCAGTTTGAGCTTCAAGGAGAGTTTGATCTGCACGGTAGCCTTCAATGACCCGCTCGACAGCCTGTGCGTCATGGCGGCCTTCACGAACGTAAGCAACCACAAGTTCTTCGAACTTGTTTGCAGAGTAAATTTGAAGTGAGGACATCAACAACTTCCAGCTAGCTGGATTTGCATGTTCCGAAGGTTCGTCGGGCTGCGAGTTACTGTTTGAAAAGTGACGATTTAGCCAAGCCTGCTGGTCGCGGTTGAAGCTAGCAATGAAATCGACATCTGGTCCGTCTTTAATAGCTTTGTTGTGAGCCGCTACGATTAGCACTATGGAGGGAACTGTTCGGGCTTGAATGGCTACCGCTAGTTCCGAAGTCGTGCCAAGCAACCGAGTTACCAAGCGATATGCGAGTCGAATTACCCTAATGTTCGTCAGGTTGCATACTTCTACTGCGTTTTGGACTGCAGTGCGATACGGGACATTGGAATCAGGAATCGCGATGTCAAAAGCTTCAATTGCAGTTGGTGTTAAGCGTAGTTCTTCGTCAACAACCTTCTCACGGAATGATGCCCACAGGGCGTTGTCCTGAACTTCGGATAGCTTTTCAGAATTCAGAATCAAAAGAAAGCGAGTGCCAAAGCGTTCAACATACTCATCTACGAAACCCAATACCTCATCTACGGTAAGCGCAGAATGTTTTCGTTCAAGATCATCGATCACGACAAACTGATTTCTGAGAGCCGCTGGCACGGCAACAAGTGCCAACTCGTCCACCGCGGTAAACGCTGGATGCACTTTTTTTAGCGCTTCCTTTCCTGCACTCCATAATTTTCCAATGCTCTCTGTCACAAAGTTGCCATGGGCGATATTCGGAAGCATGCTTTGCACGATTTTTAATTTTAGCTGCCCGATATCACGAACCCCAAAGAGTGATACGTAGCGAGAAGCGCTAATTGTAGTGTTAGCTGACTCTCGCCGAATCTCATTCCATAGATGGGTTTTTCCGGTGCCCCACGCGCCGGAGAGCGCAATAACCTTGAGGTCTGGCTGAGAAACTAGTTTGGTTAATTGTGCTTTAGTATGTTCAAGCGTCATGTTTGTGATATGTACTTTTTTATGGGGCTTATGTCGATGGCCGCTTTTGGCCCGATAACGGGCATTCCTGGAAGCATCGTCGCAAGGACGCCCTGTGTCAAACTATATTTGTCTCTGACTAACTTTTTTGCTCGTCGACTGCAGGTAGCCATTGGTACAGATCCCAATATTTGGTGACATCGAATAATGCGGCGATGTGGCCGTGCCGAAACCGATTACTGCTCTTCGTCGTCATGCAATTTGTAGCCACATGCCGGGCAGGAAATTCCGCTATGTTGATTGATGGCCCCCGATTCTGCACTTTCCCATATGCGGTACCGTGCATGCTCATAGGCACAAACCGGACAAATATCTTCGAAATGCATATCCTCCAGCTCCATGCCACCAGGTTCAATGCCTTTGCCGAATACAATCGTTGCCATGATAATCTCCCGGACACACTGCTTGTCTGTACCTGACGGCAGAAGCGGTGCCGATATAACCTGCGGAATTCGAGCTGGAACTCACGATCATGGCAGCGGTCCCGAAGGATCGCTTTTTGCGCTGATAAATGGGTTCGGAGGGGGCACTGGCATTACCCAGAGCCTCGGATCTTTCAGCACGACTGCCGCCAACTTGTTTGCCGCCTGTCCTCCTTTTTTTGAAACGTAGAGAGTCCAGACATTTTTCCCACCAGGCGCAGTGGCATGCCACTGCGCCCGCAGGAGCTCCCGCTGAACACGCATCGCGAAATCGCCGTCATCTTCGGATGCAGCACTTGCTTTTTGGCCTCCGTTTGCTGCCGCATACAGCCGGAAAATCAGCGGAGATACCAGTGCCATACCGTATTCGATGAAATGAACCGGCGCGCCAGCTTCGTTGTGCTTCATCGAACCGTCCGCCAGATTTTGCTGCACCCACTTCATGAAGTCGACCGCGAGCGCCGATGGTTCCTTGTTTCCTTTTTGTTTCAAAGCAGGTAGCTTTTCGATAGGCAACGGAACCGGAAAAGGATGAGCAGACGTTGCGTCAGCCATGTCCTGTTGTCTCGGGGCCTGCTCCGGGTTGGCTTCCTCGGCATCGTTCTGATGGGCAGGACCTGTTTCAGTCTCACTACCTGCTTCCTGCTGTCGTCGGTCTTTGTCGCGGCGTGCATTCCGTGCTTCCGCTTCGGCCGTGTCCCGTTCGTCCAAAAGATCGTCGGTGTCTGCTGTAGTCTTTTTTTTGCTAGTCCTGTTATCCCTGGTGACAAACTTAGGCGCTGGTACCTTCTTCCAGTCAACAGGTTCCGGGGAATCACCCGGCATGGGTACCGCATCACAATCTTCCAACGGGCGCTGGGATTGATGATCTCGACTGGTTTTTCCTTGCGATGCGGCGGGCAACACCTCGATCGTGCCCGACATCGCTTCTGGAATTTGGGAAAGATCAGTCCATACTTTTGCGACGGGAAAGCACAAAACACTGAGTTCATGACTATAGGCGATCTCACCGGCCTGGTTTGTCCCAGTCACGACTACACGCCATATCGCTTGACCAGTCGCTGGATTGATACGGATGTAGCCATATTCTTGCCATGCATCGAAAAGTCGATCATTTTTTGCGTCGCCCGGAAAACCGGCTTCCTCATTCTCTTCTTGGCGCAAGACAAATTCACGCACGCTGTCGGCCAACCGCTTCGCCACCAACCACACGCAGTCGTCGTACACCCAGCCCGCCGCCCCGTCACGATTGAGCGGCAGATGGCTACCTTCCACGAACATTGAGGTCATGGCCCCCATGAGTCGTTCGATCAGGGGCACAGCCCTGGCAGAGCTGAACCTTGCGCGCGAGCCGGTGGCCAGGTTGCGGCGTGTTGATTCCTGGTCGGCTTTTTGAACAATCTCATGCAGTGCGCCCCTGCGTTCGCCGCCCAGGTATTGGTTCAACTCTTGAAGCCCTGCTGGCACGTGCGCCATCGATGCGAGCGTGGGGCCAGGAACTAACCGCTGGAGCAGCATGGCGCCAAGTTTTGCATGGGAGTCGTAGTTGCGCTCACTCTTCTTTTTGAAACCAACGAAATATTCGGTGGCTGCACAGTCGTTCAACGAGCCGGCGGTTGCTGACCAGAGCACAGGTTCGCTGGTTTTTCCACGCTTCCATTGAATTTTGAGATCCGTCATTGGCTTACCGACGTCGTGCAACAGGGCCGCGAGAAACACGGCATAGGTCCAGAAATCCCTTTGAGCGGCAATAACTTCGGCGCTGGCGCCAAGCGGTAGCAAGTAGCCGGTGCGGATAGTCAGCGCGTGCAAAACAGTTTCAAGCGTGTGAGCCAGTAGGCCGCCTGGATTGGCGTGATGGTGGGACTCGGATGCCGGCAGCAATTGGACGAACTCCGCAAAGTGCAATAAAGTCGGATGAAGATCGTGCGCAAAGATGTCTGGTGCAACGCGGGAGGCGCGGATGATTTTCTTTATAACCTCATCGCCTTCGATGCAGGAGATGAGAGCGTTCGCGGGAAGCACGTTGTACCATCCAGCTTCGGATCCGCGATAGGCTATGCGCACGTGGTTCAAAGCCGGGGCGCTGTGATGAATAGTACCGGGAATTGGGATGTTGTCCAGGGGACGCTTGTCACTGGCATCGTCTCTGTGATGCGCTGGCGCTCCGCCGTCCATGTATTGGGAAATGTCTCGGAGCATTTGCGCTAATCTTCGCAGTAAAGTCTGTTTGCTGGCCCAGCGAATCTCGATGACTCCGAGCGCTGCTGCAGCACAGATTACCGTGGCGATCGCAAAGGAAATTATCCATCCTGACACAACACCCCCGAGTTGGGATACCGTCACACGAAGCCATTTACCTTGACATAATTTGCCAAAAGATGCCTTCTCACCTCGTCCAGGCTAGGATTGACCACTGAGTCTTTCCAGGCTTTCCAATTGCCATGAGGCCCCTGCAGCGCCTTAAATCGCCTGAACGTCATCTGGAGCGGGTTCCAGGTTAGTACAGGAATTGCTGAGCCAGGTGTAAACCAGGCTGCGCCATAAAGCAAGATTTGGAGGCTGCACAAATCATCTGCGAAGTTCCCTCCCCGGGGGGGGCTGCCGTTCAGGCTATATCGTTGCAACAAAGACCGGACTGCTGGTAGTGGATCATCATTCGGAGCGAACACTTCGATTTCTGCATAGGAATCAAGCAAGATCAGCAGTGGGTGCATCCACGTGGCAAGGCCAGTCTCCCCCAATAATTCAGCGATCTCAAAAATTTGAATTGATCGACTGTCCGAGACGACTGGAGCGGTACTGCGCGATCCTTGTGCGATGGGTAATCGAGGGGTAGATGGCTCGAATTGCATGTTTCACCAGTATGACGATATAGGGACACAGCGTTGACTTCATCGTGAAACGAGACTTCGAAAGGTTCCCTTTTTAGTTGTGACGCAAACCAAAGCATGGTAACGCGTGCATGGCCGGGGAGCGCCTTCGATTTTTCCTTCTGCGCCTTGCTTTGCTCCCGCCCGCGGGAGAAAAGCGTACCCGTATGTCGGGTACCGGTAGATCCCTTTGCCGCACGCTGCGGGGTTAAAGCAGCGTGCGGCACCCTTTTAGATCAGGCCCTTAACCAGTCATGCCCTTTCCCGTAATCCATACGACGTTCCATTTGACGCCTTCCCCCCGCTTTGCCATTACAGGATAGCACCACCTTGACAACTAATAAATAGAGGTATGGCGTCCCGTGGGTGCCACAGCAGCGCCAGATATTCGGATTTGCCTCGCGTGGAGGTTCAATCTGGCGCTTTCCAACGAAAGGCATTGCCAGCGGGAGCGCGTATCACATTCAGCCCACCATGCCAACTATTTAATGGCACAACGTGGAACCGATTTGCCGGGGACGGTACTGGCGATATTTCCTATGCTGCGACGATCAGATACCCGCTCGGCGTCGAGGAACTTTGTAGGACTCAGCGTTTGGAGCATGGGCAGCGCTCGATGTTTGATGCGCGTGAACACACTGCAGTTACTTTCGGGAGACGTATATGCATCAGCGTCCGGGCTTGCTCAGTCCCGTTCTCATCGCACTGTTACTGGCGGCCGGGAACGCGCTGGCTGATACGCCGATGGTATCGGCGGTTGCAAATGCAGAAATCTCGCTGCCAGGCAGGATGGCCGGGCGCTCCAGTGACGACGAAACGTTGGTGAATCGATATACAGCGATATCGCTGCAGCCTAGTGCAGCCGACATTGATCCCATGCGTATCGTCGCTCAAGTGAATTTTCCCAGGATGAATACCAAGACAGTTGGCGAGGCAATCCGCTATCTCCTCATTCGTACTGGATATGACTTGGTCGAGGAAAGGCTGCTGGATCCACAGGTGGTTTCATTGTTCGCCAAGCGGTTGCCGGACTCACAACGAACGCTGGGACCTTACCACGTGGACACAATGCTAAAAATCTTGATAGGCCCCGCTTTTAAGTTGAGCACCGATCACGCCAGCAGGCGTATTTCCTTTCATCCTGCGGTGCCAACCGAGGCCGCAGTCACGGCACTAGGAACCGTCGGGGAGCGAAGCAAGCCGGATGCGTCAGTCACATCCGTTAAAGCTGCGGACTGATTCCCATGCAGGCAACTATGGAAGAGGATATGCCATGACCCAGCCGAACACTACAGCCAACACTGCGGGACCAGCGGCTCCTGTGGGCAGTTCTGTCGCTCCAGAAGCACCTGTCACAGGGCGTTGGAAAAAGCCGCTGCTGTGGGCCGCCACGGCATGCTGTGGCTTAGTGGCTGTGCACCTAGCGATGAACGGGCGCGCGCCGCAAGTGCCTGCAAAGCTTCCCGATCCGGTCGCCAGTTCTCAGGTGGTGCCGGTACCCAGAAAGGCTGAGGTTAATCGTGCACACGCATCTACCCCAAGTGCAACAAACGTGATGCCAGCTGCGTCAGCCGTAGAAAATTCCGCCTCTGTGGATACCGCTGTGTCGCCCCCAGTTGCCGAAAACGATGGTGCGCGATACCAACAGGGTAATCCGGTTGATCATGACGGCTCGAAGGAGATTCTGGACGCCTTGCAACGCAATGCCGACACGCTTGCCAACCTCGAGCAAGGTGTCGTCGAGTTGAAGGAACAGATAGCAAAACTGGCTCATGTGCCTAAGCGGCCGGCCAAAGCCATTTCGGCTGCTGCGCCAACGCGCACAGTGCCTGCGCCTCTACGCGCGGATCCTGACTCGGCCCAATTACTATCCATCGATCTGTGGGGCGGAAAACCTTCCGTGGTGGTGGGCCGCAAACGTGGCGACGGCGCGGAGGTGACATTTTTGAACGAAGGCGAAAAGCAAGGGCGGGTAACTGTCAAGCGCGCCGATGTAGACAGTCAACGCGCAATCTTGGCGACCGACCGTGGCGATGTGGTGTTGAGCAGAGAAGAATAACCTCCGACGAGTTGGCTATGAAAACTGCAATTTTCCCGTTGCTGTTGATGGTTGCAAATGTGGACGCCCAACCATCGTCGAACACGACTATCGCTATGCGCTCGCAGCAGCCGACAGCGGTGGCTCAGATGGAAGCACAAGCGACCTCAATACAGGCTTCGGACCAGATCGCGCGGCAAGTTTGGGGACTCACTGCTGATGAGCTTGAGCGCGCAAAAATACTGCTAAAAGGCCCACGTGCGAGTTTCTCCGTACCGAATCTCTCGCCGGTCGAAGCGCTGGGGATTCACGCCCGTAGCGACGCCGAACGGCGAAAGTATGCGGAAATGTTTGCCAAGGCGATGCATGAGGACACCGAACGTGTACTGGCCTGGGCAGCGGCTTACCAAGTTGCGATTCAACGCCTGTATCCAAATGAGAAGGTCATCGACTTCTCGGGCCTGCAAGCCGGCGACGTGTCCAACGGTAAAGCTGATGCTGCCAACCTGCCACGTCAAACCACGCGACCGACCCGACCTACAGGTGGGGGGAGGCCATGATTACCAGGCGCAACTTCCTGGCGTTGGGCGTCGCCCCTGTCTTGGGCGGCGTATGGGCCAACGACGTAATCGCGAAGAGCAAATCTCTCCGTCCCGCTCCGATACCACCTGGATATCTGCATGTGGCCAGGATGAAGCGTGTTCCTGCACCAGTACTGTATGCCGTTGCGTTGCAAGAATCGCAAATGCGCTTCGGAAATAACGTTCTGCCTTACCCGTGGACACTCAACATTCAAGGCATGCCGAAGCGGTTCGACAGCTATCGCGCGGCTCTCGCTGCGCTGGTCGACTGTTTGCGGATGGGGACCTTGCTCGTCGATATCGGCCTGCTCCAAATATGCTGGTTATATCACCGTTCGAAGCTGCGCAGTCCGGCCCGGGCGCTGAACCCCTATCGCAATATGGAAGTAGCCGCAGAGTTGCTGCATGATCATTTCAAGAAGTCCGGAAGCTGGTTTCGTGCGGTAGCCAATTACCATAATGCCGAACCCGCCATCGGAGTTCCTTATGCCACTTCGGTATTCCGGCATCTTGGTCGGATCCCGTCGATTGCGAGGGGCTATGATGGCTAGGATCTCTTGCGGCGTACTACTCGCCTCATTCTTTACCTGTTTTGGAACCACGATTGCTGGCCCACAGGTGCTGTTTGATACGGGGCGTACAGTAAGCTCCGTCCAGTACCTGGTGCACGCGCTGGACAGTTCAGAAAGCGACACTGAAACACCTCTCGTCTCTTTCCCAGTGCGCGCCGAAGGAATGTCACCGGGCAGTTTTGAAGACATCAAACACGTTGTCGACATGCCCAAATGGCTCACGCGGCCTATCTTTATCGTAGGGAGCGATCCGCTCTCTTCACAATGGCTCACCGAAAACCATGCTGCGCTGGTGCGCTATGGTGCCGCCGGCATTGTGGTCTCCGTCGGAGATGTTTCAACATTCAAAGCGATGCGTCGCACCAATTCGCTGCCGATGGTGCCGCATCCAGTACCGCACCTGATGCGGCTATTGCAGGCCAATGGTATCCACCGCTATCCGTTGCTGCTCCTCGAGCACGGAGACGTGCTGCAGGACTTGCGTGGCCTGGTTCCAGCTGGCCAGTACGTTGGGAGTGGACGATGACCAACCCATCGTACGTGTTGGAGCCTTTGCTCCGTCCCAAGGTCGAGTACCAAAGCGCCGCTGTGGCGGCAGCGTGTGGCATCTTGGCATTGTGCGCGCCGTGGGCGTTGATGTTGCCGCCACGGCTGGGCTACGCGGCCGGCACCATCGCGCTCGGCTTTGCTGCGGTGAGATTCCAACAGGCGCGAAATATCGCCAAGTACCAATATGGCTTGAAACACTACAAGATTACGTACACGAAGTTGCACCGCATTGCGCGCAGCAAAGACATGCTGTACCTGGGCGAAGGGTTTCTGTGGACCCAGAAGCACACCCAGCGCAAACTCGACGCGAATCGCCCGGAAGCTGATCCATTCGTCAATCTGTCGCGCAAACGCCTACTGCTGGATCAAGCCATGCGACGGTACGAGCGCTGGATGCTCTCGACCGGCGGCGGCCGAAGCTCGCCATCAATGTTCCAGAAGGTTGCGACGCTCACCAAGAGCGATGCGCCGTGGAATCCAGTACGGCCACTGATCGATCTCGGCGGTTCTCGCGTGTTACATGGTGTGGAACCGAACGAAAAGCCAGTGTTACTGCGGCAAGGGGCGCGAACAGGCCACGTCCTGGTCAAAGGGACGACTAGGGTCGGGAAGACGCGGCTGCTCGAATTGCTGGCCACTCAGGACATCCATGACTGCTATGTCGTCATTATCATCGATCCCAAAGGTGACGCCGAGCTGATGATGCGTGTGTACGCCGAAGCATCAAGGGCCCGGCGGCTCGATCACTTATACCTGTTCCATCTCGGTTATCCGGACTTTTCGGCACGCTACAATGGAATAGGCAACTTCGCCAGGATCACCGAAATCGCCACCCGAACGACAAACGGGTTGCCTTCCAGTGGAAATTCGGCCGCGTTCAAGGAATTCTCCTGGCGGTTTACCAATCTGGTAGCGCAAGCCCAAGTTGCGCTGGGCCAAGTTCCCACCTACAACGGCATACTGCGCAATATCACCGACATCGAACCGCTCTTCATAGCATATGCCAAACTGTCGCTGGATCGCGCGGAAAAAGACGGGAGGATCCATGGCTGGGAACATGTAGTCGACAACTGCGCGACCGAGATATCGAAAAGAAAAATTCCTGTACCACGTTCGCTCCAGGACCGCCAGCCGATCCTTGCGGCCACAATTATCGTGGCCCGAAGGTTCCAACAACAAATCGAGGACCCAATTCTCGATGGTCTGTCGACTGCGGTCAGCTACGAAAAATCGTTCTTCGAAAAGATCATTGCCTCTTTAGGACCGTTCCTGGAGAAGCTCACGACGGGCGCCATTGGCAAGTTGATCAGTCCAGACTATTTCAATATGGAGGATCCTCGACCGATCTTCGATTGGATGCAGGTGATCCGCCAAGGAGGTATTGTCTATGCTGGCCTCGATGCGCTATCCGATCCTGTCATCGCGGGCGCCGTAGGCAATTCAATGCTCGCAGATCTCGTCTCGATTGGCGGCAAAATCTACAAACATGGCATTGATCCGGACAGAGCCGACGGCAGGATACTACTTCCGCAAATTTGCGGCCATTTCGATGAGGTCGAATCAATACTCGGAGACGAGTTCATCCCCATGGTGAACCGAATGGGCGGCGCTGGCATGCGCGTGACCGCCTACACTCAGACCGTCTCGGATCTGCAAGCGAAATTGAAAGATTCTGCGAAAGCCAAACAGCTGCTGGGGAACTTCAATCACGTTATCACTTTGCGCACCAAAGACCTCGACAGCGCTAAATTCATCGCCGACCAAGTACCGAAGGTAGAAGTCGCCACCCTCACGCTGGTGTCAGGAGTTACCGACAAGGCTGCAGAAGGGGACGGCATCGACTTCATCTCCAACAACCAAGACCGTGTGGCGACCAAGGAAGTCCCACTGATCGATGCCGCCGACATCATGCAGTTGCCTACCGGGCAGGCTTTTGCGCTTCTTGAGGGCAACCGCCTCTACAAGCTGCGAATCCCGTTGGCCGATCCGACCGACGACATGCATATACCTGCCTCGTTGAAAGCAGTCTGTGAAGATATGCGTAGCCGCTATCGGACCTCAGAGCAATGGTGGAAAGAAAATGACTGGTTTGCCGATGCGGATGTCACGCTTCCGATTGCAACACCTATTTTCGTGCCGACTGAATTAGATGCCCAAATGGCGCAGCGGCAGGAGACTGTGGAACCTGAAGTAGATATGCCTGTGCTGGCATCGCTGCGCGATGTCGGCATCACCGGGGCCGCTGGCACGACTGCGTCTGGTGAGGTGCTGGATGATGCTGACGGAGATCAGACATGACAGCCCACGCAGCGAGCGCCAGGACCACTGCCGCCACGGTGGGGCCGGTCAGCAGAGGGCCAATAGGCATTGTCATCGAGATCGTTTTTGGTGGCGCGCTGGCGACGATTTTTGCTTGGGGGATAGGGGTCATGATTGCTTACGGGGGCATGCAGACCTCGTGGCTATGGGCCGACAAGGGGATTGATCACGCCCGTGGGCTTGTCGAGGAAAATCTTCGTTTTATCGCCGAGTATCCGCGGTCGGTCTTGATCCAAGATACCTTGGCATTCGAACATAAAGTCATCAAGGCTGTGTCCCGCCCATTCATCACGATGGGAGCCTTGAAATATTACGAAGCCAGTTTAAAACCGATACCTGACTCAGCCGACAGTCTCGGCAAAACCCTGGCGTTGCTCAAACGGGAACTTGCCAAGGTTTTCATGGTGGCGATGTACATCGCCATGGATACAGCGATGCGACTGTTCGTCGTCCTGTTCGCGCTGCCTTCGTTCCTGCTTGCATGCTTGCTGGGGATCGTCGATGGCCTGGTGCGCCGTGATCTACGCCGCTGGGGCGGTGGGCGTGAGTCGAGCTTTGTCTACCATCGGGCAAAAAAAGCAACGGCCTGGTCGATATCGGGTGGCTTCGGAATATACCTGGCGTGGCCTTTTGGCGGGTTCAACCCGGCGTACATGGTGCTGGTATTTACGGTGCTGGTAGCAGCTTCGCTGTCCATGTATGTCAGCACGTTCAAAAAATACTTGTGAGGGGGAGGTGTGATGAATTTTCCATCCATGGTGCTGATAAAGAGGTTCCGATCGGCCGCGTTGCTGATCATATCGATTGCAATAACCGCCGCCCCTGTCTCGCATGCCGACGAAGATGCTGAGCGGGAGAATCTGACGAGGATCAGCTATGAGCTGAGCCAGCTGCAAAGAATGATCAGCGATGCCGCTAAAGAAACGGAAGCCAGTGGCGGGGCGCGCTTCCGGTATGACTTGCTCGCGCGTGATTTGCGGCTGGTTCGTGCTGGTGTGGATGACCACTTACAACGGCCACGCCAGCCGCAACGTGTGCAGCCGCTGGCGGGCGACTACAGAAACTAGAACGTAGATGGAGAGGCCTTCGCCATGACCGCGACTATGCGCATTGCCTTTGACGCCGCATCAGGCGGCACCGCGGCAGGCGTGGCCTTGGTCATCGGTCTCGCATTGGCCGCTTTTCTTGTTGTGTGGGGGGCGAACGCCGTCCGCATGCTGCTCATCGAAGTCATGCATCACCCCAATCTATTTGCCCGCAATGGCTGGCTGGTGATGCGGGTCGTAACAATATTAATGGTGTTTTTCTATCTTTTGAAGTGAACGTGCTGAGCCAATAGGGGACCCAGTCGCGACTATCCGATTGGTGCTAAACGCGGTGGCGCCGATGTTTTTGATGACCGCGAAATCTTTGATGTCAATCCGGGCCAAAGGCAAAAGACGGTTCGACGCCTGGCGCTTACTTGGTCCCTAATAGGGGGTTATATGTCGTACTTGAAAAAAAAGAGGGTGGTATCAACCGATGTTCGCCCAGTTTCCAGCGTGAATCGCCGTGGCATAACCGCCGTGTTGTTATTGCTTGCTGCGGCGTCCGTGGCAGCGCCGGCAATGGCGGATCTCCCTGCTGCCGTACAGCCCGCAGGCGGTGCCGCAGCCGGGGACTACACGCTGCTGCTGCGTCAATACTGGAAGTCAGGCGTTGCCGTCCTTGTTCTCTTGGTGGGTACCTGGGCGTTTATCGAAGTCGGCGGGGGAGGCATCGCAAAATTTAACGAGTGGCGAAGAGGCAAGGTTGAGTTGAGCGAGCTGAAATGGTTCTTCTTCATCGGTGTCGTGATGTTGGTCTTGGTGATTTACCTGCTGACGACTGCAAACGGCATTCTCTGACTTCGTTAACAACGCAATCCTGGGCTTGATCATGGACGATATTTCCGACGGCGCACAAACGGACACCAACCGTGTCCATGCACCATTGACCGACAGAGCAAATCGGGAACCAGCCATCTTGCGCGGATTGACGTCTTCCGAGGCACAGATGGCCATTTTTATCGTGATGCCGATTTATGCGGTGATAGGCCTGGCGGTCGCATTTGCGACGAAGATATGGGCGCTGGGGGTGCTGATCGCATCGCTGGCGCCCATGCTCACTGTGTGGGCAGTGGCAGGCTGGATGGCAAGGGTGAAGCGCAACAAGCCCGACTATTATTATCAGCACCGCTTCAAACTGTGGCTCGCGGAGAACGGCCTGATCAAAAGTCGTTTCATCGACCATGATGGCTACTGGGAGACTGGACGTGGCGTGCCCTTTCCACGTCGTTCGGCGAAGGGAAATCGTTCTAATCAACCCGTCAAAAAGGTCGGAGTCTAGTCATGGCACGCTACACGGACGCCCTGGCGCAGGCCAACTGGTACATCAAGTGCCTCCTCGGGGTGGTCGCCGCATCCATTACGGTGGCGGTGATGGCCTTGTTTGGTTGGCGCAGCGCTGAGCGGGATGTAACGGTGCATATCCCGCCGGATCTGACGACGGGGGCACAGATCAAAGTAGGTCGGAAGGAGGTACCTGCCTCGAATGTGTACCTGTTCGCCTTCTATATATGGCAGCAGCTCAATCGCTGGAGTTCGAACGGGCAACAGGATTATGGCAGCCAAATCTACAAACTGCAGGCGTTCTTCACGCCAGCATGCCAGCAACAGCTGATTAGCGATATGACCACTCGTGCGGGGCAAGGTGAACTCGATCAGCGCACGCGCTCCGTCATGGAGATTCCTGGGCTGGGATATCGCGATGGCCGCGTTCTGGCTCATGCCGACGGTTCGTGGAACGTGCTAATCGACACCCAGATCATCGAGTCCTCGCGCGGCGTCCCTGTAAAGGACGCGTATGTGCGTTACCCGCTCCATGTGGTGCGCTATGACGTCGACCGAGAACTCAATCCATGGCAACTGGCGATCGATTGCTATTCTGCGCAAAAGAAACCGGAGCGGCTGGATCCTGACGCGGTGGCTGTGGCAATCAAGGGCAATCGTGCTGTGGTGCAGAACAGCGACGAGTATGCGAATCGCAGCTTCGCGGAAGGTGGCGTGTCGCAAACGCAGGGGGCGACGACAGGCCCGACTTCGCCACCCTCCGGCACTTCCGGTGGGCAGCGTAAGCCGACTCCTCAGGATCTGGCCCCGGCGACATTGCCGCGCGTGCCCCGCTAATTGAAGGAGAGAATGGCATGAACGGTCGACTTTTTTCAACGATTGGGGTGCTGCTGGTGTCCCAACTATCCGCGGCCGATTTGGTACATGCGCAGTCCGCCACTGTCGTTCCCCCTACGTTGGAGTTGGGAGAAGTGCACACGCAACCGGTCGCACCTAACGCTGCAATAAATGCCTCTTCTAGCCCGGTCGTAAGGCCCAGCGGCGGCGACCTAACGTCAGAATCGCGCCCAAGTATCCCGGCGCCAGAAAAGCGCGCCGGTGCAAACTCCAATCCTGCCCCCCGCAAAGCAAAGGAGGCTCGACAACGTCAAGTGACAGAGCGTAGCGTCAACGCAAAGCCAGAACGCATCGAATTCAAGCGTCACCCATTGAAGATATCGTTGGGAAATACCGAAAGGCTGGTCACGTTCCCGAATCCCGTGGCGGTGTCGCTGCCATCCGGTGCGGAAGCTGACGTTGATATGCAGATTATCGGGCGGACTGCGTACTTTACGATGTTGGCACCACGCAGCGCGCCCATCCGGGTGCTGGTGGATGATCTTGTCACCGGACAAACAATTCCTATGGATTTGCTGGGTGTGGGTGCTGTCGACGGGCTCAGCTCGGAAGTCGAGGTCCATTATGAGGACCAGCTGCCGGCAGACCAGCAGCAGGTGGATCGCGCGGAAGAGCAATCACCTGTACTCGATATGGTTCAACTGACGCGGTATGCGGCGCAGACTGTGTATGCGCCGCGGCGTCTCAAACCCTTGTCCGACGGCGTACGCAGCATACCGATGGACAGCAAAAGCATCGAGGGACTGTTTCGGGGTGTGCGCACTAGAAGTCGCCCGATCGGGCAATGGCGCTCGGGTGATCTATATGTCACCGCCGTTCAGGTAGTCAACTTGGAGGGCCGTTCCGTCTCGTTGGACCTTGAGCAGATCAGGGGCCGCTGGATCGCTGCGGCCTTGCAGCATCATCACGTCCTGGCATCAGGATCCGATTATGACAGCACCACGCTGTACCTGGTCTGTGGCCAGCCGTTCCATTCATGCAGATGAGGTGATACTGTGCCAGCGATAACCCAGAACAAGCTCACACCGATCTTCAGCGTATGCGCGGTGCTGATCGTGGCATACGTCCTGTTTGCCCGATATGGTGGCGGACAAACAGCACCTGTCAAAGCAGCGGATCCGCTACCGGCGGTACCCGTGGCACCTGGTGATGAGGCGCCCGCGCGTTCGGGTGGGCTATTTGGCGTGGGGGCGCTGTCAGCGGCACCACGCCGTGCGGATGCGGATAGCCCCAGCGAAACCTTGAAGACTGTTACAGCAAGCAACAACGATCTGCGCGACAAGGTGCAAAAGGTCATTGAAGCCAACGATCTGTTGAAGCAGGAAAACGCAAGGCTACAGAACAGCCAGGCTACTATTGTTGCGCAGGTGACCGAGCGGGTCTTGGCCGAACAGCGATTGCACGCTAATGCGGTGCCGGAATCGGGAGATACCGAGCAACCAGGACAATCGAAGGCAGGGAAGCAATCGCCAACGGCGCTAGGCGGCATTGTGGACGCGGCCACTGGCGGCTATTCGACGATGGTCAACTCGCTTGGTACAGCCAATCCCAAGGGCATCCCAAACGGTTTGGGCTACGATGATTCCCGCATGGCGGACGTAAGTACTGCCTCCAACGGTAGAGCCATTACTACTTACACCAGGCACCTACCAGTAGGCTATAAGGAAGCGAAGGCGGGCGACGGTACGGTCGCTATCATGGATTCGGTGGGGCGCCCAGTGCGCCAGGCGGTATCAACTCAGGCGGCCGTCGACCCCGGTGCAGGCACAAATCGGGCTGCCTCCAGCAATCAAGAGAAGCATACACCGCGTCCCTTTTACACCATCCCCGAAAATGCCACCATGACCAAGGCGACGCTCATGACCGCACTGGTGGGACGTGTGCCGATCGACGGCAAGGTACATGACCCCATGCAATTCAAACTCCTGATCGGAAGGGATAATTTGGCCGCCAATGGTCATCATGTGCCGGATGCGGTGGCTGGCATCGTGATGTCGGGTATCGCGATTGGCGATATGGCGTTGAGCTGCTCGGAAGGGCTGATCCAGTCTCTCACCTTTGTGTTCGATGACGGCACCGTTAAAACTGTGTCGATGAAAAGAGATGGGGCGACTCCAACTCTTGGAGGGTCGGGTGGCGGTCAGGCAACTCAGTCGGTCACGCAATCGAACAAGTTGGCGTGGATATCCGATGAATATGGCAACCCCTGTGTCAACGGAAAATTTGTTACCAATGCCCCGTCCTATCTTGCCGACATGGTAACTATGAAGACGCTGAGCATCGCCGCCCAGGCGACTGCATTGGCACAGACCACGACGGCGGAAAATCCGTTTGGATCAAGCACAGCTGTGACGGGAAACAAAGGCACTTATGTACTTGGCCAGGCAGCCGGTTCCGGTATCAATGAAGTGAGCAACTGGATCATGCGGAGGCTGAACAATTCGTTCGACGCGGTTGTGACGCCGGCTGGTGGCCGCCTGGTGGTGCACTTCGAGCAGGAGATAGCGATCGATAAGGCGCCGGATGGGCGCAAGCTTGATTACGGTAACAGCGAGGCGCCCGCCGGCGCCCTTCAATTGTTAGATTGACCGGGAGGGTCCACCATGAAGCTCACTTCTATTCTGGCCCTGCCGGCTATCGCGGGACTTGTATCGCTGCAGGGCTGTTCGGTATCTGGACCGCGAGAGAGCCCATTGCCGAAAAACGGACCCAGAATGATCGACATCTATGAGCGGCACATCGAGGAGAATGGGGGCAATGCCCCATCTGGCCAGTCCGAGTTGCCACGCCGTCCGTATGACGAACCTGCGCGCTCAACTGGTTCCAGCGACGGCCTGATCAGTGCAATGAATAGCCGCTTTGTCCGGCTACCGAACCCGGATCTCGAGATGTACGTGTTTCCGCATCTAGCAAAGGGGAAATACCCTATTCCCGGGTATGTAACGGTCTTTCCGATGTTCGAGTCTGTCCAGTACGCCTTGCCTGGGGAAGTTGCGCCCAGTGCACTTGGAGCATCGCGCTCGCTGGGTGGCACCGTTCCTGCTGGGCAGATTCCAAACTCACACTGAGGTTGATCGGTCTTTTGGCGGAGGCTATATGTTTGGACGGCGAGAAGCGAAGGCTACCTGTTTGGTGGAGAACCACACGGATGTGCGGAGCGGGAGTGCGCACGACGGCGCTGGGGAACAGCTCTTGACGACCGCGAAGCGCAGGCATATGGCAAACCGATCGCCCTCGTTTACAGAACTGTTGCCATGGCGCGACTACGAGCCATCGACACAAGTGTTCGAATTGAACGACGGCGTGAGCGTAGGCGCGCTTTTCGAACTGACCCCGATACCGACCGAGGCGCAGGCCGAGACGATGCTCAAGGAGTATTGCCGCAAGGTCCAGGCTGCATTGCAAACTCTGCCGGAATCCGGGACGCCAGACTGGATCGTTCAATTCTTCGTCAACGACGACCGCAATATTGAGCAACTCAAGGACGACCTGGAGGCATATATTGATGAGGTTCATGCGGCCAACCCCGATCGTGGGAAGGCTATTAAAAACTCAAAGCTGACCCAGGCCGTGCTACATGAGTATGCCCTGCACGTTGCCAACGTCTCCCAGGATGGCGGCTTATTCGAGGACACCCAAGTATCCGGCCATAGCTGGCGTGGCCAGATCAGGCGGGTGAGGTGCTGCCTATACCGAGTCTACCCGACGGGCTATATGGCTGTTCCGGGCGTCGAGTCGCCGTCCGATGTGCTCAACCGAGCAGCCGACAGTCTCGTAGCCAACCTCGAGGAGGCTGGCGCGCGGATCCGTCGATGCGGGGGAATCGATCTGTATGAATGGCTGCTTCCTTTCTTTAACCGCAGCGGCAGATATGGCACGACTGCCGAACTATTGAGGGCATTTCCCTATCCCGGCGACGCGCCATCCCAAGCTGACGGTGAAGCGCCAGTCTTCGGACGCGACTTCGCAACCTTTCTCAATCTCAGCTTGCCTGAATCGGACCCGGTTTGGGGGGGCTTCAAGTTCGACGGCGTGTTGATGAAGGCACTCACGCTGCAGCAGATCACCTCCAATCCCGAGGTGGGCCACCTGACGGCCGAAAGGAAGCACGCAAAGCATCTGTTCGCCCGCTTTGATCGGATGCCCGAGAATGCCATGCTGTCGATGACGATCGTGGTGACTCCACAGGACGTGGTTCGAGACCAGGTGGAACGGATCCGAGATCGCTCTAAAGCCAAGAGTCCCGATGCCGAAAAGACGTCGGATGAATGCAAACAAATTTTACGGCACATGCAAACGGGTGACTGGCTTTTGCCCACTTTTACGGTGCTATACCTATCAGGTACCAGCGAGAAAGCGCTGCGCAAGGATATTGCGGCAGTCAACGCCCGGATGGGGACCTCGGGTTTTCGCTTCATCGAACCGGCACATGACTTGACTTCACTCGATGCCTTTGTGCGGGGCTTGCCTATGTGCTTTGACCCGCAATTCGACGCGAAGAATATGAAGCGTACACGGTACCTCTTTGCATCGCAGATCGCGGCCATGTTGCCGGTGTATGGACGGCAAAGGGGGACCGGCCATCCCGGCTTTCCTTTCTGGAATCGGGGGGGCGAACCTCTATGGATAGACCCGCTGAATCCACGAGACCGGAAAAAAAATGCTCACATGCTCACCCTGGGGCCGACGGGCGCCGGGAAATCAGCCACGTTGAATTTTCTGGCACTGTTCCAAATGGCTATCCACCGACCACGGCTCACTATCGCGGATGCGGGAAAATCATTCCAGTTGCTCAAGGACTACTTTGCATCGATGGGCTTGACCACGCACTCCGTCGAGCTTACGCCCAATAACGATGTCTCGCTTCCACCGTTTGCCATGGGCGCCAAGCTGGTCAGAGATCCCGAAACCATCGCCGCTTACGCCGCCGCGAGGACATCGGCGCATGTCGCCAAGCAGCTCGAAGAAAAGATCGAACAAAGCTTGATGGAAGGCGCACTGGACCCGGGTGAGGATGCTGCCGGGCGTGACTCCATGGACCATGATGACGAGAAGCGCGACTTTCTCGGAGAGATGACCATCGCCGCGATCATGATGATCACCGGCGGCGAGCAGAGGGAGGTCGAGCGCATGACGCGTGCAGACCGATACGTGGTGAGCCGCGCGATCATCACCGCCTCGATTGAGGCACAGAAGGGCGGTAAACCGCATCCTCTCACGCAAGACGTGGCCAAGGCGCTCATGGACATGAACCAGGATGGGACGCTGCCGCACGAGCGCCGCGAGCGTGCTTACCACATGGGCGAGTCGATGATGGTCTACACGATGGACCTGAGAGGCAAGCTCTTCAATAGATACGGCCAACAATGGCCGGATGCTGACGTCACCCTGGTGGAACTAGGCACGCTGGTCAAGGACGGATACGAAGACGCACTGGCTGTCGCTTACACGGGCCTGCTCGACCATGTGCACGCCAACGGCGAGGCCCATCAGCATGAGGGGCGGCCCCATATTTTCCTGACAGACGAAGGCCATCTGATCACTACCAATCCGCTGCTGGGGCCGAAAATCGTGAAGGGTACCAAGATGTGGCGAAAGCTGGACCTTTGGTTTTGGCTCGCCACGCAAGATATGAAGGACTTCCCGGAATCGATGAGCCGGGTGTTGAACATGTGCGAATTCTGGTTGCTCTTGACCATGGAAGCGGAAGAAGTGAAGCAGGTATCGCGGTTCAAGTCGCTCACTGAAGAGGAGCGGCTGTTGATGCTGTCGACGCGGAAGGAGCCACCCAAGTACACCGAAGGAGTGTTGCTCAGTAGTACACACAAGGCGCTGTTCCGGAACGTTCCGCCGCCCTTGGCTATAGCACTGGCGATGACGGAAGGGCACGAGAAAGCGTGGCGCCAGCGGATTATGAATGAATTTGGGATCACGGAGATGGAGGCGGCAATACGTATCGCGCGTGAGCTTGCCGTACGTGCAACGTGAGCATGTCGCGCGGCGATACGTAAAGGACGACGAGATGGACAGGAACAGGTCTGATCTGTGGACCGGCATTGGCAGTGCAATTGTGCGAACCGAAGGACACTCACCGATTGTTATCGTGGAGCGGGAAGAGTCGAGGTTCAGGGCGGCATTGGCGGCACATTTCATCGGCAAGGCGCTGGCCGGGCACGACACCCGGCGTGCATGTCAGTCCTACGTGAGCATGTTTGGGCACCCACATCTCCCAGCCGCCATTGTCAGCGGTGGTAGACGAAGTTCGTTAGCTGATCTGGCCAGCGTTCCGCTTGGAGCGCTGTATGGGGTAGAGCTGATCGCCATCGACGGGCCGGAAAGTATGTTGGTCACCATGCCGACGAGGCTTAAACGCTTCATCAACTGCTGTGCGCAGCGGGCGGATGCGGTGGTGGTACTAACGGAAAGCGCAAAGCGTCTTGTCGAAGCCGGGATCGATGGCACGCTGATGATTGTTGGGGCAAGTACCGATCAGAGACTCCTTTCCCGGTCACAAAATAGCAGTGGAGAGGGGGCGGAGATCCAGATGGCAACGCTTATACGGCTATGTCATAAGCGGAAAGGGGACAGAGATGATGACCAATAGTCTGATAGCGGTTCTATTTGCGGCTGCGGCCAGCACGCAAGTGGTGCCAGGAACGGAACTCACGAACACGCAGCCCGCGAAGGTGGCGATTGAGGGCCCGTCGATTGGTACGGGGAGTACACGTTCAGTAGAAACCGTGGAAGTTTTTTCGAACTCGGCAATCTATCTCACCAATATCCGCGACGCGCGCGTGTTTGTTCTGGACGCGATGGAAGTGCTCGACAGCGAGCTTTCCGCTCGATTGCCAGCGAACGAGCTCGAGGCGCTGGCCATTTTGCGCCAGCGCCTGCATGCCATAGGTGCTGCAGAGCTTGCACGCCGAACCAAGCCGGCGGCTGAGGGGATCGTTCAAGCCGCACGGTACGGTGTTGACCGCATTCCCGCGGTCGTTATCAATGGCGAGGCGGTGATCTATGGGGTGACCGATATCGATGCGGCGCGATCAATATTTCAGCGTAGTCATCTGCAATAGTTTGATGGGGGGAGCAAGTGAATACTCTACTACCGGTATTGCTGACGGCTTTAGCGCTGCCCGGGACGGTGGCTTGGGCGCAAACCAATACCGCGGAAATCGTGGCTAATACCCTGAAAGCGGTGCCCGCGTGCAGTAACTACAGGGTGGCGGGCGCGTGCTTTTGGCTAAAGTGTGAAGCATTTCCACCGCATTGCCGCGTGATCAGCAATGTGAGAATCTCCCATTTTTCCCCCGAGGTCGTTGTCAGCACCTGGCATGATGGGGCTAACCATCCCTGGGCCGACTATGGGCGCGTCGTCACCAAAACGGTAGGCGGCGCCGCGTCCGGCCTCGTTGGTATGGCCATTGATTCTGCAGGCACTAGGTTTGCGGGTGAGCGAACAGATCGCAATATCCTCTATAGAGATACCGATGCCATCGGCAATCCTGCATCGTTGGTCAGCCTGGGCGCATCGGCAAGCCCGGACAGTGCCGGCCGTGCAGTGCCAGCAATACCCGGCGTGGACGAGTTGAGAAAGTTTTTGCGGAGTCCACCTCCCTTAAGCAATCGCGGTGATGTCGGTACCGCGACAGCATTGGCGGATATCGCGGCCCTTCGGCACGGCGCGGACATTTACACACGCGGTGCTGCGGCAGTGGCGCAGGTACGTCAAACATTGGCATCTGGCGCTTCGACTGCCACCGCTCCTGCCGGCGGCTTTGTGCGTGCTGCAGGGTTTGCTGCACCTGCCGCCGCAAGCGGTTTGATGTGCCCGTCAACGTCAAAAGGTCTGATGGTGCACTTCCATTCCTATCTTGATGCGTTGGTTTGGCGCGGCATCGTGCCGGCCGAGCTGTTGTATCCGCAGACATATCTGCCCGGGGTGCAAGAAGTTGGCATCTCGGGGCTCAACACATGGGGGAGCCTGTATCCCAGGGTGGGTTCGGTGACGCAGCAAGTACCAATGAAGGGTGCCGCGGTACTCGCTCAACGGGTGGCAAACATCATTTCGCAATCGGCACAACCGCATGTTTACGCGGCGCTCTCACCGGACTCGGGCTACCGGTACTTCGGACTTGGGCCGGTGCTTCCCAATGATTCCAAAAACTCGAAGTGGCAGCGCCTGTATCCGCATGCTTCCGCGACATGCGAAGTGCTCGGCAGCAATGACACTATGTCGCTGACCACTTGGGGCGATGGTCAAAGTTCGCCCGAAGAGGCCTATAGCTGGAATCTGTGGCGGCGCCTGGAGTGCTGCAAGGTAGAAGGCATATTTATCGGATCAATCGCATTTTGAAGAGGGGGAGGCAATGAACTCATTTTGCCAATATCGCATGTTCATCGTGGTGGTTGCTGCATGTGCAGGGTCAACACCTGCGATGGCTCAAACGCAGGATGTACCAAGATCGCAGTCCCAGCTTTATTACCGCATTGGTGGCAGTGCGCCTGCCGGTAAATCGCCGAATCCGAACGCCTTGGCGGTCAAGATGGGATTTGGCCTCAAGCTCAACGCCAACTACACCTGCGGCAAGTTCGACGTCGGACTTAGTTGGGCCAATCTGATGAACGGATTCAGTAGCCTCGGCACCCAAATCACGGGTGCTGTCAAAGCTGGGATCAGCGCCCTTCCGCTGTACGTTCTACAGCGCGCTCAACCGGGCTTGTATGAGCTTTTTCAGACGTATGCCAAAAAGGCCGAGATCAGCGTGAATGCGGCGCTAGACAGCTGCGAACAGATGGAAGCGCAGATCAAGCAGGGGAAGGATCCCTATGCGAAGTGGGTAGGCCTGGCCAAGGGCGAGGGTTGGAGCGGGGAAGCCGGCACGAATGGGGATGTTGTATCTGCGAAAAGCAAAGTCGAAGCGGACAACGGCCGAAAGGGGGTCACTTGGATCGGCAATAAGGTTGCTGGCGGCTTTACGCAACCGGCTATTCGTCCCGTGAACGATATCGTTATCGCTGGCTACAACCTGACGATGATGCAGCCTGTCACCGCCTCCAATACGGCGAACTACTCGACAGGCGGCACGCCACTGGGGAAGGCATTTCCACGCCCGCAGGACGCTGCGGATTTCGCCGTCTCTGTGCTTGGTGACCATTTGATTGCCACGTGCGACGAACCGTCCTGTGCCCAAAAAGGTGTTTTTACGGCAATCGGCCTGCAACCGAAATATGACGCCGAGATCCCGACCGCGCTTAACCAGGTGAAGCTTGCAATCAGTAGCAGTAGCCCAACGTATGCGGCCCTGGCTGCATCTGGCGCGCCTGATGTCTCGATCACAACGGATGTAGTGCGCGCGATTCGTGAGCTTCCGGCCGATATGCAGGCGATTAGTTCCGAACGCATCGCCAAGGAGATAGCACTTGCCCGCACCATCGAAAAGGCACTGGCAGTGCGCGCGGTGCTGATATCGGGAATGAGCCTGCCAGAGGTGCAAAAGCATGAGCCGGCCGTGGCGATTGCGAAGGAGAAGGTTGATCAGTTGACCCAGTTCATCCAGGACCTGTTGTTCGAGAGCCGTGTTCGACGCGAGATGGTCTCGGATACTGCCGGCTCCTTGCTGCAAGCGTATCAAGGGCGGCGGGCCATAGCTGCGCCTTTACCGACCCAGCAACCGGCGGATAAAAACATCATGAGCAACGGTCGAGTGAAGTGAGGCTGACATGTTCAACAATATCCATTTACTCAAACAGGCAAATGTTCGGCTGAGGAACACGCCGTATTTTACGGTCCTGTGTCTCGCGGGCGCATTGCTGATGGCGATGCTAGCCATGGTCGTTCTGGGCGGATCGGGAATGGTGCTAGGGTGGCTAGCAGACGAAGCCTGGGCAGTTTTTGAATCCTTTGCCGTCCAATTCGTCCGGCAGTTGAGGTGGTGAGGCTGAAATGTCCGACAAGATCCACTCCATTAAAGCTGCACAGCCCCGGCCGAAAAAATCGTTATTTCGCGGCTTTCTGCGCGCTGCGGGCATGTTACTTGTGACGATGCTGGCCATGGCCGTGCTGGTTGTATTGGCTGTGCTTCTCATGCTGGTATCAGACGAGGCCCGCTCGTTGTTCCAATTCATAGCTCGTTACCGCATAGTTGCCTACTGTATGCATCTGGTTGTCACGGTATGCCTATGGCTGGCATGGGCAAAGATCGTTGCGTGGTTGGTGAAGCGCAGCTTGGTGCCGGAACCCGCGCGCCAGGTCCTGATCGAACGCAAGGGTAGGTGGTTTGCCGCGTTGGTGACGCTTCAACTCATTTTGCTGGCATCTGCGTTTGGCCAGATTGCGTAGCGGAGGAAATATGGGTGTCGATAGTTACCTTGAGTTGTACACCACGCTCTACGGCTGGTTCTTCAGCGGCGTAATCTGGAGCGTCCTGTCGGCAAGCGGGATCATCTACATTCCGTTTCTGGTGACAATTGTGCAAGTCTGGCGCGAGGGGCACGAGATGGACGACGATGCGCAAGGTACGGCCTGGATGATCAGACGGATGGAAGTCGAGTTGTTTTCGGCGATTATCGTGTTTGCACTTTGTCTCGTTCCCTCGTCCATTACATCGCTGTCGAGCATGAAACTGTATTACGCGCCCACGGCCACTTCGCTTGAGCCGGCCCCGGCAAAGGCCACGCCCACTGCATCGGATAGCAGCTACGGCCGCCCCGAGGTATTCGGCAACACTGTGCCAGGCATTTCGGCAATTCCTCCGTGGTGGTATACGGTGCTCGGTATCAGTAGCGGTATTAACGCCGCCACTCGCGCCGGAATCCAAGGGGGTATTCGGGATTTCCGCCAGCTGCAGGATCTGGCCCACATCGCCACCGTCCAGGATCCCCAACTTCGCTCCGCAGTGCAACGTTTTTATAGTGAGTGTTTTGTGCCGGCCAGATCCCGATTCCTGACCGCCGGAACCCCGTCGGCTGTCGCAGCTGCGCAGATCGCGAAGTACGGGCAGGCGGATACTGACTGGATCGGAAGTCACGCGTTTCGTGATGATCCCATGTTGTATGCCGATTTGTATGCAAGAAGCGAAGTGGCCGGCTTCCCATTTAACCCTTCTCGCGATGTGGATGTCAATACGTCCGCAGGCAGCCCGGCTTTGGGACGGCCGAGCTGCAAGGAATGGTGGGAGGCAAGTACTCACGGACTGCGGGACCAGTTGAGTTCAACTATTGGCGGGCTTCAGGGGCTGGGTGCGGCGGTTCGGTCCCTGACGCCTGGTATCTCGGAAGAAGATCACAGGGACTGGGAGGCTCGGCTGGCGTACCAGAAGACCGCGCCTACATACGTCGACAGCGAATCGATGACAAACGGGATCGGCGGAGAGGCGGGGGGAATCGGATGGCTTATGCATCTGCCAGCCAACATCGCTGGCGCGGCCGGTACCGGCTGGCAGGCGTTCCAGGCGTCGGCATCGATGAAGCCTTTGATCTATTTCATGACAATTGCGCAACCGCTTATTCTGATGGCGATGTACATTTTTCTGCCCATCATCTTGGTGTTCAGTCGGTACAACCTGGCCGTCATGTTCGTCGGCGCCATTGGCATTTTTTCAGTGAAGTTCTGGACCGTGATGTGGTACGTCGCGCGGTGGATGGATGACAACCTGATCGCTTCGATGTATCCCGGCATGAGCGGCAACGCGTTGCTGGAGTTTGCACTCGACAATCCCACGACCGAAAACACCTACAAGCGTATTGTGCTCAACATGGCACTGATGCTGATGTTCATCGGCTTGCCGATTCTTTTCAGCGGCATGATGGCGTGGATAGGCATCAACGTCGGCCATGGAGTGCAACGGATGCTTGGCGATGCCGTCACTGCCGGACGTGACTCTGGCCGATCAGGAGCCAACATCGGGGCCGGTGCGGCAAAAAGGTTCACAAAATGAATGCTACTTCATTTCGTCCGGGCGCCCTTCCCAGCTATAGCCGTCGTTATCCCACGAGTGACGCCGTTCGCGTGCATCCCTTTGCGGGCGCTCGGCGTTGTCCGCCGCACAGAGCGCCAGTAGCTGAATCAGAATCCTGCCGGCCCAAACCAGCGCGAGCACCAAAGTGCCTGCGAACCAAAATAGTAGTCGAGAAATTTTCTTCGTTTTCATCACGATGCACCTCCCTCGTTCTCAAGCATACATCTTCCGTCGAGGATGTAAACCCGAGGTTGATAACTCACGTGGAGCCAACATGGACGACCAGACCGAACCTGTTGTGATCGAACCACCCTTCGCTAGCGCCCCAGCGATGCAGCCGGAGAGCGCTCCTATTTGGAAAGCAACAGAGGGACAGATTGTCAACGCCAGATGGATATTCTTTTCACTGATCGGATTCTGGCTTCTGCTCCCAGTACTGTGGACGGCATGGCGAATGATTCGGACGGCCTGCCATACCTACTCGCTGACCACTCAACGCCTCAGGGAGCGTTCTGGTGTACTGGCGGTCCAGGTAGATGAACTTGAGTTGTACCGGGTCAAAGATATTACGGTCTTCAACCCCTGGTGCAGCGATTCCTGGGGCGTGGGCAGATAGTATTACTGACCTCGGACCGATCGACGCCCCGTATCGTGCTCAATGCGATCCCTGCCCCGGCGAAGGTGGCCGATCTTATTCGGGCACATGTGGAGCAGTGCCGTGTGCAAAAAGGCGTGAGAGAAATTGACTGATACAGATCAAAAGATCACCACATTGGAGGTTCTATGCTGCGATCATTTATTCCGCTTTTCGTACTTGGCTTAGGCTTGCTACCCGGCCCGGCGGGTGCCGAATCGAATGGTTCCGTGATACCGGACACGGGTTCTATTAAGGGCGCGATTGAGCGGCGCACGGACATGGGCGTTGTGATCGATAGAATCACTCCGACACCTATCGCTGGACTGTATGAAGTGGTCGCCGGTTCGGATATTTTTTATACCGACGCCCAAGGACGCTACGTCATTTTGGACGGCCGGTTAATGGACCTGACAACCAAGGAAGATCTCACCCAAAAGAAGATCGATGCACTGAGTAGCGTCGATTTCGGCGCCCTGCCCTTCCACCTTGCGCTGAAGCGGACTCAAGGATCGGGTAAACGCGCCATCGCAATTTTCGAGGACCCGACATGTCCCGCTTGCAAGGTGGTGCACAAATTCCTTGCACAGCTGCCGGATTTGACAGTGTACACATTCCCGCTGCCGATCGCCTCCCCAGGGGCATTGCCGCTTGTGCGATCGATATGGTGCCAGGCTGACCGCTCCAAGGCCTGGGAGGCCGCGATGGCCGGTCGACATCCAGCAGTGGCCGACGCATGCGATGCGTCGGCGCTTGACGAAGTAATTGAGCTTGCCGCTCGGCTCAAGATTGCTGGCACGCCGACTATTGTCTTGTCCGACGGGCGTCGAATTGTCGGCGCGCTGCCGCCTGGCCAGCTGGTGGAGATGATCGATCAGCTAGGGGCAGCGACGCGCTGAATGGAGGGCGTGATGAGATTTATAATTCGCTTGCTGCTCGGTGTGCCTTTTACGGTGTACGCACTGAACAGCTTTGCCAGGCCATTGGATGCCACCGGTACCTGTCCCTCTGGGGGAGCGCTGTTGAAGGCCGAAATGCATGTCGATCCGCGATTGACGGCCGAGATCCTGCGCCGCGCGGCGCAGCTGCCTCCTTGGTTTTCGAGCGTTGACCTGTCAAAGAGCACCGCTCGCGTGTTCAGGACGGCGAACTCCGACGTTTTTGTGCTCACCCATTGCAACCCGAGGAACTGCGAGGCGGAGCGGGCCTACATTGGTTTCGCGCCACGCTCGGTTGGCTGGGGCGCGAGCCTTTATCTGGAGAGGGGGGTAGTCGAGTTGGGGCGCCCAGTTGTTCCTGGTGCTGCGCAGGAGATCATGCCGGACGAGGTCGCACCGGCCGTTATTTGTGCTCAAAACTTGGATTGGGGGAATTGATCATGCGACTCCTATTGTGGCCCAGTTTCAACCTTGGCCGGCAAACCTGGCGCTCCGGCGTATTAAGCTGGCTGATATTCGGGATGATCGGCTTGGCCGTGGCCGCCACTGGCTTCGCTGACTTTCTAAAAGCAATTGCTCAACGCGAATCCAGCCTCAACCCCGGTATTGTCAATAGTCAAGGTTATGCGGGTCTATTCCAAATGGGCACCCTGGCGATGACGGATGCCGGTTACTATCGATCGAACGGGACCGCGGTCAACAGCTGGGGCGGGACATTCACTGGTAAGAACGGCGTGACGTCGCTGAACACTTTTCTTGCCAATCCTGACCTACAGGTCAAGGCAATCACGGCTTACTATGGAAAGCTCCAAGGCTATATCGATTATTACGGTTTATCCCAATACGTTGGTCGAACGCTCAATGGTACCCAGATCACAGCCTCGGGTTTGATCGCAGGGGCCCACCTGGTAGGAATCGGCTCGCTCAAGCACTATCTCGACAGTGGTGGTTCCGTTATTCCCCGGGACGGCAACAATGTGCCCGTGACTCAATACATTGCACAGTTTGGTGGCTATGCGATTGCTGCGGTTGCGCCGACGTTTGCGGAGGTACTCGCTGCGAGCCCTACCGGCGGTACTGGTTCTACTCCACTGCCGACGACGCCAGGGGGAGGATCGCCGTCGGCACCCAAACCGATATTTCCAACAGCGCCCTCCTTCTCAAATCCTGATGCAGCGTTCGCTGCTGGAAGCGGCTATTCCTTGGCTGAGTTTGCTGAACTGTTCAGGCTGCTGTTCGGAGCCGTGCTCTTTCTATGGGTAGCTTACATGTTTGTCGGTGCATATCGCGGATATGCATCAGGAAAGCGTACTCCCGTTTTTGTCGGCAAGACACAGATCAAAGTGGTCATTGTGTTACTCGTGTTTATGGCACTGTTGCGGTGATGATCAACAGTCCTCTTTTGATGAATTATTAGTAGGCCGGTCGTGAAAACCCTGACTCATTGCCGTGTTGAAGATGGCATAGACCATCTGATGATCGAAGTTGAAGTACCAATCAACCAATCAACCAACCTGCCGTCGTGTTCTGTCGAGGCTGGCGGAATATCATTTTTTTAGAGGAGCCTCAACCATGGAAAAGTATATTTACGCAATAATTCTTATTCTGTCTGCTTCACAAGTTCACTCAAAAGCGTCGCGTGCGGAAGCTCCGTTGACGAACCGTGAAGTGATTGAGAAAGTGTCTCCGGTTGCTGCGGAGGCTTTGCGTCGCCTGGAGGTTCGTCGTGGTGTTTCATACAAAGATGACCAGCTAAATTCCGTTATGCAGAATTCTGAATTTAAACGCGAACATGTCGCAGTTCACCACGAATTTTGTGACAAGAAGGAAAACGCCACCAACCTTTCGTGCACTCCCTAAAAATGGTCATCGAGGCCGACTAGCATGAACACTCAGAACTCTGCAGTCTGGGTGTAAAAGGGATGCGCTTTCAGGCGAACCCTCTTTAAGAGACGCAGTCGCTTTTCCGGGGAAATTTCATCTTTTGATCTACAACACGACATAGTCGAAATAACATTGGAATATCAAATTAAAGATTGTGATTTGCAAAGGTCGTTGATACTATAAATGATGAATGAAACGGATCTGATGTCGGTATTGAGAGTTAGTTTTCCTTAGCTGAGACATTCACGTGGGAGTTCACAATCGAAACCAGGAACCTTCCTATGCCGTGCCCAGCTTGCGGTTCGTTGACACAGCTGGAGAACCAGCTCGTTGATCCGGAAGAACTCCGCTTCCTTCGCGGTCGGAACGTAGCGGCATATGTAATCGTCACGATGTGTGCCGATTGCGGTTTGATTCGCAGGTTCCTGCCCCCGCACCTCCTACAACTGCTTAAAGAACAGTTTAAAACAACTTCAAAGTCCGTCTAGTTTGTGACCGTTTCCGGCTGCTGGAAGGAGTACAGATGTTCAGTTACCGACGTAAGGTTCGTACCACCCAAACGACCACCATCTGGGGCTCCGGTAGCGGAGCAACCCGAGCCGATGCGTGCAATCGCATCACGCTGTGCGTCCAGGTGGAGGAGTTTGGCGACGCTGTCGTCCTTTGCGTCTACGAAACTAGGTTCCTGTTCTTTACCAGGTCTCGTCATATCCAGTTGCAGCCGGAAGATGTATTTTCGATCGACTTGGCTTGCGTCTTCAAAGTCACCGCTACTAGCACTCAAGCGGGCGACACCTTCCTCAATTGCGCGCTGTTGCCTTCCAAATAGCAGACCATATGAACCCAGCGAAACTACGCTCCCTGTCGGTACGGCCGCATATGTCGGCCGATCTCACTTTCCCCGTGCCGGGGATACTTGCTCTGCAAGGACCTGCTGCTGCGCTTGGGAAAACAGTCAGCACGATGGCCGGTCGCTTGGATGCTATGCGCGATAAACTAAGTGAGCGCGTGCTTAGCGGTAGCGCCAAAGGCCGCGTGGTCGCCAACTCGGCCTGGATCGAAGCGCAGTTGGCCCAAGAAAGCTTGTTCACGCTTCGCAACGGCAAGCTGGCAGCCGAACTAGATCAGACGATTGCCAATCATCATGGCGAATACCTTGAGCGTTTTGCCGATTCGGCCGCTGCCGGCCCCATCCTGCGTGCGGAAAACCTGCGTCGCACGCATGACTTAGGCGAGCTGACTTTGCTGTTCGAAAAGCGCCATCAGGAACTGGTCGAATCATATGCCTGCCTACACAACACGGTGGTAAGTTCGACCTCCTCGCACAGCAGGCACGAAGACGACACGCCTGCGGTAGTGCGTACCTACTCGGCGCCAACTCAGCTACAAACACCTAGCTACAGCATCAGCATTCAGGGTGGTGGGATCCCGAGCCCACCGATGACGCATAAGGTCGATGAAGTGCTGGTCAACCCACGCACGTTCAGGGGCGGCTCTTTTCAGCCTGTAGACAAGGAGCTGACCGTCACTTTCGGTGCCAGCCATCATCCTAATATCGTCGGCATTTTGACTCAAGTGAGTGAGACGGCCCAGAAACCGGTGATAACAGTGACCGACATTCCGGAGCACGCCCATCCATCCATTGACGAGCGCATCGGCTCGGTGACTGCGCTGGGCGAGATCGACGCCTCGCACCAGAGCCGTATCGTGCGCGATATGCGGCTGGTCCACTACGAAACCGTCATCGATAACGAGGATGAAGTCTTGCTGCTGGATGTACGCAAACGGCAACTGGCATATTTGGACACCTTCCTGGTTGCGCCATTCCGTGGCCGCATCGCGGCAATCTACAAAGACATGGGTGAATATGTGCAAGCGGGCGAGCCTGTCCTGCGGATCGAGAACGACGAGCGCCTCCGGCTGGTCGGGCGCATCCAGTTCAGGGGCTTGGTCAGCGTTGGCGACAAGGTGACCCTTAAGGTGCGAAATCTGTTCGAGGGCAGTGACGAACTTGCAATGGCGGGCGCCATTGTCTCGGTCAGGGGGCACGACGCCGACGATGACGAGTGGGACGTGATCATCGATGTTGACAACAGGGATGGCCAGCAAATCACGCGTAAGGATCGCTCGGTGGATCGCATCTTTCTTCCGATTAACCTGCAGTTCGATCGCTTCGAAACCGAGATCTCGATCGGGAGACCGTGATGCCGGTTGAGATCCCCGCCAATGTGAGCAACGATCCCGTGGCTGGTCGCGCGCTAGACTCACTTACTTTCAGTTGGGATCCGGTGCTGGATGTTTCGTCCTACCAAGCAAGACTCACCGGCGCGGGCGCAGCGATCATGCTAACTTCGCTGTCGAACCACATCACGTTTTCCGGCCTAGTGGCGAACCGGGACTATGTATTTCAGGTACAGGCACTAAAGGATGCGGACTCGTCGGATTACACCGAGCCGATAGATATCTGTACGCGCATGCCCACGCCGCCCGCACCTGGTGTCAGTCCACTACCGGGCATGGCGGCAGGTGTGATCGTCCACTGGGACTGGTCTGGGTTGACAATCGATGAGAGCGATCCGGTGCAGACAGAAATCCTGCGCGAGATCGGTTCGTACCAACAGACTATTCACACTGAATTGACGCGCGCTGGATACCTGGTCGACACCGCAAGCACCGGTAGCTGCACATATATTATCGCATTGGTATCGCACAAGCGCGGTGCGCCAAACGGCATCAATCGTGCGCATGGCATCCCGCAGACCGCAGTGCTGGTGCCGATGGCGGACCACCCGGCATCGAATGGCTTGCCGCATGAAATGCTGATGAAATTGGCATGCTGGCGGGTCTGAATACGATGCCAAATCCTACGACATCCTCCAGACCTGAGCCGGGAAATAATCCGATTGTGGCAGACAAGAGGTCGGGAGATACCTCCGTCGGTGACAAAGGCAAGCAGGAAAAAAACGAACGGAATACCAAGCCGGAGCGAGTTGATTCCAAATCTCGCGACCATGAGAAGAGCGAGAAGTCGCGCGCAGATCGCCAACGTGCCGAGCAGGACCGCAAGGTAAGGGAGACCCAACAGCGGGTAAAGGATACTGGTGCGAGCGCAAAAGGCCATGTCCAACGCAGAGAGAATACGTCGGGCATGCAGGACAAGCAGAAGCAGGCCAACCGCAAATATGCCAAGGAGTCTGGGGAAGCCGCGCAGCAGAAGTCAGATAGCAAACGCGCTGGACACCAGCCAGAAAAGGCTGCAACGTCATCTAATCTGCCGAATAAGGCCGGCAAACAAAATGGCAGATCCATCAACAAAAAGCAGCAGGAACTCGAAAATCTCGCCAAGAATCCTGAAACACATCCTGAACTCGTGCGTAGCAGGATTGGCGGCTCGCGGCCTAGAGTGAGTCCTCCCAGTCGCAAAACGGACGGCACAACCAGCATCCGCGTTACGCATCAAAGTGGCGACGGTGAAGTCACAATGGTCGAGGTTACACGCGACCTGGCCGGTAACGCTGAAACAATGGGTGTGACGATCCACAAAGATGGATCGTACTCGGGGTGGGCGAGCGTTGAATCGCGCGGCAGGAAAGTCTCCGAAATCCAGTTCGATAAAGGGCGAGGGACCTATGGACGTAGCCAACTCGGTGGCATCGAAAATACCCGCTTGTATACTGGCCAGGAAACTGATCATGGTGGTGTAACTAAGGAAAACCAGGTACGCCGACCGGAAAGGGCGCCCCAGACGAGCCCTCCGCGTCAATCGCCGGCACAGCCCCGCCCGAACGCCTCAGACGATAAGGCGCCGCGCTCAAGACCCGAATATCGTCATCCGCCGGATACCGTCTCCAACGACGCTATCGATCCCAGCAAGCGCTACTTTGGCAAGGTGCCGGTCGACTACGTGGAGCGTCCTCAGGACTACGAGGTGCAGGCCACCTTCGAACGAGTATCCGGCGTGGAAGGCGGCACTCTGTACGTCGAGCGGGGCATGTTATCTGTGACGGCTCTTGTTCACAGCGGCATCACCAGAGTCGATACAGCATTTGGCAGCATTCCTATTCCCCTCCTGAACGCAGCGCCGGAGGGGAATTACGACCTACTAAGTGGTGGAGAGATCCGCTCTGACCGGCCGGTGGACAGGTTCCGGCTCGAGAAGCACGATTCCATCTACGGTAACGATGAAGCGGACTCGGACCAGCTGTTTCCTGCGAGCGGTTGGTTCGGCTTTAAGGATTTGAATAAACTCAGGCTGCACGGACCTGGTCTAAGTGGGGAGAGTCTGGGTTGCGTGACTGGGGGACGGTGGAACGGCGACCACAGCGACGAGGCCCATCAGGCGTGGACCCAGGTTCTTCGTATCGTTGGTATGGCGCCAGTTGGAAAGAGAGCCGTCTGGAAGTACGACCGCTTTACAAAATCTACGATGCTGGGGTTCTTCCGCCGCGAAGAGGTTGACTATTTCGGCACACTGACTATCAGAGAAAAACGTTCTAAGAAAGTCGAACCAGACGACGAATAGTCATGTCGGTAGGCGTACGCTCAGGGAAGTCTTGAGTACAATGGCATTTGGTAACAGCAGCAACATGGGGCCGGAACTCGGTGCAAGCATGCTGCCAGTCCAACGAATGCGCCGAAATCGTCTCCGCTATGGACATCAACAGTGAGCCACCGTCAGCATAGCGTGCGTCTCGCGGTCAATATGGGCCGCTAGACCGATTGATCTTCGCCGGGTCCCGGAAATAGTTCATTAAATACTGCTCGACTCGGCCAGGAGCTAGATTGACATACACTCTAGACTGGCCTAACATAATTAGGTGATGATCTTTTCAGATCACCAAGTGCAAGTTGCTCCCGCTTCCTTGCACGTGCCCAGCGCACGGGAGTTTCCCTCAATCTCAAGAGCATTCCGCTCTTAGCGTTCCCTTCTCATTTGCACACTGCTGCCCATCCTGGCGGATGCGTGGTTTCGTGCGTCGTTTGTTCAATCTGGTCACTTCCCGTGGCCATTTTTTTTGGGAGTTCAACATGAAAAAAGGATCAAACTATTGCGATGATGTCGCAAAACAATTAATCACCCTCCTTGAGAGGGGGACTGCTCCATGGCAAAAGCCTTGGGCTCCATCCTCGCGTGGCACAACACCGTACAACATTGCCTCCGGGCGAAGATACAAGGGTATCAATTCCTTGAATCTGATGGCCCAGCCATATGAAGATCCGAGGTGGATGACGTTCAAGCAGGCTAATTTCAAAGGAGCGCGCATTAGGAAAAACGAGCGTGGAACCGCTATTCGACGGTGGATATTCTCCGAGGCTACCGCGTCCGAAGATTCCGACGATTTCCCTGCATCCGATAGTACGCAGCCGGCAGGCCAGAAGCCTAAGATGTACTTCACAACGGTTTTTAATGCTGAACAGGTCAGTGGGTTAGATCCCCTTCAGCCAGCTCAGCTTGAATTTGATCCAATCGAGAGGGCTGAGCGGATACTGTGGCAATCCGGTGCTACCATTAAACATGACCAGCGCGATCAAGCCTACTATGATGTGGTCGATGATGAAATGCATCTACCGCCGCGTCGTCAGTTCAATTCCGCCGTAGAGTATTACGCCGTCGCGATGCATGAACTGGGGCACTGGTCCGGGCACTCGTCCAGGCTCAATCGCGACCTTTTTCATCCATTTGGTAGCCAGGAATATGCATACGAGGAATTGTGTGCCGAAATCGCGAGCATGATGCTTGGTGACGAGCTCGCGTTAGGCCATGATCCGAGCCAGCATGCAGCTTATGTTGGTAGCTGGATCAAGGTCATCCGCGACGATTCAAAAGCCATTTTTCGCGCATGTAACGCTGCAGAGAAGATCCGCACATTTGTGCTTGAACTGGGCAATAGCGAGGGCGAAATCGCCGACGAGCGTTCTCTCTCAGGCATTGAAATTAACGATCTGTCCTACCAAAAAAGCAGTGGGCGGCAGTCTGCGCGATAAGCGTAAAATCGGGTTGACAGCGTCCTCCTCTCGTCCTATTGTTGATATTGAATTTGCTCGCACCTGAGCAACCGCGGTGGGTCAAACTCTTGCAACCCACACGTCCTGGCCAGCCTTGCCAGGATCAGAGTCTCTGTAGCGCTTCTACCACCCCCGATCGGGAAGACCTCTTCTCGATCCCCTGGGGCTCGGATGGTCTTCCTTTCGCTATTATCGACTGGAGATCATCATGATGACCAATAACAACCGCAACAATTCTTCGAAAACGCCTGGTTCGCTGCGTCAAGCCGAGCAGGGAAAAGCTCCTGATCCTTCAGGGTACTTTGATTTGCACACCAAAGGTTGCGGCTATATGAACCGGATCCGTTGGGTAACTCCCAAGGGTAGCGGCCGTAAAGCAGAAAAGTTCCTGGCGTGTGCCATAAATGCCTTACATGGGAAAATCGTCGATCCGCAATACAGTTATATGGATCTGCGGGTCAGCGGACAAGAAGCGATCAATCTCGTTTCTGAGCTGATGGCCGATTGCGAAGCTGGTCGTAAGATATTCGTCGCCTTCACCGTTGGTGACATCTATGCACATACGTACCTTCGCGATATTAAGGAGCAGGGTAGAAAAACTGGTGAGCAGGAAGCGGCCGCCGTCATCAAAGGGCGTCTGCTACTTATTACCCATATTGCGATCGATGACGTCGTGGTCTATCACCTCGAGCATGACGGGCATGCGGATGCTTCGTCCGCCAGCCAGCAAAGTGGTGAACAAGCCGGCGGCGGCGATGACCATGAACCGATGGATGAGGATCATGGTTCGCAGGAAGGCGCCACGGAAGACGGCCCAGCTGGTCGTGTTAGCCACTTTCCTCCACGCATAGGCGGGGGGCTAAGGCAGCCGGTCAGGGATCCCCGTAGCGTCGCGGAATCAGCGTTCCGCGGCAGCTTCCGTGGAGGCGCCTGAGCTTGAACGAGAGGCCTTTCGAACCTTAGCAAGTCTTATTTTGCTTTCAACCGAGTCCCCTCAATATGAGGGGATTCTTTTCATTGCAGACTTGATGGGAGTCTGCTATGGAAAGAATCGCACCGATTTCACCACGTGTTTTCCAGTTTTTGACGCATAAAAAAACTGGGTTTTTGCAACGCGTCAACTCCTGGAACGCGTACGGTCTTCGGACCTGGAGTCCTTGTGTAATGAGCGATCCGCTCCGGCCAACCCCGCAAGTTGACGGCATGGATCGTGAGCTCCGAGTTTGGAATCTCGAAGCAAAGTCCAATCTGCAGCCAGTCTGGAACTGGCTGCTTTCGCATTGGAAACAGGGTCCATTCACGGTCCCCACTCCTTCGTCCAGCCAAAAGCAATCACGACGTCCCCGCGGCTTTCGAATGGCGGCGGCGCAAGCGGTAACACGCTCGCCATTCGAAAGCCGCGGGTTCCGCTGGAAGCTGAAAACTGGGCAGCAGCCGCCCCCAGAGCTGTAGCCTTTGCTGCTAGGATTTCGCTAGCGCAACCCTGTTGCCACCCTTGGCCTTCGCGTTCGGGTGACCCGAGAAGCACCGTCGCATAATGTCGATCACCGCCAGATCTTCATTGGCACTGGCCGCTGCGGAGAAGGCAAATTCCAAACTGCATCATTCCCAGATGGGTTCCTGGAAGAGGCATTCGTCTCTTCCAGGGAAGCACATGGCAATCTTCTCACTCATCTTCCCGGCACGGTCCTGGCGCGCCAAGCGCCCCCTCATTTTTTCTTACTGCGAGCGGCTCAGTTGAAGGTGATTTATTAAATCCATTCGCTACCAGATGCTCGCGTCGATCGCAAGCGCATAACAGTTCCTTGTATGCCATTTTTTCCAAGGACCTGATGCCTACCTCACGCTAAGTTAGAAGTGTGCGGCAGGGCAATCCACAAACGATTTTTCTGCAGCAGCGTCAAGAAGTTTTCTCGACGCGAAACCGGTCATGGTGTTCCGATTTTTTGTGATGAAAGGAGATTATCGATATGGATACGTTTTCAAGTCGGCATCCCGTTTTAGTGATCCGGCCGACGAAGGAGCAGGTACGGCGCTGGATGGAGGATCGGCGGTGTTCTTCGTTGCCGCCGCCATCACAGAGCGAAATTCGGCGTCAGCTCGGATGGGAGCTCGTCCATCCAGAAACATGGGTGACGCGTTAGAAAGGTAATTTTTACAGGAGGTTATGATGAAAATACTCGCTAAGGACTTTCATGGCGCGGCCGTCACGCCAAATACCAGCTGCGGTTCGACAAAACGTGCTGGACAGCGGGAGAGGAATGACTATGTCCATTATCGCGTTGCGAAACGCGTCGAGGATTTGATCGTGGCTGCGGGTCAGATCACAGGCAAAGATCTGGCGGCCGAGATGAAAATGTCCATGGACCAGCTGCGAAAGTACACCAGATATCTGCAAGCCGGCGGCCGTGCGCACAAAATGCGCGGCCTGCAGTATCCGACCGGCGTGTGGATTCCTGGTCCTGAAACTGCCCACGAACATGAGCGGGGCCAAGTGCCGGTGCACTTGCGTGTGAAGCACTGGCAGCGCTCCGCCTGTCGAATTGAACTGGCTGAAGCGCTTTTGTTCAACCGCTTTCCTGCACTGACGGCTGCCCTGCTCGACGACAAGAAAAGGATGGCGACCACCATTCGCTTTCCCAAAGCCGAGTAGGATTGAATTTGCCAATGTTTCTTGCTGGATTTTTCTAAACGTAGCATGTCATTGTAGTGGACGATTTTGGCCTCTGCGACTACACTGACTTTCGAGGTACGCTGAATTTCGATTCGGCGCAAGCTAGTCAACCCCTGAAACTAGCGCAGCTTTTTGCTCGGGGTACATGTCCACCATCACCGCTCCTTAGGCAAGCCCTAAGGGCGACGCTCCGGGAGTTTCTCTGACCAAAGGAGCTTTTATGTCGAGCTTTCAATTTGATTCGTTAGGGTATTCCGAGCGTCTTCAAGAGGCCGGCGTATCCGCCGCACAAGCTGCTGTTCACGCAAAGGTCATGGCCGAAGTTCTGTCCAGATCTGTTGCATTTCCGGAGGATATGATGAGACTTGAATCCTCACTATTGCAGAAGATCGAAACCTCGCAGTTGAAAATGACAGCCGAGCTTGAGAAGCTTCGTAGCGATACGACGTTGCTCAAGGCAATGGTGGTTTTCCTGATCAGCTTGCAGCTTCCGGTTCTCTTTAAACTTTACTTCGGCTAGTCGCCGACGTAATTCCCGCGTAGGAAGCCTTCTACGTCTTGCATGGCCGATACCGGTGTTTTTTGGTATGTGAGCCTCTTTTGACCTTCCTTGTTCAATGATTTTCCAGCGCATTATTGCGTGTGGTTAATCACTTGCGCACTATTTTTAACAAGTTTTTAGCTGACGTATGTGCCCGGCCGGGAAGAACTCCTTCCCATCCGGGACTGCGTTCTCCCGGCCATTTTTTTACCTTCAGGAGAATGCTATGTCATCGATGACCCGTGAACAAATATCCGTAGTGGAAAACGAAAGCATGTTGCTTGCAGTCGATGCGTTTGCCGGCACAGGCAAGACCACTACTCTCGTTGAGTATTCGAAGTGCAGGCCGGATAAACGCATCCTGTACATTGCCTTTAACAAATCGGTCGCATCGGAGGCCTGCGCGCGGTTTCCGGAAAATGTGCAATGCCGAACCACCCACTCCCTGGCATATACGCGGGTGGGAAAACGTTATCAGGACAAGCTTGGCAGCCCAAAGGCTTGGGAAATTGCGCAGACATTTCAGTGCAATACCACACGGGCCAAGGATGCACTGCAGACCTTGTCCAACTGGTTTTGTTCTGCCGATTCTATGGTCGCGGAGGACCACCTGGATGTGGAGCTGCAGGGTGATCCGGCCGCCGCGGCCGACATCGTGCAACTCGCCGGAAAAGTGTTCGCTGCAATGAAGGATAAGCGGTCACCGATCAAGATGCCGCACGACGGGTATCTGAAAATATGGGCCCTCGAACTTCCGCTCTTGGCATTCGACATTATTTTGCTCGATGAGGCCCAGGATACGAATCCGGTGACGTTGGACGTGGTGATGCGGCAGGACTGTCAAAAAGTGTTGGTGGGCGATCGGCACCAAGGGATCTATGGCTTTCGCCGTGCGGTCAACGCGATGGAGAGGGTGCAGGCCAAATCTCGCGTTGCGTTGACGCAGTCGTTCCGATTCAGTGAGCAGATCGCGGATATCGCCAGTGCACTGCTCGCTGACTTTAAAGGGGAAGACAAGACCATCGTAGGACGTGCAGATATGACCAATGCCTGGAGCGTCGATCGGTCGCAACCATTTACGATCATCGGCAGAACAAACGCTGGCTTGTTCAGCAGTGCGGCGGAGCTGGTACTGGGCAACGACGTGAAGCTGCATTTTATTGGCGGCTTCGACAGTTATGTCTTCGGGAAGGTACTCGATGCCTATTTTCTATGGGCGGACGAACGATCAAGGATCACAAGTCCAAGCATCGGCAGGTTCAATTGTTTCGGGGATTTCCAGCAATACGGGGTGGAGGCTGGGGACCTTGAGATTGCGGCACTGGTGAAAACCGTCGAGCAGTACCAGAGCCAGGTTCCACGCATCTACGAAGCCATGAAAGCATCGCAGGTTAGCCTGCAAGAGAAGGCGGACGTCACTTTGACGACCGCTCATCGAGCAAAAGGCCTGGAGTTCGACCAAGTGCATATGCAGGATGACTTTATCGAGCTGCCACCGGAAAAGCAATACGATCCGGAGGAAATCAACCTCCTGTATGTGGCTTTAACCCGCGCAATCCACGCAGTGCGGTTGCCCGATAGCCTTACCCGTTGGCTAAGGGACCGGGCGCAACGGACGAATTCGGTGAATGCCACCGAAACGGTCGATGGCACCGAACGGTGGTATTCCCTGCAGGGCGAGATGTCCGAACGGGAGGCGTGGGTACGAGAAAACGTTGAGGCGTTTGATCGTACGTCGGCCGACGTCATCCGGTTTCTCCTTCAGAAAGTCGACATTCTGAGGGATGCGCTGGATTGATGTTGCATGGAAGACGCTTCTTTCGAGGCGTCTTCCCTTTTTATGTTGTTTTTAATGAAACTATTTGAGCTGGGAGGCTGTGGATATTCGAGCAAAATCGACATCTGTGCAATATTTTGCTTGTAAACCTAGAAAAGTTATATACGTTTTTAACTGTAAACGTTAAGATCCGGTCGCGTCATCGCTTTTTGATTTTTTTTGCAAAAAGCGGCGACGGTGACACAAACCACCAACCATTGAGGTAAGCGCATGTCCGCCAAACGAATTCTGCCTGCACGAAACATCGTCGATATCGACGGGTTGATCCGCATCGCTGATCGCGCGGAGGCCACGCTGCTGCAGCTGCGTGACGATCTGTTGGCACCCTGGCCAAGGAAAACGTCACCGATGATATCTGGCACGCGATTGGCTCAAATGTGCCATATCGAGCGCACGAAGCTCAATCATCTCTGCAGCAAGGGCATCATACCAGCTGGTCAGCTGAAGGGTAACGGCCGTAGCCGCATGTTCACCCTGGCCGAGGCGCGCGCCATCGTGCAGCAGATCGGCCCGCACAAGCGGCGTCCTGCCGGCACTCTCGGCCTTGTCGTCTGTTGTGGAAACTTTAAGGGCGGCGTGGGCAAGACCACCACTACAGTTGCGGTGGCCCAGGGGTTGACCTTGATGGGACACAGCGTCTGCCTGGTCGATCTGGATCCTCAGGCATCCACCACCACGTTGATGGGATTTGTGCCGGATGCGGAAGTGACCGAGGATATGACGGTGATGCCGGTGGTCTACGGCGACAAGGAAGATCTTCTGTATGCTGCACTGCCCAGCTACTGGGACGGTATTGACCTTATTCCATCGTCGCCTGACCTGTTTGGCGCCGACTATTACTTGCCCAACAAGCAGGCCAGTGACCCGACGTTCCAGTTTTGGGACGTCCTGAACAAAGCCATGCAGCCGTTGCGCGAAAAATATGATGTGATCATTATCGACACGCCTCCTACCTTGTCGTATTTGGCGCTGGCCAGCTTCATGGCATCCGACGGCATGATCATCCCCCTGCCCCCGGAAACCTTGGACTACGCTTCGTCGACGCAATTTTTCCGACAGTTTTCCGAGCTGTTCAATTCGATGCGACACGGAAAGCAGATCGACAAGGAATTCGAGTTCATCAAGATCGTGTTGTCGAAGGTGAAGTCGTCGGTCTCGATGACCGATATCGTCAAGACGTGGATCAAGCAGACCTACCCGGAGCTGCTGGGAACGGCCGAAATTCCGGAGACCGATCTGGTAAAAAACGCCTACGCGGAGTTCAAGACCATTTACGATCTCGAGAGCTATGACGGCAGCCAGCGCACTTACAACCGTGCGATCGAGGCGTTCAACGCCGTCGTGGCGGAACTCGACGTGTCCCTGCAGACCTGCTGGGCACACCGCGAAATGAAGGAAGCAGCATGAGTAACAAAGACGACAAGCGCCCACCGCGCGTCAATAAGTTGGCGGCGCGGCTGCTCGGCCAGACCGCCAACCTGGAACGCAATGTCAGCGAGAACCCTCCAACTCCGATCGCCAGCCAGCGCAATGTGACCATGCCCGGCCAGCTCGGCGCCTTCCGCATTGAGGCCCAGAAGTACCAAGCCAAGATTGACGAGCTGCAACGGCAGCTGGACGAGGCGGTGGCCAAGCAGGCTGACGGCGGCTCGGACGTGGAGTCCGCGGAACTGCGTGCGCGCCTTGAGCAATTGCAGGAAGCGAGCCGGGCCGAAGTTGAGGCGCTTAAAGCTGCGCTCGATGAGGCAGCTTTAAGTGCGGGTGTGCCCTTCGAGGCACCTGTAGCCCGTATCCGCAAAATTCCTGGGCGCCAGCGGCAACTGACCAATGCTGAGAGGGACGCGCTGTACGCTAACCTCGATAGCAACAAGCTGGTCACGCCTGTGACGCTCCGCCCTACCCCGGATGGCTGGTATGAGGTGGTATCCGGACATAACCGATTTGATTTTTACGTCGATCGTGGCCGTGCAACCATCCCTGCCGTACTCGATCTATCGGACGATGTGCACGCGGACCGTGATGCCTTTTACGCAAATTTGCTGCACAACAGCCTGACAGATTATGCGAAGTATGTGGGTTTCAAGAAACTGCTGGCCGAAGATCAAACGCTGACCGTTGCCGATGTCGCAAAACATGCCGGTTTGCCTCGTACTACCGTTGCCAATCTGATGGTGTTTGATGAATTGCCAGCCGCCGCAGCCCCCCTGCTTGATGCGCATCCAGATAAGCTCGGTCGCAATGCCGCCGCCGAATTGGCTGCGCTCAATGCCAAAGGCCATACCGAAGGGGTCATGGAGGCCATTCAAGCGATCATCAGCGGCACGTCCTCCCAGGCCGAGGCCGTGGCAATGGCGACCAGGTCATCTCGGCGTGCAGCTGCGCCGCGCGTAGCGCCGGCACCAGTGACCGTACGCTCTGGACGTAGCACGTACTGCAAGGTCCATCAAGCCAAAAAAGTGCTGCGTCTTGAATTTACCAGTGATGTCGATGCGGAACTGGCGATGAATGAAGTTACCAAGGCGCTACAAGTCCTGGCCGATCGCAGCAAGAAATGAGTGTTCGATGAACGAATTATGAGGACTGCGATGAAGAGCTAATCTGAAACGCTGACAATTTGATGCCCTAAAAAGCAAAGGGCCCGGCGGGAACCGGGCCTCTGCTAATGCTCTGGCAGTGCCAAAACATGAATCACGTACTCTTCAACCGTGATTCTAGTTGGGTGCTCAAGCCAGTGCAAGGGATTTTTTACGCCTGTCACTAGGCAACTGGAGCTCCCATGAAGAATCATGGCCGAGGTGAGTACGTGCTCGCCCAAAAAATTGAGCGTTGTACCGTGCTTGCGCTACACGCTGGCACCGTCTTGCTGCCCCCTGGGAGCAAGTGGTGAATAGCGTCGCTGAGCCCGATGTTCGATACTTCGAGCACGGTACCGCCCTGCACCGGGTGCTTCAAGAGGCGCCCTATATTCCGCGCTGCAGCGACAACAAAACGGCCACCCGCACTCGCCCGCGTGAGTACGCGGTGCGCTATCCGTACATGCAAATCAATCGGCCAGGCCTTGTCAGCTGGCTGATCTTTGACCTCGACCATGCAAATTCCATGGTCTGGGAAGATGTGGGCCTGCCGGCGCCAAATTTGATCGTACGCAATCGCGTCTCGGGCAATAGCCACCTTTATTATGCGATTACCCCGGTGTGCACGACCGAGGCCGCGCGCGACAAGCCTATCGCCTTCATGAAGGCAGTCTATGCGGCATTTTCGATAGCGCTGCGCGCAGATCCCAATTTTCACTCAGGACCGGTGGCCAAGACGCCAGGACATCCATGGTGGTCGACCGAAGAACTACATAGCTCCGTGTACGAACTGGGCGCCCTCGCCGATTACGTCGACCTGGCCGTGGCTGCCCCTTGGGCCAAGAGAGTCAAGGTAGACGACATTGCACACTCTCGCCATTGCCTGCTGTTCGAACATTTGCGTCACTACGCATACTCCATCGTCAACCGCGAGCGGCAGAGTGGGAACTACGACAGTTTCGTGCGTTGGCTCGATGCCAAAGCCCATGATTTGAATAGATTCACGCAGCAAGGCTTTGCCCAAGACTTGCCTGTATCGTCGCTGAGGGCAACGATTCGCTCGATCGCGCGCTGGACGTGGACCAATTACACGGGCAGCGGCCGCTGCAAACGCGGCATCATGCAGCTTGATCCGGATATGCCGCTTCCGGCACGCCAAAGCCTGGCTGCAGAACGCACGCACAGCGAACGGCAAAAGAGTACAGCGGACAGAATCCGTGCCGCCTGCAGGCTTTTACTACAACGTGGAGAGAGTCTTACCCAGATCGCGATCGGACGCATCGCCGGCGTAACCCGGCAGACGGTGGCCACCTACAAAACGCTTGTTGAACAAGCCCGCCAGGCTTTGAAAAACCCGGCCGCACCGAGCGCCGGCGCAGCCCCGACGGATGTTAAGTTTGCTACACATCAGGTACCTGCAGTGGGGGTTGCTTTTTTGCAACTTGTTCCGCTTGTGGGTATTGATGGCGCGGCTGGTCCGATTGCTGTTGTTTCCGATAGTGGGCAGCAAGTCGAGGACGGATAATTTTCGCGGCATCGTTATCTTTGGGTTGGTGTTGGTGGCAGCAAGTAGTCGGTTGCGTGCTGTTTGTGTTGGTTTTTAGGATGTTGAATTTATGGGTTTCCAAGTTAACCGGGCGTGGCGACGGGGGTTCCGTCGGGGCGCAAGCAAGCGGGGACGCCCGCGCGCGAAGGCATACTTATTACTTTTTTTGTTTTGTGGTTGTTTTGGTGCAGGCGGTAGATTGTGGCCGAGTACCTAAATCGTTTTGATTAGTTGCGACAGGATTGTGCTAATCAGGGTTCGTCTGTTGATCTCATATTAGCTAAATAGCCACTTTAATTGGGTGTATTTGATAAGGACGATATCGTCTTGAGCTGGTTATTTCTCAGGGCGTTTCTGACCTAAGCCTCTTGAACCTGATATTCGCAAAATGTTTCATGCTGACGTCAGGCTTCACTTGTAGCCGGTGGACAGCGTCTGTCCTCTGTCTGCTGCAGTTTCTTTCCAATCAACAAAAATCATTTGTCGCGGGAATGCAATCCGCCTACAGTTCACGTCAGCAAAACAATACGACGTGACTGACATGATGACCAATCCTTCTTTATCAGACGAACAAACAGACCCTCTGCAACTGCTGATGGCAGTACAGCGCCGCGCCCTGGCAGAAAACATGTTGGCTGCGATGGATGTGGCAGGCGCGCGGACGCGTGATGGCCAGCCAGGCAAACTCAATCAGAGCGATCTTGCGGCCGCCACTGGTATTTCCCGCAGCACTCTGTCGCGCTTTGTGACCGAAAACATTGACAAGCCTCCCAATCCCGATCTCGATACTTTGTGTCGTATCGCTCAGGCACTCAACATTCCTCCTTTTTTTCTGCTGATTGGCAAGTCAGATTGGGAAAAGATGGCCGAGGCCGTGAAAGCCTATTTGCTGGTCATGAATGACGAGGAATTGAGCGAAGCAATGAATAACTATACGCAGAAACATAAGGTACTGGCAGGTATTGAATTGGCGCATCGATTCGACCTGTACCAGCCAGACGAAAACGTGGTCGCCGCGAGCGACCGCCACGAAGAGATCCAAGCAGATCTCGCCCGACGTAGCGACAGTACCCGGCGTGCCATCCTCAGTGCGACGGCTGTGTCTCAGCTGTCTTCGCGCGAGAAGAACCGCGTGCTGTTGACGACGATCGGCGCCATCTTTGGCGCCATGCACAAGTAAGGAATCACATGAACACCTCCCTCCAGGACGCAGATTTATCGCCGCTTCTTCGCACCGGCGACCAAGATGACATCGCCATTCTGATCGATTTTTTGACAGATAACGGCAAGGGCCGCATCTCCATGGGCCGCGACGTGCGTGCTTTGCTTGTGACGGCGCGCGATGCCGCTGCCGTGGGGCACGCAGCCCAGGATGCTATCGTCAGTGAACTGCAGCGTTTCGGCGGCAACTCGCTGCTGAACATGTTGCGGGGCGGCAAAGGCGTGTCTTACCGGGAAATTGTCCGTGACGTCGCTGATCACCTGGATGTCGATTGCCCAAACGGGCAAGATATTGCCGGTATCGAAAGTGCCATCCTGTTGCAGGTGGTGGCGAAGTCGCTGGAAAAAATGTCGGATGATGAAAAGCAGCGTTTCTTTGCCCAGTTCAGCATGGTGTACGACGGTGCCATTGCGGGCGCTACGCTGGCCGCACTGGCACGGCTGGTGGCTGGTGGCGGCGTCGCTTCCTACCAACTGGCGCTCGTGGCGGCCAACGCCGTGGCCCGCGCCCTGGCAGGCCGCGGCGTAACACTGGGGGCCAATGCTGCTTTCGCGCGAGGAATTGGCGCCTTTGCCGGGCCGATCGGCTGGGCACTGACTGCCATCTGGACCGCTTATGATCTGGCTAGTCCGGCATACCGCGTCACCGTCCCCTGCGTCGTGCAGATCGCTTACATGCGTCAGAAAAACATGTTTCCCCGCTTGCAGCGCGATGCGCTTTAATAAGGATAATAGTATGTTTCATCATCAGTCACCGTTGAAAACCCTAGCGACGTTTGCTATCTCGTTTAGTGCCGGTGCGATTGCCCCGACGGCAGTCGTACTGTACTGCCGTTGGATGCAGTGCCGCGGTGTATGCCAAGCCTTACGGCAGCGGGGAGTTTGAATGGAAACCTGGCAAAAAGTGGTGGGCGGTGCGGCCTGCGGCATTGTTTGTATGGTAGCGCTGCCGGTGATCGCGCCGTGCGGCGCCATCACGGCAATCGGCGCACTGATCGGCGCCTCGCTTGGTGGCGGCGCCGCTTACGCTGCCAGCGAAGACGATGCGCCAGTGACCGAAACGGGCGGCTACTGCAGGGCCAAGGCGGAATATGACGTCAAGTTGCAGGAATTCATTGCGGCCCTGCAGCGCAGCACCGGCCACACCCTAGCGCAAACGCATTACTTTGATGTAATGCTGGCCTTGATAGGCGTCGGCATGGCTTGTGCGGGTGCACGTGCCCCCGACAGCGCAATGGCGATGTCAGTGAAAGAGTTTGCCGCTGGCCAGGCGCTGGCGTTTTTACCATCACCGATCCTGCATATGATAGATACCACGGTCGCCAGTCCTCCAACGCTGAAAACGGCTTACCTGCGCGCGCTTAAAGTTGCGGCGGGTGACTTGGCGCTCTTCGACGAAATGGTGTACCTGGTCGAGATGCTAGATGCGTCCACGAAGTCGTCGAACCAGTCCGTCCCTTCCGTGATATGGCGTCAACTGCGAGCCGCTTAAGGAGAACAGTATGTCAGAACGTTTACAGCGTTACCAAGCTCTGTTGCGCGCGCGCGCAGCAGTTCCTGTGGTGAGCTTATTACCTGCTCCTGCTGCTGTGCGCGGCTTGCACGAGCAGGACGTCGACCTCGACTATGTCAATGCACCTCGTTTCGGCGAGCAGTTCGAGCTGCATGCGTTGCCGGCGGCAGCGGCGTCGGTTGACGCGCTGCTGGCCGACCTATCAGCACAACTTGATGGGCAGCGCTGGACCAGCACCGTCGATGGCCTCAGGCGCAGCGTACTGCAGACCATCGGTGGCCAGTTTGGCGTCGGCAAGCTGGTCAGCGCGTTCGATCAGACTGGCGGCCGCGTCGATACCATCCACAACGTCCGCGCCGGAGTGTATTCCAGTGTGGACGAAGCGCAGCGTTACGCTGAGAGAGGCACTTACGACAGTGGAGCGTATCATCGGGATCCAGATTACATTGCTGCCAATCGACAGATGGCGGCCAGTTTAAAGGACGGCACACTTACCGATGCTTACACGGGCGAATCGTTTGCGCCATCGGATCGCCATGATCGCCAACGCAAGCCGCACCTGGATCATGTCGTCGCGGGCCGCAAAGTACACGACGACCCCGGTCGCGTCCTGGCGGAGCTGGGCGGCGCGAACCTGGCTGCCACCCGCGAAAACCTGAAGCCAACTGCGGCGAGCATCAACTGCGCGTTAGGCGACCGCAGCGCCACGCTCAACCTGCAGCGGCTGGCCGCTACCCGGACTGTGCGTGCCGAACGCATCGCCGCACTGCAAGGGGCCGCCACGCCACTCAACGACCGCCAACGTAAGCAGCTTACTAAGCTGCAAGCCTTGAGCCAGGTTGACGCCGCACGGGTGAAAGATGCGGAAGCGCAAGCCCATTTCTCCATTGATGGCCAGCTCAATCGCGCCTATTACGGTGGCGGGAAGTTTGCGCGAAGTGCGGCTGCCGCCAGTGCCACCGAGGGTGCCTCGATGGGCATGCAGCAAGCGCTTGGCGTGGTGCTGGTGGAGTTCTTTGCGGCGCTGTTCGACGAAATCGGAGGTCTGTACCGCCACGGCATGCAGGAACAGCGCTACATTGAAGAGGCGGCGGTGCGCCTGCGCCGAATCTCCGCACGCATCGCTGGCAAGTGGGAAACCGTACTGACCGCGTTTAAGGAAGGTTTCATTACCGGATTACTGTCCAGTTTGGTAACAACGGTGGTGAACGCCTTTCTTACTACCGGTAAGCGGGCGGTTCGTCTGATCCGCGAAGGTGGCTTGTCCCTGCTGCAAGCGGTACGCCTGCTGGTGTTTCGCCCGGAAGGTATGTCTGGTGCCGACGCAATGCATGCGGCCTCCAAGCTGATGACGGGCGCACTGGTGGTGGCGGGCGGGATTATGCTGGAAGAAGTCGTCGGCAAGTATCTGATTGTGCTGGGGCCGCTGGCTGCGGGCGCCACTGCGATTGTCGTCGGCTCGCTGACAGCGATCGTGGCGGCGCTGGCGGTCTACCTAATAGACCGGCTCGATCTGTTCGGCGCCGAACAGCAAGTGCGTGAGCGCCGTATCGACAGCATGATTGATGCGCGGATCGCGGCGTTCGAACTGTGCCTCGATGAATGGCCAGCGAAGGCGACGTGAAGGAATCAGGACGTAATGGGCAGCGAAGCAACTTGAGCGAAAGCGTCTTGCATGAGACGTCTTGGATTGAACGTGGCGTTACGAAATGATGGCCTCACAGTGCTTCGAATCAGTGTGAGGCCACGTACGCTTGTCCCAAGTCTTTTTTGCAATCGTTGCTTTGTTTATTCATGAGGCCCTGCAAAATGAACTGATGAGGCATGGCCGCATACCGAGCAGTTCTCAAACTTGGTGTAAGCACATTTGGTTATATCGCCGTTGGCAGTACAGGGCGAACAACAGCGCTGGTTGCACTCGGCGCAGATCGTGTCATATTGCCCGGCAAATTCGATAAAGGCTTCATTCATGTTGCCAACGTTTTCGATAGTTGTCTTGGAACTCATCACTTATTCCCTGGAAATTTATCGCGAATGATGTTTACTATTTTACGCACAAAAACACACCAGATACAGAGCGGCCTAGTCGATCTGCATCGGTGGCACAGGTAAGATTGGTGGCAATAATGTTCACGTTGTATGGACTGCAGTACTGTCTCGCATTGACCATCCAGTTGTTTTTCATACGTGCGCAGTCATTTGCATCCATGGGACCGGCTTCGCGGGTAACGTGTTCTTTTTGCGGAGGTACGGGAACTGAAGGCGGCGTTGGTATTAGCGGAGTTGGCTTGCTTGGCCCACTTGGAGGATTTGGAACAGGAGGAACAGGGGGAACAGCATCGTTCAAGATGCACACTTCTGCTGATATTGTGACTATCGCCGGGCGACTGTGATGTCTAAATGTATAGGAAATATTGGTTGGAGATGTAACGCCGATGGGGGGGAACGATCCAAAACCACACGTTCCGCCAGAGCATGCTACTTGTGGATTCTTGAAGAACGCCGATTTTTGTTTGAATGAGTCCGGCATTTCAAGCTGAATCGTTTGTGGTGGAACTCGTTCAGCCCACGTACTGCAATGTTTTACGCAATGGTTGTCTTTCGTCGTTAGCTGAGCTGAAATGCGGGTGAAACACTCGACCCCTGCGTTAGCAACGTTTGACAGGGCAATTGAAGTTGCGAAAATAGAAAACTTAATAATCGATTTCATGTCGACTCCGATAATTGTTGTTGTGTCATTCATGCTACTAGTGGGTTTTCAATTTAGCAAGATTATTGTGACGCACTGTTGTGATAAGGCTGACGCGGCTGCTGACAGATATTTGGAAAGTAGATTATTTGGTGCGGTTCCCATGTTAGAGGCGTCAACAGCTACTACGGTATTCGATCTGTGCCTTCGCACTGATACCGGAGAGAAGAAATGTGTGCTTGGCCGTGACCTCGGCCTCGACGTGGAGACCCTGTGAAGGTGGCGGCCATTCCTTGACCTATCTTTCCGTTCCGCTGCACCTCCCCTCCCCGCTTCCCCGTTTCAGCTGAAGCTGCCTCTTGCACAATCAAACAATCACGCATACACTGTATATATATACAGTATTATGTTGATAACGATTGTGCTCTCTCATGGCTTTGCTCTGCTCTCAAGTTTGCTCTGAATTCTCTGTGGAGGTCACTGATCCTCTGGTGATTTCACACGTCTGGCGGGCAAGTGAACTGGCAGTGTCACACGATGTCAGCTGTTCGTCCGGATATGCGTTGCTGGATGGAGAATTGCCTGGTGCTGGCTGGCCTCGTTCGTCGCTTATCGAGTTGCTGGTTCAGCAATCGGGTATCGGAGAGTTGCAGCTGCTTAAGCCATTGCTTGCCAAGTTGTCGGATAAGCAAAGAATTGTGTTGGTCCAGCCTCCTTATATCCCGCATTCGCTTGCATTCAAGATATGGGGCATTGATGTCGGTCGATTGCTATGGGTTCGGGCCCCCAGTACCGGGGACGCTCTTTGGACGACGGAACAAATACTTAAAAATGGTAGTTGCGGTGCTGTCGTGTTTTGGCAGAACCATATCCGTTCCGATTCATTGCGTCGCTTGAATTTGGCGGCCCAGGGCGCGGAAACCTTGTTCTGGCTGATTCGTCCTATGGCGTGCGCGAGTGAAGCTTCGCCCGCGTCTCTTCGGCTGGGAGTTCGACCAGCGATGGGTGGTGTCCACGTTGAAGTCTTAAAGCGACGTGGTCCTGTCTCCGATAAAACCCTATTTATTCCGCTTGTTGATATGCCTACTGGCCGTCACCCCGTGCATCATGAAAACGCCCCTGCTGTTAACTTTATACCTGCCGCTGTTACCGCTCGAAACGCTCCGCCCGTCTTGGTCTGATGCAGGCTCGTATGTGGTTGTGGATGGTGGGAAAGTGGTGGTCGCTTCGACAGAAGCGGTCGATGCCGGCGTGCGAGTCGGCATGCGGTCTGGTGGCGTGGCAACCATTTCACCTGGTACGATCATCTTGGATCGAGATATAGAAAAGGAATCGCGTGCGCTTGATTCCATTGCCATGGCCATGTTGCAGTTCACGCCCGAGGTTGCATTTACTGATGATTTCAGCTTGTTGCTTGATGTCGGTGCGAGTCTTGCGTTGTTTGGCGGTCCACTTTCATTGTGTCGGCGGGTACGCGACAGCATCCGCCGCCTCGGATTTACCGGGCGGCTGGGTGCGGCGCCGACGGCGGAAGGTGCCTGGCTGCTTGCCCACGTAAAGAGTGGACGGCATTCTCCGCGTAGAAGGTGTCTGCAATCTGCAACTCTAGCTTTCCGCCTTGACGGCTTACCCTGTTCACTTGTTCCATCCGCCGCGCCATTCCTTACCTGGTTCGATGGTATCGGCGCCAGTACGCTGAGCGATGTGCGGAAATTGCCGAGGACTGGACTGCTACGGCGGACGAGCAAACAGCTCTTGCATGCGCTTGATCGTGCGTATGGTGATATCGAAGAAATGCATCGTTGGATATCGGTGCCGGCGCAATTCTCCGCCCATATCGAAACCTTCGATCGAATCGAGCATGCGGAAGCGTTGATGCATGGCGCCACGACATTGATCCTGCAGCTCATAGGCTGGCTTGCTGCACGCCAGCTGGCCGTGATCACATTCAAACTGCAGCTGGAGCACGAGCGTGGTCGTTCAGCGGTGCCGCCGACACCTGTTGAAATTACGTTGGCCGAGCCGGCGTGGAAAGAAACGCATTTGTTGCGGCTGTTGAAGGAGCGCCTGGCCAAGACAGAATTGAGCGCGCCGGTTATCGGTTTACGGCTGGAAGTGGTACAGCTGGAACCGAGGCGGCCGCTGTCCGATCAATTATTTCCGGAGCCTAGCGGGTCGCCGGCTGATTTCACACGTCTGCTGGAACTATTGTCCGCCAGATTAGGTCCGGACAACGTTCTGGTCCCGGTACCGTCGCCCGATCATCGGCCCGAGCAGTGCAATAGCTGGGGGCCGGCCACGGTGAAAATCACTTCGACCAGCGAGGATGAGTTGGTGCTGGATCGTCCATGCTTTGTACTGCCCAAGCCCATACAGCTGCTGACGCGCGATGAACGGCCCTTTTATTTGAGCCCTCTCAGGCTGATACGCGGACCGGAGCGACTTGAGGCCGGCTGGTGGGATGCGCAGTCGGTCGCGCGCGACTACTATGTTGCGCAAGGTACTGATGCGACATGTTACTGGATTTACCTCGAGCGTACCGCGGATAGTCGCTGGTTTCTGCACGGATTGTACGCCTGACGGATGCGCGCCATGGCGACCGCCCTGCCCTCCTACGCCGAATTGCAGTGCGTGAGTCATTTTACGTTTTTGCATGGATCGTCCGCTCCCGAGCAACTGGTGCAACGCGCCGCTGGCCTCGGCTATCACGCTCTGGCGATCACCGACGAATGCACGGTGGCCGGTGTGGTGAAGGCACATCTTGCCGCCAAGGAGGCTGGCCTCAAGTTGCTGATCGGGAGCCAGATGCTGGTGACGCCAGAGGACGGCTCACCGCCCTTCTCCTTGCTAATCCTGGCCATGAACCGGAACGGCTATGGCAATTTGTGCGAACTGATTACCGTCGCGCGCCGGCGCGCGAAGAAGGGAGAGTATCTTGTGCGGCCTCGTGATATCGCGGCGCCGCCGCCTGATTTGGTTGCGTTGCGAGGTATGCCCGATTGTCAGCTGATTCTGCTGCCAAGCTACGGCGCAGGGCTCGAAGTCATCGAGCGGCAGGGAGCCTGGCTGTTGCAATGTGCGGCCGGTCGTGCGAGGATCGCGCTGACCTTGCACTTTCGATCGCGCGACCAGGAACACAAGGACATCGTCGCTGCTGTCGGCGCCCAGTTCGACTTGCCCGTGGTGGCTACCGGCGACGTCGTGATGCATGTGCGTTCCGCCAAGCCCTTGCAGGACACGATGACTGCGATCCGTCATGGCGTTCCGGTCGCACAGTGTGGCTATCGGCTAGCATCGAACGCGGAGCAGCACCTGCGCTCCAGAGTAAGGCTGGGAAACCTTTATTCGCGCGCCGCGCTCGAGGAGACGATCCGCGTCGCAAATCTGTGTACGTTTTCGCTCGACGAGTTGCGTTACGAGTACCCGGTGGAGATTGTGCCAGAGGGGATGACGCCAAGCGGTTATTTGCGGCAGCAAGCCTACCTTGGTGCGCACTGGCGGTATCCCGCCGGCGTGCCGGCCAACGTCCAGTCTCTCATCGAGCGGGAGCTCGAATTGATTGCGGAGATGTCCTATGAGAGCTACTTTCTCACGGTCTACGATATCGTGCGCTTCGCACGGGCCAACAGGATTTTGTGCCAGGGACGCGGCTCGGCGGCCAACAGCGCCGTGTGCTACTGCCTGGGCGTGACCGAGGTCGATCCATCGCGTGGCACCCTGCTGTTCGAACGATTTATTTCCAAGGAACGTAACGAACCTCCCGACATCGACGTGGACTTCGAGCACCAGCGCCGTGAGGAGGTGATCCAGTATATCTATCAGAAGTACGGTCGCACTCGCGCTGCACTCACGGCCGTTGTCATCAGTTATCGCCCGAAGAGCGTGTTGCGTGACGTCGGCACCGCGCTTGGTGTTGATCTTTCCATTGTTGACAAGGTGGCCAAGGCCAACCACGGATGGGGAGGGCGGGCCGAACTGGCGGAGCGCATGCACAGCTGCGGACTGGATCCCGAGTCCGACGTCGCCCGAAAATGGGCTTTCTTGGCTGAGCACATGATGCGCTTTCCACGTCACATGTCACAGCACCCTGGCGGTTTCGTTATCTCGCACAGCAAGCTGTCGCGGTTGGTGCCGGTGGAAAATGCCAGCATGGAGGACCGTACCATCGTGCAGTGGGATAAGGACGATCTGGATGCGGTCGGTTTGTTAAAGATCGATATCCTGGCGCTGGGCATGTTGAGTGCCATGCGTCGCACGCTGGAACTGGTATCGGCCAGGCGCGGCGTGCGATTTGAATTGGCAGACATTCCGAAAGAGGATGCTGCGACGTACGAGATGATCTGCCAGGCCGACACGGTCGGCGTGTTTCAGATCGAGAGCCGTGCGCAGATGTCAATGCTGCCGCGGCTGAAGCCAAAGGTGTTTTACGATCTGGTGATCGAGGTTGCCATTATCCGCCCAGGTCCGATTCAGGGGGGGATGATCCATCCCTACCTGCGCCGGCGCGAGGGGACCGATCCCGTGTCCTACCCTAGTCCGGAAATGGAGGCGGTGTTGTCGCGCACACTGGGTATCCCGATTTTCCAGGAGCAGGTGATGCAGATCGCGATGGTCGCGGCCGGGTTCACAGCTGGCGAGGCAGATCAGCTGCGCCGTGCCATGGCCGCGTGGAAGCGAAAAGGGGGCTTGGAGCAATTTGAAGACAAGCTCAAAACAGGTATGGCGGCGCGCGGCTACAGCGACGATTTCGCTAACGGCATCATTGGTCAGATCCGGGGATTCGCCGAGTATGGTTTTCCAGAATCGCATGCTGCCAGTTTTGCTCTCCTTGCCTACGCATCGAGCTGGATGAAACGGCATGAGCCGGCCGCGTTTCTGGCCGCCCTGCTGAACAGCCAGCCGATGGGTTTCTACAGTCCGTCTCAACTGGTACAGGACGCCGTGCGGCATGGCGTTGAGGTGCGTGGTGTGGACATCAATATCAGCGGCTGGGAGGCCACGTTGGAGGCTTCAACTGGCGCCCAACCTGCGGTTCGCCTGGGGCTCAACCTGATTCGAGGTATGGAGCGTGAAGCCGCCTGGCGGATTGAAGAGGCGAGGGCGGTGCGGCCGTTCAAGGATCTGCATGACTTGGGCGTACGCGCGGCGCTCGATGCAGCGCAACTGAAGCTGCTGGCCAGTGCAAATGCGCTTTTGGAGATGAGCGGCAATCGGCGCCAGGCGATATGGAATGCGGCGGGGAGCGTTCCTGACCGCGGACTATTGCGGGAGGCCCACATCGTTGAGGAAGAGTTGACGATTGCGCCACCCACTGAAGGGCAGGAACTGGTGGCGGATTACCGCCATATGGGATTGACGCTCGGCCGTCATCCGCTTGCGCTATTACGTGAGCGATTGCACGCGATGCGCTTTATGCCAGCGGAAATTCTGAATTTGTATGATGATGCGCGTCTCGCGCGTGGCTGCGGCTTGGTGACCGTGCGGCAACGCCCGGAGACAGCGAAGGGTGTCGTGTTCTTGACGATCGAAGACGAGACAGGAAACGTCAACGTCATTGTCTGGCCGAGCCTTTTGGAGCAGCAGCGTCGTGAAGTGATGAGTGCGCGTCTGCTGGGCGTCTATGGCCAATGGCAGTGTGCGAACAACGTCAGGCATTTGGTGGCGAAGCGGCTGGTGGATCTTACCCATCTGCTTGGGGATCTGGATACACGCAGTCGCAACTTTCATTGAGCTATGTTTTGCCCCAACAGTAAACCTAAGTGAGTCTAAGATATAAGTCTTTGATTTTATGGGGTGTTCTAGTTGAACAATTCCTCTCTTGTTGTGGATTGACTTCAGATCTTTGGCGCCGACCAGTGGTGATTACGTGCGGGGTTGTAATTCGCAAAGTTCGATGAACTAGGCCTAGACAGACGGATAAAAAACTGTAAATCTTTGATTTTATTAGGTGTTCAAGTAGAACAACGTTGATTTCAACGATTTCTTCCGCGGTTATCGGTGCTACGAGCACCCATGGCGCGTTTCCTCACACTCTACAATTTCGACTGCTTGCCGTCGCTTACTGTTTCATCCTGTTTAATACCAGAGGCTTCAAGAACATCCTTTTTAACACGTGCCAAAATATTTGCAGCGGAATCATGAGGATGTATTGGGACCTCCCTACCGAGTCGATCTCGGATGTAATCCGTGGCCGGTTTGAGCGTATCACGCACTTTATCTGCTGGACTCGGATAGTCCCAAGTTCCCTTTGCTGGGTTTTCTTTTACAATTATTGCGCCCTTATCGATGGCATTGTGTACCTCCGGCGGCGTCGTCGTTTTCATCCGTTTTCCTCGAACGTCTTATGTCAATTTTTCGTGATCAAGTTCGACGGTAGCCAAATCGTTAACCGCCAGCAGCCTTGTGCCTCGCGTTAGATTGTGATCACATTTACATAGAAGTACCACCACAGCGATATTCTCTCCGCACGGCTCCGTACCTTGCGACGAGGTCTCGGACTGTGCAATGAACGTCAAGTTGCTTCGCTAGATCCACAGTAAGCTCCCAAATGTCTTGGTGAACGTCCGGCGTCTGTCGTTGCACTTCAGCGTATTCATTTAGCGTACTATTCGATACACGCAAAGCATCGCTGTCAAGTCCCCGGCCACCGGCGATGCCGAATTTTACATTTGACGGGTTGCCGCTATGTAGATCGACAGACGCAAACACCGGGCCGCCAGCATGTCTGCCACTCGGTAGTGGAAGGCTAATGGCAACATCCAAAACTTCACCATCGAGTTCAACCCATGAGTGGTCGAAGCATGGACCGTTGAACCTGACCTCGCCAATACATAAGCGAGGCTTGAGTCCCATCTCTGATAATAATATGAAGAGGACTGCGGAGGTCGAGTGACATGCTCCGTGGCAATTTGTTTCCCATACATATAGCAATAAGGCTCTGTAAGCCTCTGTTGCCGCCTCACTAAAATGTTTTTTAGCAACCACCTTCTGCATGTTACTCGAATAGTGTTTTACAAATGCCATCCTTCCCAACCACGTAATTTCACCATGGTCTGGCCCACGGTGCTGCGTGGCAAAAATTTCTTCGCGCTTTGGCCCTTCCGGTATCTCGTTATTGCTAGCTTGGTTCATATTGTCTCGCTGTTGTACTGAGGGGAGGTACCTCACAATGGATTATCCCGTCATGCGGGTCGTGGATGCTGCTGAGGGGGCACCAAGGCGGCGGGATTACCCATCATTACCATGTTGATCTTGGCTGACCAATCGTACTGACGTAGGATTGGTATTGATTGTTACTGAAGCTACCTTGTGAATGACAATGCTCGTCGGATCGAGTTGTAGGGCCGGCTCCGGCTGGTGCGTGCTCGCCAAATAAAAACGCCGCTCGCTCGGTTGTGGCAGATATATCTTCGGATCATACTCATCGTACTCGTCAGCGCCTTCATCGTGGGACGTCCATAATTCCGCACTGGCGGTAACCTTTTCAAGGTCGCCATCGACTGCAACCGCAGCTTTGTAGAATAGAACGACATTCATATTCTCGGCGCCGTGTGATCCGTTCGAAACTTGCACGGACGGGTAGAGAATACCGTCGATATGAACCTCAGTATGCATTGCTAGATAATCCGCGATCACCTGCGTGATAAGGTAATTGCGATCCTGTTCCTCTGGCATCACGGGGGCCGTCATTTTTTGCGAAAGCGCCTCGAGAAAATCACGTCGCTGAAATACAGCCATTGTCGCGGGATCGAATAAGCTAGCGTTGTGTGGGATCTGCACTTGTGCCAACAAAGCAAGGTTCAATAACTTCAATGGCCGCACAATGCAGAAGCGTGCAACAACAACCTGACTACCCACGGGGGGACGTACCTCGGCAAGCGCGGTGGCCTGCAGGGTCGCGCCGTAAAAGGCAGGTTGCCCGGCCGTATTCATCCGGCCTGCGTTGCCCATACCCACAGGTGGCGCTCCAAGCCATTTTTCAGGATGGCAAAGGGCTTTTTTGATATCCTGGTCGGACTGGAATACGCGGGCCCGATAGAATGCGCGGTACTCAGAAGCGGGTCCGACGTCGACCAACACCGACAATCCTTCGGCGGTGACGTCCGATGCAATCCCGCCGAATATCCGCTCCATGAACCCGGATACTTTTGGATTGAAGAATCTGGCTTCGCTGCGAAGGCTAATTTCCATTTGCGACCACTCCCACGGCAATGGCGAGGTAACGGCGCGACGTCGTACGAACCATGGATCATCAGGCCATTCCTCTTCCAACACCTCCACGATGTCGGCAGCCACCTCCCAGGTCACTCCTGCCATATTTTCGATCGTATCGGGAAAATCCTGGCCGCTAGGCATTCGATCATAGACAATCACAGCCATGGTCTGGCTTGAGTCCTCGTAAAAGGCATGTAGCACCTCACTGCAGCGCTCGGCCACCGTTGAAATTGGGGCCGCAGGGTAATCACCCGCACAGTAATCGCAGGAATAGTCGCCGGATGCCTGCGATTCAATTTCGAAGCGAAGGAAGGGCTCGGTAATACACGCGATACAAATATGTTTCATCGGTTCCATAAACAAGATCGGTGGGTATTACTGGTTGGATGGAGCGGTGATGATACGCATTTTGCAATAATAAAGCTACGCGGGCTTGGGCCGTCCCTCGTGCGCGGTGGGGCGATGCTACCGGCGACAAAAAACATGCCTCGTGCCCTGGCCAAAGCACCTCAGGCGATGATGCCAGCGCTGATGTAGCGACTGCAGGCCGGGCCGCACGACTTGCGTAGGCTGTGCCGTACGGTACGTAGGCCGCCGGTTCGTCCTCTCTCGATGCCATACGGTGCGTGCCGCACGCACCCACGCATCACTCCAACAGTTGGTGATACCGTCGACTAGGTATGGATTGATGCAGTAGACGGCAGAGCAACTGTTCGACTAGCAGGTGAAGCCCGTTCTATCCGGCGCACTTTGGCCGTCTGTATGCTGCAGTAGAGGAGGGGACGGCAACGGAGCAGACCGGAGCACCATCAAACCAAGCAACAGCTGCGACGCCGTCGTCCAGGCGCCAAGGTCGCAGGTCAAGTGACTGGCAGTAGTGCTGCGGGAAAGTGGTGGTGGCCGGCCAGCGGCAGAGGAGGGCGCCTGTTGCCGAAGACGGACTGGGCTAGCACCAGGTCACGGTCCACCATACCGGCCAGGTAGTTGGCAAACCCCTGTAACACGCGAGGTAGCGCATTGGAAATGCCTGTTCTTCCGTGATAATCCGTATTATCACGGAAGGATTATTACTCTTTTTGTGCGTGAAACGGGTATTATGGCCGGGTAAACCCCCATTTTTATGGGGCCGCCCACTACACACCATGCCGGGCGCCATCCCACCGTCCCGGTCACCCAGGAGCAACGTCGCCATGACTGCCACCCCTTCCACATCGCCCGAGTCGCCGCTCACGGCCGCCGACCTGGCCAGTTGCGGCTATCAGCGGGCCATCGCGCGCGACCCTGAGGAGTGGTATATCGCGATGTCGACGGAACTTGACCTTGAGATCCGCACGGCGCAGCAGGAGGGGGAGCAGACGCGTGAGCGCGCGCTGATCCTGCTCGCCAGGATATGCTCGCTGCAGCTGGAACCGGACAACAAGAGGGCACCATTTCAACCTGAGTGGAAAGCAGCTGACGGCCGTCGCGGGTTCATGCCTGAGGACCTGACATCGGACGAGATCGCAACCTTGTCGGGGTTCGCCGAGGGCGTGGAGAACACCCTGTTAAAGGCGCGCGTGGCCGATATCGTCTGGCTGCGTGAGCGGCGTTGCGGCATCGCGTTTGCCTACATGGCCATCGATACCTACTGCAAGCTACCGCTCGATGGCGACAGCTGGCTCCTGTCGGGGCGTGATGGGTGGCGGCGCGCGCTGCAGCTGGCGTTCGGGATCGGCGACGCCGGACGCGTGGCATCGATTGAAGCCAGCTTGTTACGTGCATTCTATGATGTGGTTGCTTTACCTGATCGCATAGCTTTGTCGTATCTCGGGCCGTTGTGGGCTGAAGACGCCGGGCGCGCCCACGCGGCGGACATTGGTGAGCGATTAGCGGCGCAGGCCGAAGCCCGGCAGCGGGAGGGCCAGCATGCAGATGCTCTGGAATATGCCGAGCTGGCGGCACGGTGGTTTACACGAGCACCCGCTGGTGACCGGCACGAGGCTGCCATGCTGACCCTGACCGGCCAGCTAATGGTTATGATCGGCGACGCCGCCAGTGCCGCCATCAGTCGAAAATATTGGTATGCGAAAGCGATCGACATGTATCGCGCGGTGCCGGGCGCGTACCGGGAAGAGCATCAGGTTAATACCATAATCGCTGCAGTGCGCGCGCAGCAGGATGCGGCCGGGCGTGAGGCCCTAAACGAAATGGAATCGTTCGAGCTCGTAATCGACCTGTCGGCATTTGCCGCAAGAGCCCGGGATCGCGTACATGGCCGGTCGCCATTCGGCGCGCTATGGGCACTGACCAGGATCCATGCGCTACCGAACCGTGCACAGTTGATTGCGGCAGCTGAGCGGCCGCTGCCAACAGGGCGTATCAGTAGACTGTTCGATTCGGTGATACTGGCCAGTGACGGCCGGGCGGTCGCCCAGCGGCCCCGAGTCGGTGTGGATGGTGAGGGCGGCGATGCCCAGGTGCTGGCCGAGGCCACTCAGGCATGCCATCTGCAGTGTACCGCAACGGTAACGGGTATGATCCTGCCCGCATTGGAGACCATGTGGCGGGAAATGCATTTTGACCTCGGAACGTTCGAGGCACTCGCCGGCCGGGCACCGCTGGTGCCAAACGAGCGCGCTGCGTTGGTCGCCCAAGGGCTGCACGCCGGCTGGTGTGGTGATTTCGTACAGGCCGAGCATATTCTCGTGCCGCAGTTCGAACATATCGTCCGCATGAAGCTGAAAGCCACCGGCGCGCTGACCACGACCCATGACGTGGCTGGTCTCGATACCGAGATTGGCTTGTCCAATCTGATCGAGCGTCCTGAAATGCGTGACGCATTCGATGTTGACTTGACCTTTACGATACGCGCGCTGATGTGCGATCCGTCAGGACCAAATCTCCGCAATATGGTGGCTCATGGCCTGGCCGACGAGAGCCTGGTTAAGGGGCCGTACGGAATATACCTCTGGTGGCTGGTGCTGCGCCTAGTGGTTGAGCAATGCGCCGCGATGGCGCGCCCGGCCAATACCGCTGATGCAGCTGCCACCGACCACCCGGCGAACGCAGGCAAATAAATGGCACAGAATACCAATGTCGTAATCCCGCCGATCACCTATAACCGGACTGATTACACGGCGCTGCGCGCTTTTGTTCAAAAAGTGCCGATTCAACGTATCGCCGACTTGTACTACCAGGAAGACAGCCCTCAGGTGCAGCAGGGGCTCGAACGATTTCTGATCCACATGCGCGACGAGCTGGTCGAACGCGCAATCGGACATAATCCGGCGTTCGCGGACATCCTGCAAAACGCCCGACGCGGCGGTTCAATTTCGGTCAAGGCGCTCGCCATCCTGGTACAGGCGGCGGACCTGCCGGAACCGGTCCCCATGCCGGATGACGCGATCGGCCGGTGGTTTCGGCCGCGGCTGACGGCCGCGCTGCGCGGTGAGGACGTGCACACCCTCGGCGAACTGATGGCGATGATGCGGGTGCGCGGGCCGGCTTGGTGGCGGGCGGTCCCGCGCGTCGGGTTCGGCCGCGCCGAGGTGCTGGCGCGCTGGCTGCAACGACATGCCGAAACGCTTGGCGCCATCGATACGGATACGCGCGCGCTGGTGACGCGCGAAGATCTTCCGGTGCTCGATGTCGCCGAGGGCGTGCTGTCACCGCTTGGAACATTTTCACTGCCCGCGCTTTACGACGGCAGCCGCGGCATCAATCGCGCCGAGCGGTTTTGCTTCATCAGCGCCACCAACGACCTGGAGGCGATCGAGTGCTACCTGGCGCGGTATGAGGGGCAGCCGCATACGCTGCGCGCGTATCGGCGCGAGCTGGAGCGCCTCGTGCTGTGGAGCGTGCTGATCGCCTGCAAGCCGATTTCGTCGTTGCTGGTCGATGAATGCCAGGCCTATGTGCGCTTCCTGGTCATGCCGGCGGCGAGCTTCTGCGGTCCGCGCGCGCCGCGCACCAGCCGCCGCTGGCGGCCATTCTCCGACCAGGCGATGTCGCCGCAGTCGCAAAAGCAGACGGTGCAGATATTGCGCGCCGCGTTCGAGTATCTGGCGCGCGTGCGCTACCTGGGAGGCAATCCCTGGCTTGCGGTCAAGGATCCTGTCGTCGATATCGAGACCGACCCGATCCAGGTCGACAAGGCGTTGACGGCCGAGGCCTGGGAAGTCTTGATCGCGGCGCTTGAGCGACGTGCGCAGCAAGCCGACGGCGGGCGGGACCGGATCGCCCTTGTGATGCTGTTGTTGATGGGCGATTCGGGATTGCGTCGCGCGGAAGCCGTATCGGCCCGCCGCAACGCGCTCACGCCCAGTCGCCATGTGCCCGGCATCTGGATGCTGAAGGTGCTGGGCAAAGGGCGGAAGAAGCGAGTGTTGCCCGTCAGTCCCCGCACCATTGACGCGCTGCGCGCGCACTGGGCTGATCTCGGTGTGGACTTTGACCAGGCCGGCAATGATCGACCGCTGTTGTCTCCCTTGGTCATACCGGCCACACCGGCGGCGCTGGCACGCCATGGTGATGGAACGGCGGGCCACCGTGGCTACACGGCAGGAGCGCTTTACGATGTGGTCACAGGGGCCTTGCGGCGCGTGCACGACGACCTGCAGGCCCTGGGGGCCGAAGCCGAACTGTCACCAGAAGACATGTTTGCCCTGATCGAGGCCACGCCGCATGCCTTCCGGCACACGTTCGGTATGTTGGCGATCGAAGGAGGGGTGGAACTGTATGTGGTGCAGGAAATTCTCGGCCACGCCAGCGCCGACACCACGGCAGTGTATGTCCGGGCGCGGGAGAAGCGTCTGGCGGAGGCGGCCGGCATGTTGCATCGAAAGGACTTGCTACGAATCGAATGAAAGCTCACCAACGATATCAAAAACATTGACAACCATCGGAATTTGCATTCCTGCTGTCTACCACACGGAGTTGAAAGCTACGGTGGCCAGTTAGATGCAGAAGTGTTGGTACTACTGACAACAAAGCTCCCGTTTTTAGCACTTAGATATCCCAAATCTCCCCGTTGTGAAGCTGTTCGTCTATCTCGGGCGGATTCTTCTTGACCGCAGGATGGCTGGCGAAGGCTAAGCGGATGGTTCGGACGGCGTTGTACGCATCGATCACGATGTCCCGCTGCTTCCGGAAAATTTCCTGGTCGAACGCGTCGGCATTCACCTTGTGCGCCGGTGCTTGGCGGAGCCTCCGAACCTTCCTGAAACTGGAGATCATGGCTTTCATGGGGCCTTCGTCGGCTGCTCGGAACAGCTTGGCGAACCAGGCTTCCAGTATCTGCACAGTTCCCTTGGGCTTGACCACGATCTTGCCATCGGCGCGCACCTCGTCAGTTTCGATTTCCACGTCGTTGCCGAAGAAGTCCTTGTCAATGTTTTCGGACATCATTTTGTCTAGGAGCAGGATGAAGTCGTTGAATTCCGCAACCGTCGGCCGGAGGAGAAATCCGAACTCTTTGGGGCGATCCTCGCTGAACGAATCCCGGAACAGCGGAGGGCGTTTCATAAGCACGCACATCTCATTTATCGTTTGCAATTCCATCACGAACGCTTCGAAAATCGAGATCCGCGTTCCCCAAGAACCCTCGATGGAAGACGCATAGTAATCGGGGTGGAGTTTGATGTTTCCGGAGACCTCCTTTGCATGCCATACCCGCTGGTGTTCCGGGCTGAGTTTCGAGATGTAACGCAGGAAGACAGCCACGTACCGGTTCAGGTCGTCGTCGTACGCGAAGCCGAAGGTTTCGAGAAGTATCTGGTCGTGTTCGGCCATCTTTCCGGATTCGTAGTATGAGTCTTCGATGCAGATCTGGCCATTGATAAAGTCCGTGCTGTACGAGTAACGCGGATCGTTCCGGTAGTGTTCCAGGATCGACAGGTCGAACGTTCGGAAATCGAGTTGCCCGCCACCCTTGGCCAACTCAAGCTCGTATGGGGCCTGCGCGTAGCCGGAGAGGCGCGGCGAACTTGCCAGCTTGCTGGGATGCGGGTAAAGGCAAGTATGGGACGGGTACTCAGCGGAATCGAAGACTTCAAGCACCTTCGCCGTCGGCATCCGGGAAAAGGGTTTGATGTGGGTGTTGCCGTGGAAGTTGGCGGTCAGTACCTCGTTCTCTATCCCCTTGCGCAGGACAGAGCGGAACTCGGGCGTATCCACATCAAAAGAACCTTTTAACGCGTAGATCGGCAGGCCGTTGAAATCTCCGGATTCGAAGTATTGCCGTTCCACTGCTTCGTAGATTATGTCGATCATTTTTCAATCCTGGTTAGATGCGAAGTCGCGTACGGTAGTCGCGACGTTCAATGATAGCCCAGGCCATCGCCGAGTTCGGCCGCATCGACAAGACCTTACACACGCTGACCTACATCAATGACGAAGCCAAGCGCCGGGGGACGCTGACCCAACTCAACCGGGGTGAGGAGCGGCATAGCGTCGCGCGCGCAGTCTTCCATGGCAAGCGTGGCGAGCTGCGTCAGCACTACCGCGAGGGGCAGGAGGACCAGCTTGGCGCGCTCGGTCTTGTGCTCAACATGATCGTGCTGTGGAACACGAACTACATGGAGGCCTCATTGAACCAGCTGCGCGACGATGGCTTCGAAGTGAGGGATGAAGATGTTGCCAGGCTGTCGCCGCTGCTGCATGAGCACATCAACATGCTGGGCCGGTATTCATTCGCGGTGCCGGAGGCAGTGGCCAAAGGCGAATTGCGGCCGTTGCGCAACCCGGCGAGCGACGAATAGGCCGCGAACCAGCCTTAACTCGGTTTTCCGTTCCACTGCACCTCAGACCCCACTTATGTGAGATTCGGTCCCGGGTTAAACGAAAATCTTCGTGGTAAGTCCTTGATTTTTACAATTTCCAGTCCTGATTTATACGAGACTCAACGATCCGTTCAAAGGCTTTTCGTAATGAAATAAAACTTCAAAAAAGGCAGTATCGAGAGACACATGAAGTGCGTGCAATGATTGAAGAAATTTTCCACAAAAACAAGTTTGTTACTGTATTGCACGATGTTAGAATGTTGCAAACATTCTAATTGATCTTTTATTGAGAAAAATCATGCCGCCAGTCACGCGTCGGAACAAACTTGAGTCGATTCATTTTTTTAATCCACCATTCCGAAAACTTTCGAACACCGTCATTAGCTTTGCTGACAGAATCACTGTGATCGCTGGCCATAACGGTATCGGTAAATCAACGATACTCGGCTTGGTTGCCAATACGTTTGGGTTGACAGGGAGGTCAAGCCCTAAAAGTTATTTCGGCGAACCGTTCTATGCCAGCATCGAACGAATCGTTTTCCTGGATATGAGCGAGGTCGAAAGAGCGCAAAAAGACCCGGCATCCGCTCCGATCGTAAGAGCAGCATATGATGGGTTGTCGATAGGCAAGCGTTGTGCTATGACACATCGGAGCGAGTGGCAGCGGGCAAGAGTAGTGCCCCGAACTGTGGATAGTGAAGACCAACAAAAACTACGTCCTTCGGATGCTCAGCAAGAAGGAGACCTCGGAAACGATGCAAAGATACCACTACCTGTAATTTTTTTGGGAGTAAAACGTTTGGCTTCAGTAGGGGAAGCTGCTGAAGAAGATGTAGCAAGCAAGGCAATGTCAATGCATGCCGAGGACAAGGAGTTGCTCGCAGATTTTGTTCGTTCGGTAATCGTTGGCAGTGATGTTACGACAGATATTACACACCAAAGCATCAAAGGATCAGGTAAGAAGACAGCCCAACCAGGATATGTGTCTCATGCTGCGCTTGCAATTTCGATGGGACAAGATAGTTTAGGGAGCATCGGAACTGCGTTAGCTTCGTTCAACAAGCTCAAACGCGACCAAGGTGATGATTACCACGGCGGTTTGTTGATTATTGACGAGCTGGATGTCGGATTTCATCCCCATGCGATTGATCGACTAACGCGGTCTCTAAAGACATATGGCAAGCGACTCGATCTGCAGATAGTCGTAACAACGCATTCTCCCCGGCTCATCGAAGCGATCCACCCGGATGGTTCAGGAGATGCCAGATCTCCCGATAAGGTAATATATTTGGTCGACACAAGACATCCTCGTTTGGCAGAGGATCAATCTCTGGAGGCGGTTCTTGCGGACATGTCTTTAATTCAAAATGACGACGCCCCAGTCAAGATCAAAAAGCCTGCACTGTGCGTTTATTTTGAAGACGCGGAAGGTGCTCAGTTCTGTAATGCACTGATTTCCGCCTATAAAAGGGGCGTTTTGGGGAGAAAATACGGTGTGCATATTAAATTGGTCCCCCTTGGGGTCGGAGGCTCAAACTTAATCGGTTTGCCAGATATGGACCCAATTTTTAAGGATCGGGTGCTCATTGTGGACGCAGATACACCGATACCTAAAAAAGCTACTCAGCGTGGAAATACTATCAAGCTTCCATGTGTCAAAGGGGCTGGAGGTACCGACCGCTCGCCAGAGAACACCATCAAAAAGTTTCTTCGCGGTGCTGCAGGTGCTTCTGACGGAGCGTTGTACGAGGCAATGTTGTCTTTTAATGTTAAAAACCCAAGTAGCGATAAAATTCTGAGCAGTTTCTTCGATGGTGAAAGTGGTGCGAGTAATAATCGCGAGGGAAGCAAAACTTGGTGGAAAGATCATTGGACGAAGCTAGTCAGTTGGGGCGTGTTGGAGCAATGGGCACGATGCTACCCTGAAGAGGTCAAAGGTTTTGTGACCAATTTTGAGGCTGCAGTCGCATCAACTGCCAGGCGGATAACGTAGAATGACGGGTTCAATGATTCTTTCCAGTGACTGTTTGGTCACATCATATGTACTCAAATAAACTTTACACCCCACTTCGCTACCCTGGAGGGAAGGCGCGTTTCGCGCCTCTCATAGCTTCCGTGATGAAGGCGAGTCGGTTGGATAACGGGCACTATCTTGAACCTTACGCGGGTGGTGCAGGGGTAGCTATGTTCCTGTTATTTGAGGGGGTCGTTGAACAAATTCACATCAATGACGCCGATCCAGCGATTGCTGGCTTTTGGAGAGCAGCTACCGAGGATTCTGAAAGTCTTATCAAAATGGTAGCGGAGGAGCCCGTGACGATGGATGCGTGGTATCACTGGCGCGAAGTGATGCTCGGTAACTCACCTGCGTCCGATCTTGAGAAGGGTTTTGCCACTCTCTTCATGAATCGAACCAATCGCTCTGGGATACTTAAAGGTGGTGTAATCGGCGGTAAGCAGCAAGCGGGAACGTACAAGGTTGGCGAGCGGTTCATGCGAGACGAACTATGTTTGCGTCTGGATCGTATCATGGCTCACGCCGAGCGCATAAACGTATATGAACGGGATGCACATGATTTGTTGTTAGAGTGTCATCGGTTCCTTCCACTACGATCATTAATTTATTTGGATCCACCTTACTACGTCAAAGGCGCAGGTTTGTACCGAAATTTTTACAAACACGACGATCACGTAAAAATTGCCAAGCTCTTGGGTAGTTCGCGTTTTCGCCGCCCATGGGTGGTTTCCTACGACAATGCTGATGAAATCCGGGAAATGTATGCTTACGCCCAGTCACTGACATATGGTCTAAATTACACGGCGCAACGGCGGTATGAGGGATCGGAAGTAATGTTTTTCAGTGAAAGAGTGAAATTGCCAGAAGAAATTGCGACGAATATTTCTAAACGGCTCGCGGCCTGAGACTGGACGTAAGTCCCCATCCAGCTGCACGTGCCTCTTGAAACGCTTGCGTTCCCTGATTCTGACGGTTCTATTGTAAGGAGCCGCGCGCTGCATGATGACAGCGTGATCATCGCCGCAGCCACATTGGGGCACTGCGGCACGCCAGCGTAAATACCACCATGGTCCATATCGAGCCGACCACGCTCAATTTGATTTTGGCTTGACAGCGGTTGTGGCTAGGCATGCTGGTTGAAGCTGAATGTGTGGATTGAGCTCCATGGTTGCGATAGGGGGCGTGAACTCAACGACGTGCTGCACACCAGGCGTCCCTGGCGGTTCACGCTGTTTCTACCCCTCGCCTCGGCCAAACGTTGACTCAGGGTGGGGATGCTAGTGCATGCGCAAAAATCGGGCACGAGTATAGAGAGATTCTCCCCCGCAACAGGGGACCGAAGTTTTCACTCCCTATAGAACCAGCGGAAAAACACTGTGCAAAATGCCGCAGATATTGCTGGGTTCGAGCTGCTGAAGCAGATGAGTACCACCGGTGAGCAACCACTGGCCAAGGTCGCTTGAGAGGAAATTCATGGTTAAGCTTTTGAGCATATTGTGCCAGCACCACGCCTTGTAGGTGAGCTCCATCAGTTGTTCAAGGACGGTCTTGTTTTGATTCTGAAGCATTGTCGATCTCCGTAAAGTAGAAAGTAGGCGCGCGGTATGCACTCCTGCCAAGTGAAGCGTTTGCTGTTCAACCTTGCTGGCCATCAGCGGGGCTTCTTCATATATACATATAGTGTTATCTGCTGCTCATGACGCGACGGACTTTCACATCCTCGCCAGCGTATGTATGTCCAGTATTTTTGTGGGTTGCTTCTCCTATTTCTTGTGGTAGGTTTTCCGAAGATCAGATTCATTCAGCGTACTGTCACGACGTGACTGGTTGACATCTATCAGTGCATGTTGCGCCGTCCTGACGTCGGCTTCCTCTGGTGGGTTTTCCATGCGGTTAAGCCCTGGCCGATGCCAGCGGCGTAGTAATCCAAGTACTGGCGCATTAGGCAAGTGTGGACCTGGCAGCTAAAACAGTCGTCTGGCTTTTCTAGTGCCGGGATTTATTCCCAGCGACTAAATCAGCGCACCGCTGTCAAAAAGATTGGTAGATGGGAAGGGAGTAAAGCGAAGTGGAATCACGCCAATGAAAGCGATGTACTAGGCAGGTACGATCACTGTGCGTTAATCCTGTTGTGAGGGTTAATTGCGCGGCCCCCTTGTGAGGGGCACTGGTCAGATGCGGAGACGTCCCTAAATTGGGAAACTCTTGTGAAGCCTGTCTCCGTCCATAGTGTGGGTTAGACGTTGTGTTCTGTATATTATGTAACTTCTACCGGAGCAGGCTGTTGTTTGTCCTGTTAGTGTCCCAAAAGGTGCCAAGCGCCCTTTTCCGTAATCTAGTCGTGATTACTAGACTATTCACGACGAGCCCGTTACTGAAGATCAAAGGGATCCTCAAGGATAGTTTTGATGACCCACTGGGCAGCACCCAAGAGATTGAGTGGTCGTGAAGCAAGGAGCGCCATTACGATGAGTACCCAATGCGGCTTCCCTCGCTTAGCTGGGCAGCGTTGGACTGTTGGGGGGAGGCACGCATATCGCCTGCGCCGTCGCCATCAACACTTGGTTCGGAACGAGTTGTGCGTTCGGGGGGCGGGGCATTTTTTCGCTGCGGTATCCCCATCCCACTGAGGGGTGGGAGAAGGAAAAAAAAGATCGAGACGTATCAGAAGCGCTGTGCAGCCCCGACGATGATATCGTCGGTCCCTGGACTTGGTGGGTGTCTGTACGCCATGTGCGTTGTCGCTACATTGCCTTTGGTGAAGAATATGTTGTTCGTTAAGGCTAAGTTGCTTGATCATCGTTTTACTTGCACTTGTTTATCTGCGCAGATAAACTATCGTAATTAGCTAAACAAAATTCAAAAACAGCCGTATATCTGCGCAGATAAACTATGTCGAACTCAGAAAAAAATCTCGTGCAATTGGTCACGCAGTCCTTGAAAAGTGTCGATATTGAGGTCGAAGCAACCATTTTTGAGGTGGAACATCATGGTGGCTATCTAGATTGCCTGATGCATATCGTCTCTCCCCACGGCCACCGAAGACTCGCCATTGAAATGCTGCGTCAAGCATATCCAAGAGACGTTCGCGACGCCGCTTGGCAGCTCCAAGCATTTATGAAGGACAACGACGACGCCAACGATATCATCCTGATGGTCGCCGCCGAGCACCTCAGTGAAGGTGCGAAGGACGATTTACGGCATCATCACCTAGCTTACTTTGACGCCAGCGGGACGTTTTATCTAAGGCACAAGGAATGGTTGATTGATATTCAGCGTTCCTCCAAGCCAGCTTCCCGCCGTGGCGCACTGTCATTATTTACCGGTGCGCGGGAACAGGTGATCCTCACCTTGCTGGTGGAACATCGCAACTTCAGGAGTGGGCTGGAGCTTGCAGAAATGTCGCAGACCTCTACCTACACCGTGTCCACCGTGCTGGCTGAGCTGGAACGCCGAGAATGGATCGAAAGCGAGGGGAGCGGCCGAACACTGCGTCGCAGGCTGTCCAAACCCACCGAGTTGCTTGACGTTTGGGCGAAGGCGTGGACACAGCGCAAGGAAACGAAAACGAAATGGCATTGCTATGCATCCGACCCGGCAAATCTGATTGAACAATTGGCCGATAAAATAGATGCCGAATCACTGGAAAGCGGTGTATTTACAGGTGCCGCGGCAGCCAACCGAGTCGTCCCACATCTGACCCGGACTGATACGATCGACATGATCATTCCGCCAGGTGAGGCAAAATTCTATGCGAACGTGTTCTGGATGAAGCCGGTGGACAAGGGGGCTAACGTCACACTGATCGAACGCTCTGGTGTCAGCACCATGTTTGCGAAAAAAGATCCGGCCTCCAGGGCATTGCTGGCCAACCCGTTTATCCTGTACCTTGACTTGCTCGATGGCAAAGGAAGAAACAAGGAACTCGCCGAACAACTCCGACTACAAGAATTGGGAATATAAGGATGGCCACTGCAGGAAAACCAAAAACAGCCGATGGTTACGACAATGCGCAGACGCTGGCGTGCGAGCGGGTATTGGTCACCTTGCTGACCGCGTTCGGTACCATGAAAGATTCCATCCGGTTGGTTGGTGGCTTGGTGCCACGCTACCTGACGCCGGAAGTACCGCCAGATGTGCCTGCGCATGCGGGGACGACTGACGTTGACATCGTCTTCAACCTGCAGGTGATTGCGGAAGGCGAGGGCTATGCATCGTTGGGCGAGCAGCTGAAACAGCGTGGCTTCAACCGCTATCTCAAGCCAGGCGCCACTGGGCCGAGTAGCTGGCAATGGGTGTACCAGATTTCGGAGCACGAAAGTGTGATGGTCGAGTTCCTGCATAACGCAGCTGAGCGCTCCCAGGAAGGTAGACCTCTGTCGATCGAGGGGGAAAAAGTTTCTGCGTTGGGCATTCGTCATGCCGGCGTTGTACATGACTGGTATTGCGAGAGGAAGGTAACAGCCGAATTGTTCAATGGTGCCGGCATTTCCACCGAGTTGGTCCGGTACGCCGATGTGACGTCATTTCTCATTTTGAAGGCAATTGCCTTCGACCAGCGGGCTGAAAACAAGGACGCAGGTGACTTGGTACACGTGATGCGCTACGCTGGTACGCCCGAGCAGGTCGGCGAAGAGATTCTTAAGCGCTACCGTTCAGGTGTGCACAACCAGGCTATTCTGGATGCATTGGACAAGCTGCAGAACTGTTTTTGTGATGGCGATGGCGTAGAGGGATATCGGCGCAATGGGCCTATTGCGGCTGCTCGATTCAAACTCGGCCTGGACGACGAGGACGATGAGGAGCGCATGCGCGAACAGCTGGACGTGGCCGGCTTGGTCATGATGATCGTCACCTACGTACTGGATCGGATTCATGCGCGCGAATAGAAAAGATAATTTAAACAAATGATTATTTGAAAATCAATATCCCAAAGATATTGAGCGTTTCCAAACCGCTCAAAAGCCTCTCGGGTGACCTGACGGAGGAGGCGAAGCGTGACCTTGCGACGAAGGAGCTAGCCGGTCGTGCTGCCGTCTTCCAGGCAAAATACATGGCCGACCTTGCCGCTAAGTTTGAGGCAGAACATCAAGCAGAATTTCTACGGCAAATAGCGGAGGACGCTCAGTCCGACGCTAGACGGAAAATATCGTCGCTGAAAGCTTCTTCCCGCTTCTAAAGCGCGAAGGCATCAAGCACAAGGCCTATGCAACCCGGTACGACGTCAGGCAGGATATCCGTCATAGCCGAGTGTCGATTTCCCCCTGTGCTTCCGGGGTACTCAAGCAGCCATGGCACCAAGATCAGACTTCGACAATTCATCGAAATCGTCTGATCATTGACCCTCCGATCCATTGAAGAAAAGAGCCACACACGTTCAATGCTATTCGATCGCACAAAAACACCATTACTTCGATTCAGCTTGCGTACGGGCGTAGCCCAAACCATCAATTTTTTCCAGCTATTGCCAAGACGTGCGTAGGTAGCGCCAGGACATATCATTCCACGTTCATTACAGGGATTGCAACAAGTCAAATACTCCTTGACACAACAAAATTGGCTGCTAGAATGCCTACCTACTAGTTGGTAATTTTTTATAAACTGAAAAAGGAACGTGATGATGGATACCAAAAGCTTTGATGGCCGCAAACTCCTGGTCGTTGGGGGGACCAGCGGCATCGGTCTGGAAGTGGCCACGATGGTGGCGCAGGAAGGCGGCACAGTGGTGGTCGTGGGAAATCGCGTGGAAAAGGCAGAGGTCGCGCGCCAGCAATTGGCGGCCATTGCTGGCGAAGGTAAGGCATTCGCACTGACTGCTGACCTTTCGGATTTTGCCAGCGTACGTACATTAATCGACAGGTTGAAAAACGAGCATAGTGACATCGATCTGCTAGTCAATTCCGCTGGTATTTTTTATCCTAAAGGGTTCCTTGAGCATTCGCTCGAAGATTACGATAGTTTTCTGAATCTGAATCGGGCGCTCTTTTTTATTACCCAACAGGTGGCCAGTTCGTTGGTGGCGCAGAAGAAGCCGGGCTCCATTGTCAACGTGACAGCTGTTGCAGCTCGCCAGGCGATTGAGACGGTGCTGGCCTCGGCCTATTCGATGGCGAAAATTGGACTCGACTCCATGACGCGGCACGTGTCCGCTGAATTGGCAAAATTCGGTATTCGCATCAATTCGGTTGCGCCGGGCATGGTGGAAACACGCATCTTCGAGCGCTTCATTCCCGGAGATCAACTGGATAACGCGCTGAAAGATTTCAATGATTTCCATCCGCTCGGCCGTAATGGTACGCCACGCGATGTGGCCGAGAGCATTGTCTTTCTGCTTTCGGACAAGGCCTCCTGGGTAACGGGTGCAGTATGGGATGTCGATGGTGGCGTGATGGCATCTCGTAAGCTGGGCAAGTAAGCAGAAAATCTTCGCCCACAGTAAATGCTGAAAGGAAAGACCGGATAGCCTGGTGCGCACATGGTTCGTTCAGGCCAGTTCTTGTGCCGCTGGGCAAGTCCATCATTTAGCCATATCCAGCCTGCAACGGCGATTAACTGATGTATTTTATACAGCATACATACAGTATCAGCAGGAATCGGAAGGTGTTCATGGCAGGCTCATCAATGGCCAAACTCAGCTTCATGCAGTAGCCATTGCCGAAACTGGACAACCGGCTCTGGCAATGCAAGGTGAAGTGGCTGCACAATAAAGTAGCGCCAAGGAACGGGCCAACTTATTTCCGGTAATAAGCGTACCAGCTGGCCGGTTTGCAGTTCGTTCGCCACGAAACGACGTCTTGTCAATGCCACTCCTTGAGCTGCCAGCGCTGCCTGGATTACGGCCGCGGCGGAGTTAATTTTGAACCCTTCGCTGATATGTTCCCTATGGTATCCCTGGCGCGCGAACCAGGTTGACCAACTTGGGAAGGCGGTCGTCTGAGCGAGCGTCAGGTCATGAATCAAGGTAAACCCTGCCATGTCTTCGACACTGCCTGGGTTGCCTCCGGAAAGCAGCGTTGGACTGGCTACCGGGAATACTTCCTCATCCATCAACTCGGTTGCCATTAATCCCTCCCAGCGCCCGGCGCCGCATCGAATACCAAGGTCGGCTTCCCCATGCTCGATGTCGGCCAGATTGTCCGAAACGTCGAGCCGTACATCGATAGCCGGATGCATGGTTGTGAATAGATGCAAGCGCGGAAGAAGCCAGCGGGATACTACTGCTTGCGATGCCGAAACGGTCACGAGCGAGCGGCGGCCTCGCTGACGCATTTGCCGTAAGCCTGCGTCCAGCTGATCCAAACCTTCGGTAAATGCTGGCAAGGCCATGCGTGCGCTATCGGTCAATGACAGGCGGTTGGCACCGCTACCCAAGCGATTGAACAAGGGCGCCCCAAGCCAACCTTCCAAAGCCCGCACTTGCTGTCCGATGGCAGCTGGCGTCACATTCAATTCGAGCGCAGCATCAGCATAGTTTTTCTTGCGCGCGACGGCTTCAAAAGCCTGTATTGCTCTTAGCATCGATAAATTTCGCATCGGGTGGGATAGTTTTTCTTGTTTGTCGGAGAAGAAATTGTAACTCGCGGCGGCGTTCATCACTGAGTAGACTGGGTATTCATTTTTCACTGGAGTAAATCATGAATTTCTCTGATAAAACAGCAGTCGTCACCGGCGGCAGTACTGGCATCGGCTTTGCCACAGCGAAGCTTCTGCTTGAGCAAGGCGCCCGCGTCACGATTACAGGACAGAACCGGGCACGTCTTGATGCTGCAGCGCAGTCATTGGAGGCCTTCGGCGATCGTGTATCCACTGCCATCGTGGAGATGCGCCGCCCGGCAGATCTGATCGCGTTGCACGCACAGGTGCAGCAGCAGTACGGAAAGCTGGATGTACTGTTCGCCAACGCGGGGGTTGCGTTCGCAACACCGTTGGAGTCGACCACCAAAGAGCGCTTTGATGAGATGTTTGACATCAACGTCAAAAGTGTCTATTTCACGGTCCAGCATTTGGCACCATTAATGCAGTCTGGCAGCAGCATCGTGCTCAATACCTCCTGGCTTGCCGAAACCGGTACCGCGGGCTTGTCACTGTTATCGGCTTCAAAAGCAGCCGTGCGGTCGATGACGCGTACACTGGCGGCCGAATTGCTTTCCCGTGGAATACGTGTCAACGCAGTCAGTCCAGGGGCAATCGCGACGCCTATCCACGGCAAGAACGGAATGAAGCCCGACGAGTTGGCGACTTTTGCGGCGAACATCCAGCAAGGTGTGCCCTTGGGCAGGTTTGGCGAAGCCGAAGAAGTGGCCGCTGCCGTCGTTTTCCTGGCCGGGAGCGGGTCAGCTTACATGCTCGGATCCGAGGTCGTGGTAGATGGTGGCTTCTCGCAGCTCTAACCGAAGGCGGCATCAACCCGGGTCATCGGCGGAATTTCACAACCTTTGCCAAGGACCAGTCAACTGTAAAGTGTCCGTGGCATCTGCCGGAGTTCCTTCAAGGGTGACCCGGCCGTACATGCTGGAAACAGAGTCGTGTTCCTGGCGAGCGACGATGACGGTGTGGTAGCGGAGGTTGCTACGCTTGCAGAAAATCTCGGCTTCTCGCCAATCAAACTTGGCGGGCTCTCCGAAGGTGGACTGCTTGTGCAAGCATGCGGAAACAGCTGGGGGCAATTGATCTATAAAAATCTGGTCAAGTACGACTGACTACATAGCCTGGCGGCCCAATTGCTTTCGGGTGTACGTGTCAATGAGGCCATTTCAGATGCGATCGAGCCCTCTACCTGCGGCTTCGGAACCGTGGCAGACGGGGGCTTTTCGCGCATCTCTTGCCATCGGACAGCTGTTATATGAAAAATGGGGAATGCTCAGCGTGTGATTCCGTGGGCCTGCAGCAGTTTCCCTATTGATCGTCACAACTTACCAAACGGTGTCCCGCAGCGGACAGTAACGGCAGCGCTCGTTCTAGATCATTTCGCTGAAGCAGTAGGTGATCGCCATCGAATGTTGATACAACGAAAATACCGATTCCGTTGCGTGAGAGTGGCTCGATTACCGACAAGACAATGCCGGTGGCGCCGAAAGCAAACGGACCGACAAAACGCCAGCAAGCCCAGTCCTGTTCAGACCGTGTGCCAGCGGGTACGCGGTCGGCCCTGCAAACGATAGATAGCTCATGGCGCGAGCGGCTGATGGTGACAAATCCTTCACCATCAGCCCAATCTGGAATCGCTACATCAGGCGCTAGGCGGCTGACTGCATAGGGATGAGGGTCCTGTTCGAGTGTGATTTGATGCATGCGATTTTTTCTTTGAAATGATGTGGGAGCGAGAGTACACGCCTTGACTGTATTATTGCAGTCAATATTTTTTATTTGCCATGCATGATGCTAATAACGTCACCCTCGGTCTACTCGTGGGGGGGCACTGTGGATTTTTAAGGACAAAATTGTATCCGTTTACGTGCCATTTGCATGGAACTCTGGCAGTACCTCAGCGGCCAATTCTTCGATAATCTCATGGAGCGCGCGCTCGGAAGTTGAGATATTGAGCGACACATGATGTGTGCCGCTGTCTCGCATATTCCTCAGTAGTTCCGCCAAACCCAATCTGCCAACTCGGTAACCCAGAGGGATCGGAATTGCTTTTTCATATGGATTGGCACTGAGGTCCAAGCGCATGGCAACCCCAAAGGCGCGGAACTCTCCGGGAGCGACGCGCTCGACCGCTGTTCGCCACATGCCATGGCGCACTTGCTGGTCTTCCGGCTTGCGGTCATACGTCATCCAACCGAGGGCGTGGCGTGCAATCCAATTGACACTCTGGCCACCGGAACCCACGGCGAGCAAGTCGATGCTGCGAGGGAGCCGGGGTAAGAGGAAGAAGGCTGGGGTGTCTTGTGACACAATGTCCGGAACGACTTGCGAAGGTATGCTGATAGCTGCGGCAACGGTTTTCCAGTGACGCCGGAATAATTCTTGCCGCTCTTTGGTATCCTTGCCGAATGCGGCATATTCGGCAGGTCGATCGCCTGATCCCAAACCTAGGATGAAACGATCCTGCGACAAATTGCTCGTGGAAATGGCGCTTTTTGCAATGTGCAATGGGTGCCGTAATGGCAGAACGATTGCACCGCTGACGAGTGCAATCTGCGTAGTTTGCACTGCCAGGGCCCCCAACAAGACCCAAGGATCGAGGTGCCCCACTGGGTCAGGATAGCCGGTGCTGTTAAGTGGGACATCACGTATCCATAAGGCTCGATATCCCAGCGCATCCGCTTTCTTCGCCAAAGTAAGTTGCTCGCTAAAGTCGACCACGGTCTGCCCGACTTGGAGCATAGGTAAGGCGAGCCCGATTGAGAGTTGTTTATCTCGGAACACGCGCGTGGAGGCCGTTGTTTGAATACTTTCCATCTTCTTCCTTTTCTTCCTAGTACCTGGATGAAGGCGAACCCCTCATCGTGGGAGCGGCTGAGCAAAGATTACTTAATGGCTGGTTATTTCACCACGCTGGCGAATCGAGTTTTCTTCGAGTTGATCCAAAGTGGCTGAATTGTCTTTGCCTACTCGTCGAGCACCTTCAGCGGCAACAAACGTCACTCCAGAGGCGTCAGCCAAGGATTTTGAGCGCTTAGCAGCACCGAACAAGAGGGCGCGCGCGGGGTAAGGGCTGGAGCGAGAGTCTATCGACCGTAGTGGAGCTAGTCGTCCAGATCCGAGTCTTAGAACTTTGAAAGGCGAGGCGCTGGCACTTGCCTTTCAGCCGTGAGGCCGCAGCTAGCCTTTGGTATTTGTTTTGATCTGTTGGGTACGTGGCAATAAGTACCAAAGTACACCCGCCATGATGAATAATGCCGGGACATCACCAAGAAGGTTGGCGTGCTCGTGAGCATCATGTCCGGCCTGCAGAGCCATAATCCCAGCGTGCACGATGTTGGACCAGATCGTAAACTGGATCAGGCTTCGGTGTTCGCTTGGTCGACGGGACGCGATGACCAGAAATATACCTAACGTCGCGTAGACCCCTTGGATCATCTGCTCATACTTTGTCTGTCTCGGCTCCCATGTCCAGCCCTCTGGCCAGAACCAGTTCATCAGCGGGTACAGACCAACCAGGAGAAACAGGCCGAAAAATAGCAGGGCCCAACGCAGGAACTTCTCTCGAGTTTCATTATTCATGTCGTTACCGTCTCCATTATTAATATGCGCACCGTTGCCATACGAGAGCGAAAAAAGACTCACCAGCCGAGAGCCTGTCAAAAGGTCAAGGCTGGATTGAGGTACCGTTAAATGGTGCAGCCGTCCAGGCCACAGACCTGCCCGCCGGATGCCGTCAGGTTCACTTGAGACTGCGCATAGAGCTTCTCCAGCGCCTGCTTGAAAACTTCTGGGGACTGAGCCCCTGAAATATGTGTCCCATTGCCAAACAGAAACAGCGGCACACCCGAAGCGATGCTTGAGGCTTTGCGCTCATCATCCAGTACCAGTTGGCGCAAGTGCGGTGTCGACCATGCGCGTTGCACTACCTCGGCAGGAACGCCAGCTTGCGCTGCGATCAGGGCGAGGGACTCACGGTCGAACAACGATTTGCCATGCGAAACACTCTGTTCATAGAGCACCTCGACCAAGTGTTTTTGCAATGCCTCGTCGTCCACTGCCTTGACGAGCATGTGCGCGTCCATGGTATCGCCAAACAGCATGGTGTCGAACTGATAGTCCAAGCCTTCCGCCGCCCCGTGCGACTTGACCGAGTACATCATGCCCTCGGCCGCTGTCGGATCACGAAACTTTTTCAGCAGAACTGTCTTGATCGGTTCGGCGGGATAGTTCGAGCCGATGCGGTAAGCGCGCAGATTCACCTGTACCGCGTCTTTGTGCTCGAAAGCGGCAAGAGCCTTGTCAAAACGGCGCTTGGCAATCCAGCACCAAGGGCAGACGAAATCGGACCAGATATCGACGACGAGTGTTTTTGTGTTGCTGTTCATGGTTTTCCCTTAAATAGCCGACGCTGGCATATATGTTTGCCAGTGTCGGCTGTCGGAGCAGTATCAAGCTTTGTCGAACGCGTCCAGCACGTGGGTGCTGTACACAACTGCGGCGCCGGCATTGAGGTTGATCGCCACGCCGAGTGCTTCGCCAATTTCTTCAACGGTCACGCCGAGTTTCTTGGCCGCGGCGGCATGGAAAGCGATACAGCCGTCGCAGCGCGTGGTGACGGCTACCGCCAGCGAGATCAGTTCGCGCGTTTTCGCGTCGAGATGGTTGGTTTTGTCACCAGCGGCGCCCAGTGCGGCGATGCCTTTCATAGTCTCCGGTGTCAGGGAGTTCAGTTGCATCGCACGTGTGTTGATGTCTTGCCGGGCTTGTTTCCAGTCTTCCATAGTATCCTCGCTTGGCGCCAGGGCGCCGATTGGTTATCTGGGCAATTCCCAGGATTTACGTAGTCTACCATCTAGAAGGTAGGTTGTCAAGGCCTGCATGATTAATCATGCGTATTCGCTTAAAGCTTTGTTCGGCAGTGAGTGTTTACGGACTAAGTGGATCAGTCGATGTGGCCACGGCGGATGCGCCGTGGTCATTGAGGCGCCAGCAAATGGCAGTTAGGTCAGCGTATTGAGAATGTGATGAAATGCAGCCAGCGGATCGGATGAAGGACCCAATGCCCAATCGATAAAGCTGGCGCCTTCAAGGGCGCTGAGGAGCATCAGGGCACAGTCCTTGGCTGATTTGGCGGGTGTTTTGCCAGACAACTGTGCCGCCAGGATGAGATTTTTTTCCATCCAGGACAGCTGCGTCACGATCAGGCGCCGGCCCAGCTCTTGCAGCGAGGCGGGGAGCGCGGCCATCTCGGCGGCAAGCGCACCGCACAGTGGCAACAGGCGATCATTGGCACTGGCCAGAAATAGCCCGGAAAATTCGCGCAGGCGCTCGAGCGGGTCAGTTTGCGCCGCATCGATTGCCTGCAGCTTTTCAGTGAACAGGTCAATATATTGCGTAATCAATGCCACGCCAAGGTTTTCTTTGGTGGGGAAATGGTGATGAATACTGGCTTTGCGGATACCGATTTCTTCCGATAAATCGGCATAGCTGAAAGCCGCGTAGCCTTTTGAGCGCAGCTGGATTTCCGCACTCTTCAAGAGGGCATCCCGTGTGCTGACTGACATGACAAACTCCTCAACCAATGACCATGCTCCAGTCTAGGCTGGAGCATGGTCGAGAGGCTCTGATAGGGCCGCGGCCAATGATATTGGCCGCGGCAGGATTAACAGCGAAACTGCAAAGGGGGCAATTATGCCTCAAGAATCTCCAGCTTGGGCAGCATGTGGATGGCCTTCGAGAAATTGGCCAGGTTGACCGAGGTTTTAGTCACGGCCTGATGCAGTGCTTCGACGCGATCGCGTGAAGCATCCGTACTGATTCGCACCACATAGCTAACCTCGTCGTAGCCAGGATTGACGTTTTCGTCCAGGCCGAGGAAGCCGCGCAGGTCCAGCTTGCCGTCCGTTTCGATCTCCAGGCTGTGCACGGTGATGCCCATGGCCGCCGCATTGGCCGCGTAGCCTACCGACAGACAGGCGTTGAGCGCGGCCATCAGCAACTCTTGCGGATTTGGGGCTGTATTTTGACCCAGCAATTCATGTGGTTCATCGGACGCGATCTCGAAATGGCGCGCATGTTTCTCGCCGCCAAGAACATAGTGGCTGACGGTGGCCACGCTGCGTGTCTGATGTTCCCACTTGGTCTTGACATTGAAACGCGCCTCGCCTTTGTCAGGGTTCTCTGCCACGCACTGGGCGAACTGTTGCAGGCCTTCTACATTAATACCGTTGAGCATATTGGTCATGATCGATCCTTGTAAGACGGCTGTCGCAGCCGACGAGTGAAAGAACCATAGTCTACCAACTAAAAGGTAGGTTTGCAAGTCCCGATATGATTTCTGCCTTTCACAGATAGGACAAACAAGTGTCGAGCAGGTCGTTTGGACGTCCAACTTGTGCCAAGGGCCAAGTATTTGTGCCGTCGACACTGAGGAACTATGGGATAATAAATTACTTGAAATTCTACCTACTAGAAGGTAGAATAGGTGATGATAAAAAAGTCTCCGGAAATACGTTGGGCTGATGGCGTATGGGGGGGGAGCATCTGGAAGCGCTAGACAACAATTTGCGTGGGCGGCCAGACGGTTGCTAGACAAATCAAGGAAAGTACATTTAATGACTTGCCACCCAAAATCTCTCGTCGTCGATATGTGGTGTGAAGTGGGCTGTGCTGTTTGTTTGCAGGCAAAACGTCATTTTGATGAGGCACTGGCTATTTTTCCTGGCAAGGACAGGGTGCGGGTGAATCTGCACGTGCCCCAGCTTGCCCTCAAGGCCGTAGAGACGGAATTCACTCGTAAACCGGGCCCGGAGGATGTTAATCCACAGAGCTTGCCGCACGCTGACATCTCGGTACCCGCAATTTCAGACGGCGTTCCAATGTTTGTCTTTAATCAGCGTTTTTACGTTTCCGGCATGCAGTCCGTGCAGCGCTATGCCAATGCACTTGAAGGTATGTTGATATTGTCCAGCGAAGTGACCGGGGTGAAAGCTGACTTCTCATGCGTTTTGGATTGTTGTCTGGTGTAATTGATTGATAAAAGGGGTGTGCAATGGGAAATTTTACCGAGTTGTCCGCGGATGGGTTTTCAAATTTTATTCGGGAAGGCGATGCGATCATTCTTTTCTCCGCATCGTGGTGCCGGCCATGCGACGAGATGAAGCCGGTGTTTCAGGCGTTGTCGGACGAGTTGTCCTCAGAAGCGGTGTTTGGTGTGATTGACAGCGCCGTCTCGCCTACCGTTGCCGTCACGATGGGCGTGCGTTCCGTTCCATCGATTGCGCTTTTTCGGGATGGGCGCCTGCGTTTGCTGTTGAGTGGTCCACGCACGTTCGCCGCCACAAAAGAGGCGATCCTGGATGCATTGCAGGCTGGGGCCTGATCAAGCTAACGACGCGCCGCCCGTGCGAGCGGCGCGTATAGCCAAGGCAGGATTTTTATGCATGCGCTCCAGACTGTTTGCTGTGGCATGCGCCGCCGGTCAGGTGTATTGAAGCTGTTGTCAGATGCGTCCGGCCGTGACACCGCCATCAACCGGCAGAATGGCACCGGTAATCCACGATGCTTCTTCGGACGCCAGGAACAGCATGGCTTCAGCGACATCGCGCGGCTGACCGTTGCGGCCTAGCGGATGGAAACTGTCAAATCCTGGCAAGGCCGCCTTCACCTGTTCAGCGTCCATGAAGGTGCCGAAGATGGGCGTTTCCACCACAGCGGGGGCCACGGTATTGATGCGGATGTTGGCGCCGGCCAGCTCGATGGCCAAGTTGCGGGTCAGAGCGTGTACGCCCGCATTGGCGGCCGAGTAGGCGGCCGATGGGGTGGCGCCAATCGCCTGCGTAGCCCACATGGAGCCGGTTTGCACGATGACGCCGCCGCCGCGCTGCAGCATCGCCTTGGCGGCAGCTTGCGCCATGAAAAATTTTCCCTTCAGGATAATGTCGAGAAAACCATCGTATTCCTTGGGCGTCACTTCCAGAAAGGACTTGGGTTGGAACACGCCGGCGTTGTTGATCAGGATATCAACGCCGCCAAACGCTGCTATTGCCGTGTCCACCAGGCCTTGTGCCGTGGACGGCAAGCTGATATCGCCGGTATGGCAACGCACGCGCTGATGGCTGGGATCGATCTCGTCGGCGGTTTGCGCCAGCTTGGCGGTATCTCTGCCGCCGATGACCACCGATGCGCCGGCCGCTACTAACCGCTTGGCGACCTCTTTACCGATACCGGAGCTTCCTCCGGTGACAATAGCGACCTTATTGGTGAATGTATGCATGTTGGAACTCCATGAGGATGAGGGAAGTACTGGATCAAAATGTGCTGACCGCATCTGGGGCACGGTCAGCATCTGTTTTAACGGCTTGATGCGGCGTTATAAACTGGGTAGTCGGTGTAGCCCTGGGACAGGGCGCCGCTGACACCGTAATAGGTCGAACGGTCGCTGTCGGCCAGCGGCCAGCTGTTTTGCATGCGCTCCACCAGATCCGGATTGGAGATGAATGGCATGCCGAAGGCGATGAGGTCGAGGTCGCCTTTTTCCAGTTCGCTACGTGCCAGTTCCTGCGTGAAGCCGCCCGCGCCGATCAGGGTGCCTTGGTAGGCTTTGCGGAAATGCGCACCAAAGCCTTCCGGAACTTCCGCCGCCGTGATGGTCGGCTGATAATTCAAATGCACATACGCCAGGTTTCGAACGCTGAGCTCAGCGGCCACGCTCTTCCAGACTTGCGCTTCATCCGCATAGGCGCGCATGTCGTACAGCCGGCCGTATGGCGAGAAGCGCACCCCGACTTTGCTGCTGCCGATGGCGGCCGACAGGGCGTCGATCGTTTCCAGCAAAAAGCGCTGGCGGTTGGCGATGCTGCCGCCGTACTGGTCGGTGCGCGTATTGACGGCGCTGCTGAGGAACTGGTCGAACAGGAAGCCGTTGGCGGCCATGATCTCGATCCCGTCAAAGCCAGCGTCGATAGCGACTTTTGCTGCATGCACGAAGTCGGCGGTGACTCGCGCAATCTCATCAACCGTCAGTGCGCGCGGCACGCTGGGCAGTACCGGACCAGCCTTGCCCGGTTCGATCCAGGCATAGACGGTGGTGTTTTCCGCCGCCACGGCGCTGGGTCCGACGGGCGCCACATTGCCCGGCTGGATCGACACGTGCGACATGCGGCCCACGTGCCACAGCTGGGCGAAGATCTTGCCGCCCTTGGCATGCACGGCATCGGTGACCGGACGCCAGCCCCGGCCCTGGGTTTCGCTATAGATGCCCGGCGTGTACAAATAGCCGCGGCCTTCATCGGAGACCGGCAAGCCCTCGGTGATGATGAGACCAGCCGAGGCGCGCTGGGCGTAATACAACGCCGTGAGTGCATCCGGATTGTTTTCGAGGGTGCGCGTGCGCGTCATCGGCGCCATTACGACGCGGTTAGCCAGGGAAATGCCGGACAGGTCATAAGAAGTAAACAGTTGATTCATTAGATGCCTCGCAAAGGGGTCTGGAGCGCCGGGGCGCCGGATAATTGCCGGGATAAATACCAAGCTCGAAATAAGTCTACCATCTAGTAGGTAGGCTTGTCAAGCAGACTTTGAATTTGTTTTGTGTGAACCGTGCAAATCGTTATCTAGGTATGACGCTGCATGTTTTGTTTCGCAGTGCCACGATGGACACTTTCGAAAGAACCGAGGACCGTGCTCAGAATATGTAATTGGACGCTATCCCTGTTGCTCCGCTCCACCCATCTGGGTTCATGCATATGTCCTTCTAAATCGTTGAGCCCGGCAGCGACTCTATCCACGGCGTCCATCCCGCCAGCGCCGGTTTCCTCCGCGATTTGTAGGCGTTCGTCGCATGGGAGAAGATACGGGCGTCCGTGCCGCTAGAATGGGGGCGAGTTAAACACAAGGAATTTAATGAGTTCTCCCCCATTTTTGCCATTCAACGCGCCTCCCGTATCGGAAGTCAAGCACGACCGCCACCTTGTGCGCCGCTACTTGCTGCAGTCTGCGCTGCGCTTAAACGCCGGTTCACTCTTGTTCCTGTCGCTGGCGATCGCGCTGCTTCCGCTCTGGCTGAACCACACCCCGGCCGCGCCGGGCGAAATGGAGACCCGCAAGCTGACTCCGTACATTGTCAGCGGCGTTGTAGCGGCGGTGATGGTCTGGCTCGCGCTGATGTCTAATGGGATCGCACGCAGCTTTCTAGCGCGGCTGGGCGAAGAGCGCAAGGCGCTGAGTGTCGAGGCGATGGCTTCCATGGTTACGCGTCGCATCCATGCGCCGTTCAATCCCTACACCACCTTTGACCTGTGCACTGAGTCCCTATCGGGGCTGGCGCTCGGCATGGCACTTGGCTACTCCGGTCCGCCTGCGTTTTTTCACGACCCTTTCAAGGGCCGGATCGTGCTGGGTCGCTGGCGCCCGTTGGTGCTGGGGCGCCATGTCGAGGTGAGAATATCGTCCGATTTGGGCCCCAGCTGCGACATTGAGCTGCGCTGCCGACCTGGCCTGGCTTGGTTCGCGATCCAGCAGGGTGAGTCACTAAAGACTGCCGAGATGGTGTCTACCCAACTGCAACAGCACCTCGCGCGCCATGCAAGCGCGCTAAATGCGGCTCGGCGTGAGCGCGAGCTGGAACGCACCTCTCTGCAGGCGCGCCTTTCAGCCTTGCAGGCCCAGGTAGAGCCGCACTTCCTGTTCAATACCCTGGCAAATCTAAAGTATCTGATCCGCACCGACCAGCGGGCCGCGCAAGAGATGCTCGACCATCTGGTCGGCTACCTGCAAAACGCGATGCCCGATATGCGCTCGGTGTCCTCGACCCTGGGACGAGAAATGGATCTTGTTAGCGACTACTTGGCGGTGATGCGCATTCGCATGGGCACGCGCCTACGCTACGCTGTCGAAGTGGCCGAGGAATTGCGCAGCCTGCCGTTCCCGCCGGCGATGCTGATCTCGCTTGTGGAGAACGCCATCAAACACGGTTTGGAGCGGGCCAGCCGACCCGGCCTGATTACCATCAACGTAAGGCACAAAAGCGACAGCACGGACGGGCTGCTGAGCGTGTCTGTTGTCGATGACGGGGTCGGCTTAACCGAACAATCCGGGCAAGGAACAGGGTTGGCGAATATTACAGAGCGCTTGCTGCTGCTATATGGGCGGGAGGCTAGCCTTTTTGTGGAGCCTGGCGACGGACAAGGTGTATGCGCAGTGTTGACGGTGCCTATTGTCGGGAGCCACGCCTGATGCCAAGCGCTCTGATCGTCGAGGACGAGCCTCTGCTAAGGGCGGAGCTGGTGGACCAGCTGTACGCCTTGTGGCCCGAACTGCAAATCGCCGGCCAGGTCGAAAACGGCATCGACGCGGTGGCAAGCATCGACGTACTGAAACCGGACATCGTATTCTTGGACATACAGATGCCCGGCCTGAACGGCATGGAGGTGGCGCGCCATATTCCCGAGTCGTGCCAGGTAGTGTTCGTTACAGCGTATGCGGACTATGCCTTGGCCGCTTTCGATACCGGCGCGTCCGACTATCTGGTCAAGCCGGTGACGACCTCACGCCTGCTGCAGACGATCCGTCGTCTGAAATCGCGCACGGCCGCAAGCCCGCCGCCGGCCGTGTGGGAACAGCTCTTTGAACAGGAGAGCGCACCGGTGTACCTCAAGTGGATCAAGGCCTCAAGCGGCAGTTCGGTGCGACTGGTGATGGTGAGCGAAGTGCTGTACTTCCAGTCGACCGAAAAGTACACGCGGGTGGTGACGGACCACGGCGATTCGCTGATTCGGTTGCCTCTCAAGTCCCTGCTCGAGCAACTGGACCCTCAGTTGTTCACGCAAATCCACCGCAGTGCCGTCGTCAATCTGCAGGCCATTGACCGGATTGAACGCAGTGAATCCGGGGTGCGCAGCGGCCCTGGGCTGGAGGTCATCCTGAAAGGCCGGACCGAGCGCTTGACCGTTAGTGAGGGATTTACCAAGCAGTTCCGTCAGATGTAGCAAGGATGTTAAAGCCTCCCTGCCGATTGGCCGCCTCCGTAACGACGGCGGATTTGTTGGTTCAGTTCGCAGTTAATCATTTAATCATATTTAAAAAAAGGAAAATAATGAAAAATAAATGGATAGTCTCCCTAGCTTTGTTATTACTGACCGTGACAGGGGCAATCGCAGCTACCCCCCCGGTGGCGCCGACAGTGGAGGTCAATCCGGCAGTCCGGTTGGAGGTCATCGATACGCTGATTGCCAAGCTCAATTCCCACTACGTTTTTCCAGACAAAGCCAAACAAGTCGAGGTTGTCTTGCGCCAGCATCTGCGCGAGGGCAAGTACGATAGGGTCACAGACGGTCAACAACTCGCCAAACAGCTATTCGATGACATTGATGGCGTTATCCACGACAAGCATATGTTCATCGATGTCAGTGCCCAGCCGGTGCCGCCCGATGATGCAATGCCGCCGCCACCACAGACGCGGGCGGAATGGGAAAAACAAGTGCCGCCTGCCGTGCTTGAAAGGGTTCTTGCATCAAACCTTGGCGTGGAAAAGGTCGATCATCTTAGTCCCAATATCGGCTACCTGGAGATTTCCTCATTCGGGCCGATTTTCCTTGTATCCGACAAGTTCGCCACAGCGATGAATAAACTCGCTAACACCGATGGCCTCATCATCGATCTGCGCAACAACGGCGGTGGCGGGGAAGACTCAGTGGCGCTACTGATCAGTTATCTTGTTGACGGGCGCACCCGCCTCAACGACATCTGGGAACGTGCGACCGGTATCACCACGCAGTATTGGACGCAGGATAAGCTCGACGGCAAACGCTATGGGGGCAAGAAGCCGGTCCTCATCTTGACAGGCCCCGATACGAAGTCCGCCGCCGAATCATTTGCGTACCAAATGCAGGCGCTGAAACGCGCCAAGGTGATCGGGGAACGCACTTGGGGCGGCGCCAACGCTTCGCGCCCATATCGTCTCAGCGAGCATTTAGCTATCTTTATCCCAAGCAAGCGCCCGGTCAGCTCAATTACCCGTACAAACTGGGAGGGCACGGGAGTCACTCCGGATGTAGCTACAAAGGTGAACGATGCTCTCGCGGAGGCTAAAGTTCTGATGCAGCGACAATTTCATGGGGGCGCACCACGTGCTACCAAGGATCACTAAAAACTATGGTCGATATGCCGGGTGCGAAGTTCATATTTGCCACGATGAGGTAGAGAACAGCCCAGTGCAGTCTTTGGGTGGCGAGATTCTTCACTTCGACGGCAAGAGTTTCACCCGGTCTGAGTTGCCGGAGACAAAGGCAGATAAACACGGCTAGAATGGGATTCAGACGTCTGGCGCAGTGTTGATTGATAGGTTTTATATCTCCACGACGGCACGGCACAAGCATGCACTATGGCGGGAGGGACGCCTCCAAAGTGCGCGCCTCCTCAGAAGATCAAATCATCACCTTAGATAAGCGCTACACCTGGTCGCAACGAAGGCGGGATCGCGGAACGTAGCGCCAAGTTTATCAACCGTGATCTTGCGCCTCTCCAAGGACGTCTCCCAGAACTATTGCCGTAACCGCGAGAGGTTATTCAACTCTGGCGTCGGCCAAATCCCTGTGGTTAATGCCGCCACCATGCGCAAACGAGTCGGCCGTGTGCTGGGCCGTGGCGGTGAATTCGCCAACCGCGTGTACATCAATAGCTGGTATCTGATCGGGCCGTTCAAAGGCAAGCACGGAAGGGGACTATCTTCCATCCACTACTATCCGCCAGAAGATGGAATTGTTCTGGACTCTGCCTATCGAGGCAAGGATAACCGTGTGGTTCAATGGCGTTACATCAACGCGGATAGCTATCCCCTCGTACCGCCCGACTTCGCCGAAGACGCGGTCTACTACGGCTATACCGAACTCATGTCTGGCTAAGAGCGGCACCTGACGATCTGGATTCCGGCCGGCAGGCCGATCATCGCAGCACCCGATCAAGCACCTGCGCCAGCGCGGCCGCGTTGGGCTGGCCTTCGATGCACACGTGGAGCTGGCCCAGCTCAAGCATGATCGTCCCGCCCACATCGATGGTGGCGTTGCCTGGCGCCGGCGCAGTGGGCGCCAGCACCACCGGCAAGAGGCCATCGTCGCGCATCAACGCAGGCACGCCGAGGCGTCCTTGTTGATAGAGGCTGCGCCAGCTGCCTGCGTGGCATGGGTCGAACATCATCAGGTAGCTGCCATTTGGCTGGCGCACTTATTCAGGTGCGGAGCAAACGGCAACGCGGTACCGATACGGCAATCCATCTAGCACAGGATGAAGAGGGAGATTAGCGAGCCGGTGTCGCCCAGCGCCAGTGCGTGGTGTTGGCGCTCGACGCGCCATTACTTCATGGTTACGAACTCTTCGGCAGCAGTAGGGTGGATAGCCACTGTATTGTCGAAGTCGCGTTTGGTCGCACCCATCTTCAAGGCCACGGAAAATCCTTGTAGGATCTCATCCATGCCGATGCCGATGCCGTGGATGCCAACAATTTTTTCCTCCGCGCCGATACACACGAGTTTCATGCGCGAAGGCTGTGCATGATGGGTCGGTGCGGTATACATGGAAGTGAACGCAGATTGATATATCTTGACAGCGCTATCACCAAATTGCACACGGGCCTCGGGTTCCGTAAGTCCAACTGTGCCGATGGGCGGGTGGCTAAACACCACGGTAGGGACGTTGCTGTAATCGAGATGTTCATCAGGCTTGTTGTTGAACAGGCGTTCGGACAGGCGCCGGCCAGCAGCAACTGCGACAGGTGTCAGTTCAATCCGGCCGGTGTTGTCGCCCACCGCGTAGACCCCCGCAGCGCTAGTGTTTTGCAGCTTGTCAACAATGATGTAACCCTGCTCGCTGATAGTGACGCCAGCACGTGCGAGGTTGAGCTTGTCGGTGGCCGGCTTGCGGCCAATGGCCCAGATTAGACAATCCACAGTTTGGGTTCGCCCATCCTCCAACGTCAGGGTCAGACTGCCATCCGCGTTTCTATCCACGGATTTTGGCACGGCGTTGTTGTGCAGATTGAGCCCTTCAGCCTGCATTACTTCGACCAGCGTCTCAACGAGAAGTGGATCAAAACCTCGTAATGGGGCATGCCTTCGAACAAACAGGTGCGTTTCGGCACCCAGGGCATTGAGAACGCCCGCAATTTCTACTGCGATGTAACCGGCCCCCACCACTGCGACTCGCTGCGGCAAGGCATCCAGTGCGAAAAATCCGTCAGAATCAATACCGTATTGTGCGCCGGGAATTGTGGGATAACTGGGGAAACCGCCGGTCGCGATCAGTATATGGTCCGCTGTCAATCGTTCACCGTTGACTTCGACAGTATGGGAGTCGATGAATGTGGCGAAACCCCGGATCACGTCCACTTGGTTTTTACCGAGAACGTTGTTGTAGGAAGCACGGATACGTTCGATATAGGCCGTCCGATTCGCAATCAACCTTTGCCAATTGAAATTGTCGACATTGACGTCAAAACCATAATCGGGTCCGTAGGTGTGAATCGCTGAAGCGATCTGCGCCGCGTACCACATCACCTTTTTTGGCACACAGCCGACGTTGACGCAGGTGCCACCAATGTCCTTCGCCTCGATCACGGCGCATTTCATGCCGTGCATGGCGGCGCGATTAACAGAGGCGATCCCGCCGCTACCACCACCTATTGCAATATAGTCGTAATGTTTCATCAATTAACTGCCCTTTATAGTCGTCAATTTCCCGTATCGTTATCGCAAGCAGACAAGCAAGTTTGTTGAATTTCATACGTCGCACGCTTACTTGCTGATCAATTCTCAACTTTAAATTATTTCCAATACTATACCTACTAAATGGTAGTTTGTGTGAGAAGCCATGAATCTGACAAACCGACACAGAGACGCGAAGGACGGCCACGTTGACCGAACGGGAGCTTGCGATGCCAGGGTCGGGGACCTGTTTAAGCGGAATGGACGCGCGTGTTGCATTCAGCAGCGATAGTGCGTGCTCAAGATATCTTCTTTGTCATAGATGATCGTTTGCTAAGGTCGACACAACGAAGATGCTGACGTAGCCGCTGCCTGCGGCCAACCTGACATACGGTAGGGTGCCATTTTCGCGCGATTCACCGAGTTGCTCAGCGATCCCCGCAATTTTTCAAGTTGTTGTTGTTTCCTCCTCTTCACATTTTTCCCTCTTGATATTTCTGCTTGCCTTTACTGATATATTACATTTACTATTCTGATATATCAGAGCGCGCCAGTTTGGTGCCACGACAAAAACACAGCGCGATGCCCGTCGCGCGCAGCAAGGAGATAGCTACGATGACCGAGTTCATGAATCAGGATTTTCTTCTCACCACCGACACGGCCCGCAAGCTGTACCACGAAGTGGCGGCCGACCTGCCGATCATCGATTACCACTCGCATTTGCAGCAGGGCGAGATCGCCAGCCGCAAGACCTTCCGCAACATCGCCGAGCTGTGGCTGGCGGGCGACCACTACAAATGGCGCCTGATGCGCACGGCTGGCGTGGCCGAGGAGTTCATCACGGGCGCGCGCTCGGACCAGGAGAAATTCCGCGCCTTCTGCAAGGTGCTGCCACTGGCCATCGGCAATCCGATCCACCACTGGAGCCATCTGGAACTGCGCCGCATCTTCAATATCGATTTGTTGATCAATGAAGCGAATGCGGACGCCATCTGGGAACAGGCCAACGCCATGCTGGCAACGATGGACACCTGGTCGCTGCTGGAACAGGCGGGCGTGGAAATCGCCTGCACCACCGACGATCCGGCCGACGACCTGCTGCAGCATGCGCAAATCGCCGCCTCCGGCCTGAAGACGCGCGTCCTGCCCGCCTACCGTCCGGACAAGGCCATGCGCATCAACCAGCCGCGCTTCCCCGAGTACCTGCAGCGCCTGAGCGCAGTGGCCGATGTTCCCGTCACCTCGTTTGCCTCGCTGATCGCCGCGCTGGCCGTGCGCGTGGAATTCTTCCACTCGCGCGGTGCGCGCATCTCGGACCACGCCGTCGACGTGACCTTGCCCGTGCAGGCGGCCAGCGCCGAGGAACTCGAAGCGTTGTTCGCCAAGCGCCTGCAAGGCACCTTGCTCAGCGACGTGGAAAATGGCTTGTACCTGCGCGGTCTGCTCGAGGCGATCGGCCGCGTGTACGCGAACTACGGCTGGACCATGTGCCTGCACATCGGCGCGCAACGTAACAACAACGACCGCATGCGCGGCTTGCTGGGGCCGGACACGGGCTACGACTCGATCTCGGACATGGGCTGCAGCGCCGGCCTGGCCTCCTTGCTCAACGCCCTGGATCTGGACGACCGCCTGCCGAAAACCATGCTGTTCTGCCTGAACCCGAACATGAATGAAGTGTTGTCTACGATGGTGGGCAACTTCCAGGACGGCACGGTGGCAGGCAAGCTGCAGTTCGGCCCGGCCTGGTGGTTCAACGACCACAAGGAAGGCAATCTGCAGCAACTGGTCGGCTTCGGCAATCACAGCGTGCTGGGCGTGTTCGTCGGCATGGTGACCGATTCGCGCAGTTTCGCTTCCTACCCGCGCCACGACTACTTCCGTCGCCTGGTATGCCGCCAGATCGGCGAATGGGTGCACGGCGGGGAATACCCGAACGATTTCGAGGCATTGGCCACCATCGTGCGCGGCATCTGCTACGAAAACGCTCAAAAATATTTTCAACTGTAATCCCTCAGCTGCCGCCAGGAAATAGTCATGCAAAAAGTGTTGTGTATCCATCCAGACGACGACATGCTGGTCGCCTTGTCCGACCTGGCCGCTGGGGAAGTGGTGAACTGGGAAGGCGAGTCCATCCTCATCAGCAGCGCCGTCAAAACCAAGCACAAGCTGTCCCGCCGCGCTTTCGCGGCCGGCGATATCCTGCGCCTGTACGGCGTCCCCGTCGGCAAGGCCACGGTGGATATCCGCCGCGGCGAAGCCGTGACTACGGACAACCTGCACCATTACGCGGCCGAAGTGGCGCTGGAAGCGCAAGCGCCCTACACCTGGACGCCGCCTGACGTGGCGCGGTTTGACGGCGCCACCTTCCCCGGCGTGGTGCGCGCCGACGGTCGCGTCGGCACGGCCAATTACTGGCTGATTTTCCCCCTCGTCTTCTGCGAAAACCGCAACGTCGAGCACTTGCGCAACGCGCTTGAAGCGCCGCTCGGCTATACGCGCAACGACCTCGCTTCGTTCACCTTGTCGCTGCTGGGCGAAGACATGGAAGCGCCGAAGCCCGTCGTGCGCCCGTTTCCGAATCTGGACGGCGTGCGCATCATCACGCACAACGGCGGCTGCGGCGGCACGCGCGCCGATGCGCGCTCACTGTGCAAGATTTTATCTGCCTACGCCGACCATCCGAACGTGGCCGGCATCACGGTGTTCAGCCTTGGTTGCCAGAATGCGCAGATCGCCATGTTCCAGGACGCGCTGGCCAAACAGAACCCGCATTTTGACAAGCCCTGCCTGATCTACGAACAGCAGAAATGGGATAGCGAAGACGCCATGATGAAGGCCGTGCTGACGGACACCCTGGCGCAATTGAAGGAAGCGAACAAGGTGGTGCGCCAGCCGGTGCCGCTGTCGCACCTGAAGATCGGCGTCAAGTGCGGCGGCTCGGACGGCTTTTCCGGCATTTCCGCCAATCCTGCCATGGGCCTGGTGTCGGATATGGTGGTGGCCGTGGGCGGTGCCTCCATCCTGGCCGAGTTCCCGGAACTGTGCGGTGTCGAGGCGAACCTGATCGAGCGCTGCGAAAACGACGACGACAAGCGCCGCTTCCTGGGCCTGATGCGCGACTTCGAAGCGCGCGCCGAGGCGGTCGGCACGCATTTCGCCGATAACCCCAGCCCTGGCAACATCCGCGACGGTCTGATTACCGACGCGATGAAATCGGCCGGCGCGGCAAAGAAGGGCGGTACCTCGCCCATCGTCTCGGTACTCGATTACGGCGAGCAAAGCCCGAAACCAGGTTTGTCCCTGCTGTGCACGCCGGGTGGCGACGTCGAATCGGTGACGGGCATCGTCGCCTCGGGCGCCAACGTGGTGCTGTTTTCCACGGGCCTGGGCACGCCGACGGGCAATCCGATCGTGCCGGTGCTGAAGATTTCCAGCAATACGCGGGTGGCGAAAAAGCTGTCGGACCTGATCGACTACGACTGCGGCCCCGTCATCGACGGCACGCCATTGCCGGACGTGGCCAACGGCCTGTTCGACATGGTGGTGGCGACCGCCGGCGGCAAGTACGCGGCCAAGGCCGACCGCCTGCAGCAGTACGACTTCATTTTCTGGAAACGCGACATTTCACTGTGAACGACATTCTCATGCAAGCATTGCGCCGCAGTACACCGTTCGACCTGCCGATCAAGATCCTGCAATTCGGCCAGGGCAATTTCATGCGCGGTTTTTTTGACTGGCAGGTCGACCTGCTCAATGAACGCAGCGGCCTGAATGCGGGCGTGGTCGTGGTGCGCCCGCGCGGCGGCAGCGGCTCGCCGCTGCTCGACGTCCAGGACGGCCTGTTTACCACTGTCGTGCGCGGCCTTGACGAAAATGGCCATGCCGTCAGCACCTGCCGCACCATCTCTTGCGTGCAGCGCGAAATCGATCCGGCCAGCATGTATGGCGACTACCTGGCGCTGGCCAGCCTGCCCGAACTGCGCTTCATCGTCTCGAACACCACCGAGGCGGGCATCGTCACCAACGACGGCGATGCCTTCGATGATGCGCCGCCATCGAGTTTTCCCGCCAAGCTGGCACGCCTGCTGTCCGACCGCTACGCGTATTTTGAGGGCGACCGTACAAAAGGCGTGGTGCTGCTGCCGTGCGAACTGATCGAACAGAATGGCCCGGCTTTGAAGGCGGCCGTGCTGCACTTCGCGCGCCTGTGGCAGCTCGACGCGGGCTTTGCCGATTGGCTCGACAACGCCTGCGTCTTTTGCTCGACGCTGGTCGACCGCATCGTCACCGGCTATCCGCAGGATGCCGCCGTCATCGAGGCGCAGCTCGGCTATCGCGACCAGTTCATGGTGGCCGCCGAATATTACTATTTGTTCGCCATCGAAGGCCCGGCGTCGCTGGCCGATGAATTGAAACTGGCGGGTGCTGACTTGAACATCCTGCTGGTCGACGATATCGCGCCCTATAAAAAGCGCAAGGTGGGCATCCTCAACGGCGGCCACACGGCGCTGGTGCCCGTGGCCCTGCTGGCTGGCCTGGGAACTGTGGGGGAGGCCGTCAACGACGCGCAGGTCGGTGGCTATCTGTCCGATACTCTCGCCCAGGAAATCATCCCCGCGCTGCCACTGCCGCAGGATGAATTGCAGCAGTTTGCGCGCGACGTGCTGCTGCGCTTCCGTAACCCTTACATACAGCACCGCCTGGCGTCCATCGCCCTCAACAGTTGGAGCAAGTTCGCCGCCCGCATCGCGCCGCAGCTGCTGCGCTATGCGGAAATGCATGGACGATTGCCGCTGCGCCTGGTGCTGGCACTGGCTGCCACCATGCGCCTGTACCGCGGCGACGTCATTGCCTTGTCCGACGATGCGGCCACCCTGGCGTGGTTCGGCCAGGGCTGGGCCGATGTCGATGCCGGCCGGCTGGGCTTGCAACAGCTGGCGCAGCGCTGGCTGGCGCAGGAAAACGTGTGGGGCCGCGACATGAACGCGGTGCCAGGCCTGGCGCAAGCCGTGGCCACGGCCCTGCAGAACATCGCTTCGCAGGGCATGCGCGGCGCCTTGCAGGCCTTGTAGGACAGCCGCACCGCAACTGCATTACCGCACTACGGCAATACCGCAGCACCCATAAAAACCGAGGCCGAAGGCACTTCCCCAGGAAGGCTGAACGGCCCAAAAAGTGGCGGCGCAGCTGCGCCGCCTTGGATGGATAGAGGGAGACAATATGACTAAAATACGCGGCATGCGCTGGTGGATGGTCGGCCTGGTCACGGCCGGACTGATCGTCAATTACCTGGCGCGCAATACCTTGTCGGTGGCGGCGCCAACGATGATGAGCGAGCTCAATATCACCACGCAGGAATATTCGTACATCGTGGTGGCCTGGCAGGTCTGCTACGCGCTGATGCAGCCCATCGCCGGCTATGTGATCGACGCCATCGGCACCAAGCTTGGCTTCGCAGTATTTGCGCTGGCCTGGTCCGTGGCCTGCGCCTGCGCGGCCATGGCAACGGGCTGGCAAAGCATGGCGCTGTTCCGCGGCATGCTGGGCCTGACCGAGGCGGCCGGCATTCCCGCCGGCGTGAAGGCCACCACCGAGTGGTTTCCTGCCAAGGAGCGCTCGATCGCCATCGGCTGGTTCAACATCGGCTCCTCGATCGGCGCCCTGTGCGCGCCGCCGCTGGTGGTGTGGACCATCCTGCACGGCAGCTGGCAAATGTCCTTCGTCATCGTCGGTGCCATCGGCATCGTCTGGACGGGACTGTGGCTGGCCTTCTACAAGCATCCGCGCGACCAGAAGCTGTTGACCGACAAGGAGCGCGACTTCATCCTGGAAGGCCAGGAGCAGAGCGACGCGTCCGGCAACGGCGTGGCGCCGAAGGCGCGCTGGCACCAGATCGTGCGCAGCCGTAATTTCTGGGCCATCGCCATTCCCCGCTTCCTGTCGGAGCCGGCCTGGCAAACTTTCAATGCATGGATTCCTTTGTACATGGCCACCGAGCGCCACATGAACATCAAGGAAATCGCCATGTTCGCCTGGCTGCCGTTCCTGGCCGCCGACATCGGCTGCGTGCTGGGCGGCTACCTGAGCCCGTGGTTCCACAAATACTGGAAGGTATCGCTGTTCACTTCGCGCAAGCTGGTGGTCATCGTCGGTGCCGTCTGCATGATCGGCCCGGCTTGCATCGGCCTGGTGGCCAGCCCGTACGCGGCCATCGCTCTGCTGTGTGTGGGTGGCTTCGCTCACCAGACTTTATCGGGCGCGCTGTACTCGATCACCTCCGATGTCTTCGGCAAGAACGAAGTGGCCACCGCGACGGGGCTGGCCGGCATGTCCGGCTACCTGGGCGCGACGATCTTCACGCTGGTGTTCGGCGTGCTGGTGACCCTGGTCGGCTACAGCCCGCTGTTCATGCTGCTGGCCGTATTCGACCTGGTGGCCGCCGTCGTGGTGTGCATGCTGATACGCGAAAAGATGACGCCAGCCGTGCCGCTGGGTAAGCCAGCCTTTACCTGACGGCCAACCCTCCCTGTTTCCCCCCGTTGTTTCCTGCACCACGCGGTGCGGCGGGGAGCTGTTTTTTTGATGTTTATACATATGCGCCAATCAAGGCGCGAGAAGAGGAGAAGCACATGACACCACTGAACAACCGTTGCACCCGCCGTGTCCTGGCGGCAGCGATCCTGGCGGCCTTGTCCGGCAGCGCGCTGGCCGAAGGCATCCTGGAAAACCGCCATGTCGAAACGCGCATCTACGGCTTCCTGAACGGCGAGATCGAATCGGTGAAAGCCGAAGGCGGCCCCACCCCCTACGGCAGCCGTGGCCGCGTGTCGGACGGCAATTCACGCATCGGCTTTGCCGGCTCGATCGGCATCAAGGGCGACGTGCGCGGCCTGTGGCAGATCGAAGGCAGTCTGAACAACTTTGACGAAGGCGGCATCAATGGCCAGGGCAAATCATCGACCATCGAATCGCGCAATACCTTCGTCGGTATCGAGAGCAAGCGCTTCGGTCGCTTCGTGATCGGCAATAACGATTCCGTCTACCGCAGCCTGGTCGGTTCGGGCGGCGCCCTGGGCGGCAACCTGGGTCTGACGGTGCAGGGTCTGGACGTGTGGAACAACACCTCGGCTCAGCTGAGCGGCAATGCCGACAGTCTGTTCGGCCGCGGCGAAGCGCGCTACAAGAATTCGGCGCACTACCTGACGCCGCAATGGAACGGCTTCCAGGCCGGCGCTTCCTACGGCTTCGATGAAGTACGCGATACCGGCGACGACCGCGCGCGCTACTCGCTGGCCGCCAAATACAGCATCGGCGCGTTCTCCATCGGCGCCGGCTATGACCGCCAGCAAAACACGGGCGTGGACGTGGAAAACCTGTCGAAGGGTTTCGGCATGCGCAATACCTCGGTGAGCGGCGTGAACACCTCGTTCTACAAGGTGCTGGCGACCTACAAATTCCCGACCAAAACCTCGGTCGGCCTGGGCTTTGAGTCGGGCAGCTACGGCTACGCGCTGCAGTCGCTGCCGACGCCGGGCAATATCTACACGGCCCTGCAAACGGGCAGCATGAAGCAGCGCTCGGTAATGGCGTCGCTCACGCAGGAAGTGGGCTACGACACCACGGTGATGCTGGCCGCCGGCAAGCTGGGCAAGCTCGACAACACCACCTTTGGCCGTCCCGACGACTTCGGCGCCACGCAAGTATCGCTGGGCGCGACCTACAAGATCGATGAACAGTTCATGCCCTATGTGTACTTCACGCGCATCAACAACAAGTCGCAGCAAAACGTCAACTTGGGCCAGTCGCCGCTGCACAGTAACAAGGCGGGTACGGACGACGCCTTCCTGGCGCCCGGTAATTCGCCACGCGCCTTCGGCATCGGCTTGATCGCCCGCTTTTAAACCTTGTTTTTAAAAAGAAGCCGGCGCAAGCCGGCATACAGCGCGCCTCAGAGCGCGCTTCCATCAGGAGATACATACATGAAGTCAGGTATCAAACAACTTAATACTGGCTGGACGCAGGCATGCGTCGCCCTGCCGCTGGCCGTCATGCTGGCTGCCTGCGGCGGTGGTGGCGACACCAAGGGCGAAACCGCCACCAGCTATACCCCGGGCAGCGTCTACCAAGTTGGCACGACGTCGTTCGATCCGGACCTGCCGGCCGAACCGACCCTGCCGAAAGACACGCAAGTGTGCGCCACGCTCGAAGCATCGCCGAACCTGGTGCGCCGTCCGGACGGCTCGCTGCCGCCGGAAGCCGACCCGTCGAAGCCGGGCGTCGGCGTCGTCGTCACCACGGCCACGGCCAATCCTGACCAGGCCCGCATCCAGGCAGCGCTCGACGCCTGCGGCGCCGCCGTCGATGCCGAAGTGGGCGCGAAGATCGCCGCCGCCGATGCCGCCGCCACGGCCGCGCAACAGGCCGCCAACGTCAAGAACGTGAATATCGCCGGCGTCACGGGTGAGGAACTGGCCAAGCCGGAATACCGCGGCAGCAAGTTTGCCGTGCGCCTGGTGGTCAACGGCTCGGGCGTGGGCGATGGCTTCATCAGCGGTCCCTTGACCCTGCCATCGGGCGTGACCCTGTGGATCGACAAGGGCGTGACCCTGTACGCCTCGCGCGACGTGACCGCGTATTCGCCGAATCCGGCCGGTCCGTACTGCGGCAACACGGCTGTCAGCTCGACCAAGGCCGGCAGCTCGGGCAACTGCTCGGCGCTGATCAACGGTAACAATCTGGTCAACTCGGCCGTCATGGGCGATGGTTCGATCGACAGCCGCGCGTATGCGGAAATCGTCACCACCAACAAGCTGTATCCGCTGATGAAGGTCGACATGACCTGCTCGAACACCTATGCCATGTACGCCACGGGCAAGCAGGCGGCGGACGGCGTGTCGTGCGATAACGGCGGCACCGTCGTCGACTCGAAATCGTCGGCACGCAACATGAGCTGGTGGGACTTGGCCTTCTTGGGCAACATGGTGCAGAACGGCGTGACGGGCACGGGCTCGCAGTCGAACTTCCGCATGATGGTGTTCAACTATGCGAAAAACCTGACCCTGTACCGCATCTCGCTCAACAACAGCGCCAACTTCCACGTCGTGCCGAGCGGCGTCGATGGCTTGACCGTGTGGGGCGTGAAAGTGCAGACGCCGACCCTGGCGGCCTTCGCCAATCCGGCCGGCAACGGCAACCCGCTGTACAACGGCGATACCTATAACGCGGACAACGTCAAGAACACCGACGCGTTCGATCCGGGCGCGGCCGGCAAGGCCATCTCCGGCAAGCTGGCCACCGGCAGCAAGACCACATCGACGGGTGCCATGTCGTTTGACGGCTATCTGAAGAACTTCGTCTTCGCTTACAATTTCGTGAGCACGGGGGACGATGACGTGGCCCTGAAAGGTAGCGCCAATCCCTCGCCGCCCGGCTCGGGCCTGTTCGCCATCGACGGCAAGCGTGATGTGCGTTCGGACCGCAAGCACGGTATCGTGATCGCGCATAACCACATTTATTGGGGCCATGGGATTTCGGTCGGCAGTGAAACGAATGCGGGCGTGACCAACGTCGAGGTGTACGACAATTCGTTCACGCATTCGGAAGAAGGCTTGCGCATCAAGTCGGACTATGCGCGCGGCGGCGAAGTGAGCAACGTCCACTACCGCAATATCTGCATCCGCGATGCCTTGAACGCGCTGCTGTTTACCACCTACTACAGCACCAAGGCGCTGCCGACGGCGGGTCCGCAATACCCGAACTTCCACGACATTACGCTCGATAACGTGCGCATCCTGGGCAATACGGCCATCAAGCTGCAGGGCTTCAAAGCCAATACGGGCGGTTTCGACAATCCGCAGTATCCTCTGGTGATGTCGTTGAATAACGTGGTGACGGATGCGCCGAACGGCACGACGATGACGTCGTCGGACGCGAACCTGACGATCAAGGGCACCAATTTGCCTATTTTCGCCAATGCCGCTGAACGCGTGACGGTCAACGGCACGGCCACGCAGGCAGTGGACGTCGACAAGGTGGTCGACTGCAGCAAGGCCTTCGTTGATTTCCCGGCCATCGGCCAGTCGAACCTGTTTGGCTCGACCTGGGACAAGAAGTAAGCCGCGGCGCCGGGCTGAGTAGCACCGCGCCGCGCCGGCATCCCGAAAGATGGCCAGCGCGGCGCCGCTCTGAATCGATGGAAAATTGGGAGATAATCGCAATGCAAGCACCACAAACCATCTTCGTCATCGGCGAATGCATGATCGAACTGCAGCGCAGCGCCGGGACGCAGGCCATGGCTTACCGTTTTGGCGGCGATACGCTCAATGCGGCGCTGTATCTGGCGCGCCTGGCCGATCCGCGCCGGCATGCGGTGGCATACGTGACGGCGCTGGGCGTCGACGGCCTGTCGGACGACATGCACGCCAGCTGGCAGGAGGAGGGCATCGATACCCACTGCGTGCAACGTCTGGACGACAAGCTGCCCGGCATGTATCTGATCGAGACGGATGCGCACGGCGAACGGAAGTTTCATTACTGGCGCAGCGATTCGGCCGCGCGCCACTGGATGCGCGGACCCCAGGCGCCTGCCATCCTGCGGCAGTTGGCCCGTGCGCGCCACGTTTATCTGTCCGGCATCAGCATGGCCATCCTGGCGCCGGCGGACCGCGAACTGTTGCTGGACACGCTGGCGCAGTGTCATGCACAAGGCGGCCAGATCATTTTCGACAACAACTATCGCCCGCGCCTGTGGGAAAGCGCCGATGCCGCCGCCTCGGTCTACCATCGTGTGCTGAGCCTGTCGTCACTGGCCCTGTTGACGCTGGACGATGAAGATGCCTTGTACGGGCCTGCCGATGTGGCACAGGTACTGGCCCGTACCCGCGCGCTGGGTGTGCCGGAGATCGTGCTCAAGCGGGGAGCCCAGCCGTGCATCGTCAGCTACCAGGACACGCTGCAGGAAGTGGCCGCCGAGCCCGTGGCGCAGGTGGTCGACACCACGGCTGCAGGCGACTCGTTCGGCGCCGCCTATGTGGCGGCGCGTCTGGCGGGCCAGCCGCCGGCAGCGGCAGCGCGTGCGGGACACCGGCTCGCCGCCCGCGTGATCGGCCAGCGCGGTGCCATCATCGCACGCACGGAAATGCCTGCCGGATGAACGCGGACGCGGTATCATCATTCCTGTCAAACTTTGCCGTACCATTACACAGTCTATGAATTCGACGTCTCCTTTTACGCTCGCCGATGGCGAAACCGGTGTCAGCGCCGCCCGCCGCATTTACGGACTGCTGCGCCAGCGTATCGTCGACATGAGCATGCTGCCGGGTACCCGCATTGTGGAAAAGGACCTGGCCGATGAACTGGGCACCAGCCGCACGCCCGTGCACGAAGCAGTACAGCGCCTCGCCGAAGAGGGCTTGATCGAGGTATTGCCGCGCGTGGGCACGTTTGTCGCGCGCATCCCGCTCGACTCGCTGGAGGAGGCCATGCTGGTGCGCTGTGCCCTGGAAACGGCCATCATCGAAAAGGCCACCGAAAGGGCGACGCCCGAGGGTATCGCCAGCCTGCGTGCCATCCTGGCGGCCCAGGCCGAGTGCATCGAACGCAATGACATCCGGGGATTTCACCGTACCGATGAGAATTTCCACGCGGCCCTGGCCGAGTTGTCAGGCTATCCGGGAGTCTGGCCCATGATCCTGCAGGCGAAAACCCAGATGGACCGCTATCGCCAGCTGACATTGCCATTGGAAGGACGCATGAGCGACGTGATGGCCGAACATGCCGGCGTGGTTGAAGCGGTGGCTTCGGGCAATCCTCAGCATGCCGTCGCCGCCATGCGCAGCCATCTCGATCATGTGCTGCCGGTGCTGGAAATCACCCGCAAACTGCGGCCTGAGTATTTCATTCCGCATCTGGCAGTCAAACCCAAGCGCTAAAACGCCGCCGCACCGCCCAGCGCCCGCCCTTACAGCGGCGGGCAGGGACAGGCACGCCTGTCGTGGGCGATTGCGCGCGTTTGCGCACAACAAGGAACACCCCATGAAAGTTTCTCAACGCCTGCTGTTACTCGTTGGCGCCGCACTGCTGGCCATGGCCATGCTAGGTGGCTCCAGCTTGCGTACGCTGCACAATGCCATGCTGCATGACCGCGAAGCCCAGATCATCAATATGCTCAAGATGGGCGAACACCTGGTCGCGCATTTCCATGCGCAAGAACTGGCAGGCCGCCTGACGCGCGAGCAGGCGCAGGCAGCGGCTAAAGAAGCGCTGACCCAGCTCAATAACGACGGCAAGAGCTACTACTGGGCAAGGTTGCCCAATGGCTTGAACCTGGTGCATCCGAATCCCAAGAATATCGGTGTGATCGCCGAGGGCGAGACGATGGACGGACGCCCTGATTCGCAGGCCTATGTCGAGGCGCTCGCCCGGGACGAGGTGGGCCTGGTGTCCGTGAAAAGCAAGCGCGAGGGCCAGCTGGTCGCGAAGCTCAACGGCATCATCGCCTTCAAACCGTGGGGATGGTGGATAGGCACGGGCTTTTTTAGCGACGATATCGACAACGCATTCTGGCAAGCGGCGCTGCAGTCGCTATGGTTTTTCCTGGCCGCGCTGGCGGTGATGTCGGCGCTGGGCTGGCAGGTGATCCGCAGCGTGCTTGGCGCTCTTGGTGGCGAACCGGCCTATGCGGGAGAGGTCACGCGGCGCATCGCAGGTCGCGACCTGTCCACGCCGGTGGGGCTGCGGGATGGCGACAGCAGCAGCTTGCTGCACAGCATCGCGCGCATGCAGCACGATCTTGCCGGTACGGTGCACCAGCTCCACGGCAATGCGTCGGCAATCGCCACGGCGTCGCAGGAAATCGCCCGAGGCAACCTGGACCTGTCGGCGCGCACGGAAGCGCAGGCAAGTTCACTGGAACAGACGGCCGCCTCGATGGAGGAATTGACGGGCACGGTCAGCCAGAATGCCGGTAATGCGCAGCTGGCCAGCGCACTGGCAGAAGAAGCCTGCGAACTGGCCCGGCAGGGCGGCACGGTGGTCGCGCGCATGGTCGACACCATGGATGCCATTCGTCTGTCGTCGGCGAAGATTGCGGAGATCATCGGCGTCATCGATGCCATCGCCTTCCAGACGAATATCCTGGCCCTGAATGCCGCCGTCGAAGCGGCGCGCGCTGGGGAACAGGGGCGCGGCTTTGCCGTGGTGGCTGGTGAGGTGCGTAACTTGGCACAGCGGTCGGCCAGCGCAGCCAGGGAAATCAAGGAGCTGATCGGCGCCTCAGGCACCCAGGTGCGGCATGGCGGCGAACTGGCAGGAGAGGCGGGCGAGGCAATGCGCCACGTGGTCGACAGCATTGGCAGGGTGACCACACTGATGCTGGAAATCAGCACCGCCACGCTGGAACAGAGCCAGGGCATTGCGCAGGTTAACCAGGCGATCATCAGCATGGATGACGTGACACAGCAGAATGCGGCCTTGGTGGAGCAGGCGGCCGCTGCTGCGCAGGCCATGCGGGACCAGGCACAGCAACTACAGCAACTGGTGAGCCTGTTTAAGCTGGGACGATAGGTGCAGCCACGTTACCCCGCTTGCTTCCGTTGAAACCACGGTTATCGCGCTGTGTGCTCGGGGGCTTGTTACGGCGAACGGCTTTTTGCTGCTGGGGCAGGATAAATATTTCTGTCATTTAAAAGTAACAATAGTTGGAGGGGCTTGATTTGCTGCAAATTCCCCAATACTATTGTCATAGCTTCTCATTTGAGAGGTACAGGAGAACGATGTGTCGACGATGATTTTTGCTCAGCTCAATAACAATGATTTCTGCCCGACCGGGTGGGAATCAGCGTACGCCTGAGCAAGAGTACGTCGAAGATCCCCAACCCGGCTGAATGCCGGGTTTTTCGTTTTGTCTCCCGGTTTTTGGCCACAGGTATTACTTAGCCATCCAAGGAGCAAGACATGTTCAGTTTTACGCAGATCGCGGGAAAAGTAGGACAAACGATTCGGGTCGAAGGATTTGTTTCGGCCGTCCGGATTCAAGGGAAGATGGCCTTTGTCGTCCTCGAGTCAGGGGCAGAGAAGATTCAGTGCGTGGGCTCCGGGCCTGTCCGAGAGAAGGCCAAAGTACTTATGGTGCACGGTTATGCCGCCGTAGAAGGTGAGGTTGTGAAATCTTCTCAAGCGCCGGGGGGTGTCGAGATCCAGATATCGTTGATAGAACTGGTGTCGGCATCCATTCCATGGCCCATTGCGGAGAAAAGCGACATTGGCGTCAAGCTGGAATGGCCGGTGGCGCGCTTCCGCGAACGCAGGGAAGCCCTTGGCCAAATTGCGCAAAGCCAGCTGGAATTCCACATGATGGCCCACTTGCAGGCGCAAGGTTTCATCGCCCTGCATTCGCCAAAACTCATGGGAGCCCCATCGGAATCTGGCGCAGAGGTATTTGAGGTCAAATATTTCGGCGAAAAGGCATATCTGGCGCAATCTCCTCAGTTCTACAAACAGATGGCAATCGCGGCCGGCTTCGCAAAAATATACGAATCGGCCCCGGTCTTCAGAGCCGAACCAAGCTTTTCATCGCGCCATGCCACCGAGTTTGTTTCATTCGACGTCGAACTGGAGGGTGTCAGAAGTGAGCATGAGCTTATCGTCCTGGAGTGCGCGATGATCCGCGAAGCGATGAGAAAAACAATTCATGCGATGGGCGACGAATTAAGCTCGTCCTTTCCCAAGGCGACGGTGGCAGGCGCCGAGAAGGTCATTACTTTTGCCCAAGCGCAAGAAATTTTGGGAGTGCGGGGAGATGAGTCGCTCTCAGCAGAAGAGGAGCGTCGGCTCGGGGGGATCATGGCGGAGCAAGGTCATGAGTTAGTGGCCATCGCGCAGGTGCCTTGGGCACAGCGGCCGTTCTACCACATGAAAGAGACAGCTGACGGACGCATGCTGACTCGCAGTTTTGAGCTGCTCTATCGCGGCGTGGAGATCACGACCGGAGCCGTACGCGAGCACCGATATGCAATCCTAATGGAGCAACTTGTAGAGAAGGGCCTGAGCGGCAAGGGAATGGAGTTTTATTTGGAGTCCTTTCAGCTGGGTTGCCCGCCGCACGGAGGCTTTGGATTAGGACTTGCCCGATTGAGCATGCTGTTTTTGGGCCTGCCTGGGATCAAGGAGGCGTCCTTCATACCTCGCGGTCCGGGAAGGTTGATTCCATGATGTTTTATGTGATGACGGCGCTGTTTGGTGTGGCTACGCTTTCTGGATGCAGGTCTGCGATGCCGCTCTGCCTTAGCAGGCATGCCAGGCAGCAAAATGTGCCGGATGGCCGGCCGCCCAATTTGGCTGGTAGTGGAGTTCATTGGCAACGCAGGTGGCATAACCGCCTTGTCGGGGGAGTAGTGCAAAAAATGGCCGAGGCTCCGATTCTGAATAAAAGTGCGGAGCAGATTTTATCCTGTTGATCCCAGTGAATAAAACGGACGCCAGCCCGAGTCGGGGAACTGTAACTAGCCCGCGTGCCGAACTTCTTGTCAAGGGCAAGTGGTATTCGGCCGGGTGTTAGTCGTGCTGTTGAACGCGGCAGATGCCGGCAGCAACGCCTTACCCCAACATCGCGCTCGCCTGAAGACCAGTTTGAGCTTGTTGCGTCGTGCGGTGAGCCGCGATCAACGCATCGATTGGGCTAAGGTGTTGCACTAGCTCCATTTCATCGCCGTGGTAGTCGGTAACCAATGTGTCTTGATTGAGGGGAGAACTTCCATTCCCGCATGCTGTGGTAACTCTACAGCAAACATGAAATATCCAGCGGTTAATTTCCGCGAGAAATATATGGAACGTAGACCGGCCAAAACCAAGCATAGAAAATTCTGAGCCAGAAACGCTCCCAAATCTTCAAACCGGTCATTTCATTGGTAGACGGAACTTTAACCAGGTGTTGCACTACGAATCCGACAGCAAGGTAAGCCAGTCCAAGCCCGAGCAGAAGAATCGAGCGGTGGCTGAACCACAACCACCCGTACAAAAGATTGGCATTCAGAATTATGATCACCAACGTTTTGATCGGCGAGCCGAACTTAGACGCTTTTCGTTGCATGCCCTTGGTCGGTGCCTGGAGGGCGCGTTCAATCATTTGTTCTGGCGTTAATTTCTTGCGCTCCTTAATGATGGGCCACCACCATTTCAGCACAAAATGGGCACCGATGCCACAAATCACCAAAAGTAAGATCAGACCGGGGATATCCATTGGTATTCCTTTCACTTATTAAAGCGCTGGAACAGTGTTAAACACCGAGAATCTGCTGGATACGAGCGCTAATTTTCTGGCGTGTATTGCTGCTGGACGCTATTGGGTCAGTGGGATCCACACAAAACTCAGCAGAAACGTCGCTGCCAGTACCATTTTTTGAAAACTTGAATTCGAGCCACATTGCTCGCGATCCTCCAGCCACGTCGTACGCAACCGTTTGAGCCAAATGGTAGAAAGAGCCACCTTGTTTCTCGTGTTTGTACCCTTGATCGACAAGATAAGTTCTATCGACTAATTTTCGATGAATCGCAATTTGCTCCGGCGACTTAAATCCGAAGCGCGACATCGCTCGCCCATAGAGAGTATCCACATCGAGCTTACTTCTCTGATTAGGAAGCACGGTGCAGCCTTCTTCTTTGGAAGAAATAGCACCCGATGTATAAATTGGCCCAGCAGCACGATCACTCAGTCCTGGTGGTTCGGCCACATCGGTATCGATTTTTATCAGGCCATTCAGCGTGGGATCAAAATTCGCGCAGCCCGAGTATATTGTCGCGAGTACACCTGCGAACAGTACGTTGATGATTTTCATGATAATTCCTAAAAAAGGGCCGGAACGCTGGCCCCGGTTAATCAGGAACAGACCTATGCTTGTTGCTCATAGAAATCGGTATCGTCAAATGGCGCAGATTCGTCCATGGTGCTTGGCGCGCTTCGAGTGCGAGACTCAGCAAACTGGACCGAATTAACTCGCGTAGGCGACAAGAAAACAGCGCTCGCTATGACTGAGAACGCGGTGACAGCATTGCCTGCTTCATCATGCGCTTCAAACTGCATAAGGCGCCCTTCGACCTTAACGCGCGTGCCTTTACGCAGCAACCGTGCGCAGTTTTCAGCCGTATGCTCATATGTAGTTACTGGTAGCCATATTCCCCCACTTTGCGTATAAGAACCGTCGCCGGCTTTCTCGTATTCATCAAAAAACACGCGCATTTCTGCCGCCTTCATCGGTTTACCTTTTTTCGCGATGATGTTTTTAATGGAAGGTGCATCAGCTAAATTACCGACCCCTTGAAATGTGTTTGGCATTACAACCTCCGAGTAAATATGGCGCCACGTGTTTCCACAAAAGGCTCGGCGCGTCTGCCTATTATGGGTTTGAATGGAATAAATACATCGGCCTTCGTTTACGTTTTATCGTCGGATTTGATCCTCGAAATGCCGTAAAACCGAGCGATTGTGTTTTTCCTGGCTGTTTAGAGAGGCGGCCATTTTATTGACCGTCTGATACCACTGAACAAGATCTGGTGGAAGCGGTGACAGGAACTCCTCAAGCTCGTCCCATGCGATGTGGCTAGTATTGGTGGTCCCGGCGCGTCTCCACCGAAGGGACAGCTGGCCAGTGGATGCACGAGTGTGGATAGCCAGATAGAACCGTTTTGCCTTAATTGACCTGGTCACAGCAGCGAGCCGCCGCATATCATGATGGACCTGGTCAACAGCAACTTGTGCTTTGAGCAGACGGCGGTGGTCGCCCCTACCCTTAAAGGCTTTTCGGTCTACATGATGTTGACCGGAAAAACCGGAAGCAATTTTGGTCGATGTTGACGAAGGGATTGCGGCAGTGAGATCGACGCTGTCAAGCGGCCTCGCTGTCAAAGACGGTAGCCGTACCGGACGGAAGGCGAAATCGGCATCTGGCGCACCCATGGATTCCCGAGCCGATTGTTCCAATTGGGAAGGAAGATTGTCGCAGTTCATAATGCCTCCTGAAGATATCACCAGTCTTATTGCGGCTGCTTAAAGCAATTTGTCGATTGCCGTAGCGTCAATGTCGTTCCCAGCCTGTTTCGCCATCTCTGAGCTGACATGCGCCAGTATGGCTTTTTCATTTGGCGCCAAATTCAGTCGTCTACGACTGTGGCGTGGTTGAATTTTTCCGCTGTATACATCAGGGGGAATTTGGCCCAATAATTGAATCACGTCCGTCTGGCGTTTTGCCGCATCACCGGATGCATTTGGAACAAAATCGGCTCGGCATAAATCGCGAAGTTCTGGACGCATCAAAAATCGCTCAAAGCGGGCCGTCTCAATGAACGCCGCCCGTATTGCGCGTGTTAGTTCGCGGATGCTTTGCCGACCTTGATCATCGGTGAGCTGATCTTTCCGTACCAGTGTTTTTACAGTTCGAATGTAGTAGTCGAAATGTACGACGAGATCGCTGATTGCGTAGCCATATGGGCTTTTAAATCCAAGCAGAAGCACCTTTGGTTCAGCTGAACGCAAAATGGAGTATTGCAGGCCTCGGCTTCGCTGCGCTTCCAGTTTTTGCTGCAATCGATTTACTTCGCGCTCCAATCGACGGGTAATGTCTTGCATGAGTTCTTCGTGCCGTAATAGTGCCCAATCAGCATACGGATTATCAGCACCAGATAGGAGCCATAAACATTTGAGGGCGGCCGCGACCCGCTTCCCGCCTACAATTTGTGCGAATTGCCCATTTGGATCTTTGGCCCGACCCATAAATAGGCGAAACGCCTCCTTGGTGTGTAGTTGCATCGTGTCTTGGTCTTCATTGATCAGAGATCCAAGACTTTGAAGATGTGCAGCTTCTTGTGTCGAGACAATTTTTTCTGCACCAGCCCTGTTTTCGTATTCTTCCTGCATGGCGTTGAATTCCAGAAGACGTTCTTCATACAGCATTAGTCGTTTGAATCGAGGATCATTTTCGTTCGGTGTATCTGATTCCAAAAGGTCGCGCAATGCCTCGCGCTCTTTAAGTATGGAATAGCCATCAGGAAATGGTGAACTATTTTCAGTTTCAAATACCACTTCGGTTGTGGTCGCAAACGGTGAAGGAATAGAAGAATAGATATCTGCTATTGAGACGAGCTTTTTTGAAGCGTCATGGCCCTCTGCGGTAGAGTGGTCCTGAATATTAGCTGCCATGTTAGTCCCCTGTGGGTAGAATAATTTTTATGAAATATTCGAAGTCGTTCTCTTGGAAAGGTTAACTAATTTGTGCACGCAACTGCCGCCGTCCCATTTGGTTCCTTGCTGAGAGGATTGATCATTTTTCGTTATCATTCCTTGATTATCAAATGGCTCAAATTCATTAATAACTAGCCACAATGTCGCCAGGGTATGAGATGGAAAAATCTTATGAAGTAGGACAATTTTCTCTCGAATCGGAGAATTTTGATTCGCTTTAACAATTTTGTCCCAGCTATCATGTATATCTTCGCGTTCATAAGGGCTTGGCATAGGAGGCCGGCCTAAGCGTTGTTCAGAAAGGAGGAGTTGCTTTGCTGCCTTTGCTTCTTTACTGCTCATCTTGAACATTTTGCATATCATCGAAACAGAAGCACCATGTCGTACAAAATATTCTTTCAATTGGCGAACTCTTCGTTCATCTGCTGCTTGCGCGAAAGCATGGGATAGTTGTTTCTCGTTTAAGGTTACCTCCATAGTTACGTTTTGGAAATGTGACGCACGTAAGGCATCCCGTGACGACAAGTTGCGCAAATTTTCAACCCATTCGGAGTCGATTCCTTGGCTTAACAGGGATGCAGTATCGTTATCCGCTTGATCGAGCAGCGATTCGATAATTAGTACACGGATTGCTGCATCTTTAACATTGAGCTTGATCATTTTTTTCCCCTTGATGTTGGGACGAGGGGAAAATTGACATAGCGATGCGAGCCGGAGGTTAAGTGATACTCGATGCTAAAGAGCGGAGCTTTATTGTCCGAACGAATCCCGGTTGAGAAATAGGGAGTAACTGCAGAACGAAGAGGAGGCCCCATAGAAGCGAAGCCGTTGCGGTAGGAAAAGGCAATAATATCTTGTGAACTGGCGGTATTAACCGAACCCAGCTTTAAAAACCAGGGTACGAAATTAATGATGTGTTTGCTTTGGTTTGTCATGATAACTCCTCAAGTTCACCGAACATGAGGAGTTGGCCATGTAGAAACTACACTTTCATTCCCAAAATGGATGAGTCCGCATTTTGTATTAACGCAATTTTGTATTCAACCTTCCACCGACCAACCCCGCAAAGTTAATTTAGCACAAAAATCGAGATGTCAACATATTTTTTATCTGCTTACCTTATGAGCTGACTCAAGCAAGTTATTTAAAGCTGATTAATTTCATTTAGAAAAATTATTAAACACTAAATATATTGCTAACTGATAAATGACACTTAGCAGCAGCACCTGGTGGAAGGCGCCGGCGCCGCCGGCAGCAGCTGCAGCGTTGACGGTAGCGCACCACACCGTGCCGGTGGCACCGTGTGGCGCTGCGGCCGGCGGGCAGGAACAGGGCAGGGACTTGCGGCGTGGCCGCCCACGTCGGACAGCAGCAGCACCTGGTGGAAGGCGCCGGCGCCGCCGGCAGCAGCTGCAGCGTTGACGGTAGCGCACCACACCGTGCCGGTGGC
>NZ_PDZN01000021.1:0-115207 GCF_002735765.1 Janthinobacterium sp. BJB304
CCAGATCGACGCCGACGCGGATAATCTTCATCGTGGACTCCTTCTCTTAACTGGTTGTGTGGTAACTCCCAGTTTAGGCGCCTAGACGCCAACAGGTGAGGAGGAGTCCATCCCATTGCTTCTGGCCTATTGTGTTGAAAAACGCGGGTACGTTGACCTGTGGATAGAATTCCTGCCAGCCTGGACTGGCCAGAAGCGTCGCAATTGAACGATCACCGACTGCTTGGAGATTTGAGACATTCCGAAATGGTTGCCGCTCAACATTTTCAACACAATAGGCCGATAGCGGACGGGCCGAATGGCGCAGTGTACGAGATTATTGCATTAATGACCAGTACATGGGATTACGATGGGCATCAAACCTAATAGTAGATAGCAATGCATAACCATTATTACAGAACTACAAGAAAACTCTGAACAATCCATTAAATGACTAATTTTGCTTTACGGCCAGGCGCAGGTCAGGTTTGCAAGCAAAGCTCGATTGAATACGGGAATCGGTGGCATACCGTTTAACGAGCTTGCAAAACACACATCCGGAGTGATCCGCCGACGTATCCCCGAGTGCGATCAGATAGCGGCAGCGGCAACGCGGGCAGGTATGCAGCGCCAACTGCGATGAATGGTGGGTCCAAATGCCCTCTACGCTAGCGATCAGCTCGAAAGCTCGGTCAAACGAAATGCTGGACCGGCCAGTCCATCGCTCTCGATACATTTTATAGGCGCACACCATGGCCTTGCGTGCCGAGCATGCATGTTGCGTACGCAGGAAATGAAAAATAGTAGCAATCAGTGACGCCTCCGCACGTTGCACCAGGGTCGCCATGTGGTACCAATCCTGCGAGCTAGGCCATCGACCGCCGGTGGCCGCGCGGTCATTGTAGAAATATTCCCGCAGCAGTGATGCACTCAATCCGGTCAAATAGGCGACGGTTTTCATCCGCGCGCCCTGTTCGACGCAGGATTTGGCAAGCTGCAGGGCCTGGATGTGCCGCTCTGCATGTTCGTACGCCATACGTCACCTACGCCAAGCGCGCACGGGCCGCAGTGGCCTGGCCGGCACGCGATGGTCCGCGTGCTGCATCCTGATCCACAGCGCCGACCCGGCACAAGGTCATGGCCAAAACGGGCGGTGTTTCGAGGAGAGTTTTAAAATTGCCTATCGGCTTAAACAAGCTTTCATGCGACATGCTAGCGGCAAGCTGCTGCAATGAGTCCACGCTCATTGCAGCCAGTGTCTCGGCTGAGGCTGTGTCGAGGTGAAAGGTACAGCAAGTGGCAAGGGGGTCTTGCTTCAGACCCACCTGGATAGTGAGTAAGTAATTCAAGTTGAGGTACTGCACGTCCGTGTATCGAATCGCGTCTTCCATGGTCCACCCCGCTTTGCCCCGCTGCGGCGGGGCGTGGTCATTCATCCGGTTTCCGCTGTGCACATCTGCCACGTCGGTCAACGAATGGGCGAAGTCATGGGTAAGAGGACTGCGCGCGACGGCATTAGCACATTAAAAAAAGACTACTCCGCAAAATTTCAAAGGTCAATAGCAACTGCTAATCGAATCAAAATATTTATGTGCACTTTAGCAAAATTTTACTAGAGGAAATGCAGTTCTCGCCCTAAAATCGAACTCTACCCCATAAAAATCTGCCCGTAACAACTGCTACAAATAATCTACAAACAAATCAAAGTCTCTCACTTTACCCCTGCATGGAGACAAAAATCGTGACAATAAGCAATAACATTCCGCTTACTAAAGATGCCGTCCGCGAACTGGACATTGATATCGTGCCTGGTGTTCGGCAACGACTCATTGCAGAACTCGACAGACGGGAAGTACTTCCGAACCAGCGCGAGCACTTCCTGAGTGACATTACCGGGCGAGCGCTGCAAACAGTGGCGCGCTGGATCGATGAAGAAAAACCAGGTCTGCCCGATCTGAAATCCCTCGCCATTGTCTGCCTTCAGTTCGACATGGATGCGAACTGGATCCTGGGATTGACATCGAATCGTCTCCCGTTCCCCAAGCAACAACTATCTCCACAGGTTCAGGAACAGGTCTACCGTCATGAAGAGCCCACCTTTGACTGGATCGGTCACATGCTCGGGCACACCGCATCGTTCACCGGCCCCAATCAAGTAGGAGTGATGAACGGAGATGACATGGCTCCACTCATCCATGATGGCGCACCATTTTTTTTTGATGCGACGGTCAATGAGGTGGAGGTCAACGGAATCTATCTATTGGATTACCAAGGAAGGCGCCTTGTGCGACACATTGAAATCATCGTGGGAGAAGGCCTATTACTTCGTTGCGAAAACCAACGCTACAACTCAACTCTTGTGAAAATATCAAAAGCAATGCTTACCCTGACAATTTTAGGACGTGTTAAAGCAGCCATTAACATCAACCGATTCTGACGTATCAAGACCCGCATCACGCTTCATCGAGCGGCATTCCCCGGCAGCCAAGCTACCGGGGAACCCAACCGTCGTGGTGTTAGATTTCATGCCACGCTACTTTGCTTCAGCGACCTCACGCCACTCCTTCAGCGAAAATTCGAGCATTTTTCCACCAAGCTCCTCAAATTCGGTGGCGCGATCATAATCCTCCACTTCCTGCGAGTAACCGGTCACTGCATTGAGCAAGCCGTAACCATTGAGCTGCTGTTCGGCAATCAGATGGCGTAACACGCCGGCACGCTCCGCCTCGTTCAATACAAAGCGATTCGCCAACACTTCCACTGCCCTCACGGGGTCTCCCGTCAATGCAATACCCATCGTCTTGCGCATCTTTTCCGATATCAGTTGAAAGGTCGCCTCCGACACCGCGGTCTGCACCATGTCCCGCGCTTTCAGAAAGATCGCGCGATCTTCGGCCTCGACTGTGTCATCTTGCAGCACGACGTCATTACCACATTCGAGTAAACGCCCAGCATGGTTTTTGCGCATCGAGCGCTCACAAGCGATGAGCCCATTGCTGCATTTCAGCCGATAAATCAACGGGTCCACGCGCAACCGCCCCACCCCGATCTCCGAATTACTGACCACGACACCGGCCTGCAATACGTCTCCTGGCACGACCTCATGCGTCACCTCGGCACTCACGACCTTCAAATACATCTTGGTTTCGGTCAGCTCCACCGACTCAAAACGGGCACCGGGAAGTTTAAGCAAGATCGGTAAAATGCTGTGGGCCAAATCGATGTTGTCGAGCCGACGGAAGCGCGACGACAAGAATGCCCTGGCCCGACCCGCCATGGTTCGCACCATATAGCTGTCTGTGGCATTGATTCTGAGCCACGCATTGATGTTGTCATCGAGCAGTTCGGTATCAAACGAACGCATACGCTTAAAGTACAGCAATGGTATATCCAGTTTCCTTGCCAACTGCGCGCAGACAAAATCGTTCATCAAGTATCGCTTCTTGCCATAGGGCTCATCAATGACGAGATTGCACTGCCCTGCCGCCGTCGTCTCGCTTACCAGCTTCGTCGCCGGCACGATCATGTCCTTCTTGAGTGCCGCCTGCCGCTCAAGTTCGATGACGAGTTGCTCCAAAGGACGTCCTGTTTTCATCACAACCTCCATGAAAAAAGCGGGCGATGCAGCTCCCTGGCGGGAGTGCATCCCCGCAGGGTCAAGCACGCAGAATTCACTGAGTTCCACGTGGGCGCACGATTGCGCCAACATGCGGCGCCCAAACGGCCACCGCGCCACATCTACTGTTTTGCTCTCGGGACTTCACGCCGCATGACGCGCGCGGTGTGAAATCTTCAGTAACACCTCGGCCCAATCGGCGCCCGCCGACTTCGGCACAAACACCTCGGCCGATCTCCCTGTCCTTCCTGCATGAGATTTCAGGAAGCGACGCGCAAGGCTATACGCCGCAGCCTGCCCATCAAAAAATGCATGCGTATCGTTGTCAGCATAAATGCGCAGGCGTTTGACTGTTTCCGGTATCCACAGCTTTTCCAGGTTCCCGGCACTTATCCCCGCCCACACTGGCTGATGCGAACGTTTCATGACCGCCAGCGCGGTCTCGATGCCTTCACACACAGCCAATTCGTCTGAGGATGGCGCCAGACGAATGGCAGCGCCACCTATGCCAGCACACAGCAGTTTCTTGACCGCGCATTCGCGGGCCTTTTCGCCATTGCTCAAATACGTCCGATGCAACGACACCGTGCGCCCGCTCTTGTCCTGTACGCAGGCCACCATGGCAGGGTAGCGTCGCACCACAACGGCTTGACCAGTGAGCACATTGCGCTCGTAGTAACCCAACGCAGGATGCATGCGCAGCGTCGATGGGTACCGCTCCAGGTTGATGCCACGGTTTCGCAGATACCTGTCCACCTCATCTCCCGGTGTCACTGGCACTGTCTCGGCCAGAATCCTCCGAATCAGGCCATCGCGCTCTGTATGAGAATCCTGTGGGAGCGAGATCGACGCCCTCGGCGCGGTCACGCCAAGATAGCCTTCAACCCTGCTCAGCGCGTCTACAGCACTGAGCCCCAAGCAGCCCATTAGCAATTTAAATCCGCCACCGGCGCCGCAGCCACGGCAAATATAATTGCCGTGGCCAAACTTATCCGTGTATTGAAACCGGTCTGTGCCGCCGCAATCACCCAATGGGCACGGCTGATTGCGTTGATTGAGCACTTTGGCATCCACACCCAGCGCCAGCAAAATTTCCGTCCATCGTCCAAACGCGCGCTGCTTGACTTGCTGAAAATGCGCGTTGAATTCTTCCTTATTTCTGCTCATGTTGACCTCCCCCTATCAGGCGCAAGAGAACTGCCTCGGTTCGGGCACGCCACGCGGCGCGTGAACAGCCCCCCGTGCTCGATGGCAAAGCCAACTCGCCCCGACAGCAGTTCGTCTAACGTGAGAAATCTCGTTCGTCTCTCCGGCCGGCCTCGCTGTGGATCGACCTGAAAACCGCCTGGCACCAGGGACAAGCGTATCGACCGCAGTTCCTGCCCGAGATAGAAAACACGACCTGGCTGCCCCACAACGATCTCGCTTTCCTTGATTCTGAAGGTCAGCTCGTCGACATCTTGCACCTGACAAAAGCGAACGGAAGGAAATGCAGCGGCAATGGTGGCGTCACGCATGGCAACCTCCCTTCCTGCCAGTCTGGCGCGCGCCCCTGCCACCATGGCCATTTAAATGAGACTCACCATTCTCTGCATTCAACGATGTAAAAAGATCGGCTTCATGGAGCTTGACCTGCTCATTCATCCACTGCGGATTCTTGAACAAATTGTCGGAAATCCAGTCTGGCTTTGCCAGTACCGCCTGGCGAACCCACGCAGGGTAGTCCTGCAGCGCAGTCATAAACCAGCGGCACAACTGGGAAGCAATCCAGTCGCGCACCTCCTGCGCATCGATGGCGCCGATGAATGGCAACTGCGACAACGGACTACCGCTCACCACCTTCATGCAATTGACGAAGGAAAACGGCTGCGTATCACGAACTGGATCCGTAAATACCCAACGGACCAATTCAAATTTCTCGTCCAGTGGCGTGCGCGGGTCGCTGAGCAAACTTACTTTGCGCAATAGCCACCAGTGCAATGCCACCAGCTCCTCTTCGGAAAATTCAATCGCGTCATCATTCGTTTCGCGCGCGGATACCTTGCTTGCCGGTGCACGCGGCGCGGCTCGATGGAAGGAAGTGTCCCTATCCTGGGGGACGCGACAATAGTTGATGTGAGATCTGCTCATGATTGCCTCGCACAAGAAAAAGAGACGAGGCAAGTCCCTCCCGGGATGCATCGTCCCAAAGGGGGAAATAAATCATCCGGTTGCTGCGACGCACCGGAACTTCAATTGACTGGCTTGATACTGTCGGCTGATGCCGTTTCGGCGGGGATGCCAGCTACCGTCCTGAAAACGCATGCAAAGTGCTTTGACGTAACGGCGCGGTGCGCGTGGCGCGTCAAAACACTCTCGTTATTCAGGAACACGGACGTCACGCCTGGAAACAGGAGACGGTCCAATCGGTGCTGCGGTGCGCTGGGCGCAATTGATCAGGCTTGCCAGACGATGCAGGGCTAGCTGCTGCGATAATACTGTAGGTCGCCCTCCCCGGCCTGTCAACACAGGTTCGACGAAAAATGCTTCCGGCAAATCCACCGGCACCGGGATCACGCAGTTGCGTACGCATCCATACGGGTATCGACGTGCCCGAGTGGCAAACACAGTACCCGCAAATACGCTTCCAAAGCTCCGCGCATTCCTCTTGAATCAACAGGATGGTGAGTACACCATGTTATGTAGCCCAGTGGGCATTTTCGAGGACATCACCATGAACTACCCAGCTCCCACCCATTTGATCGTCACGCGTGATTATGGCGAAACCAACAGGAAGTTGCTGGCCAAGGAGGCCGCCGCCGATCTGACACGCGTCGAATCAGCGAGCCGCAAGGTCAATATCTCGCTCGCCAGTCCGGAAGGCAAGCGTTTGTACTTGCGCTGCTTCTACGTATCACAAGCGAATTTCCATTTTATTTCCGTCTTTGCCAGGATGAAATTACCAGCCGAGGATGTCGATCAAGTGGAGCAGGAATTGCGCACCATGCTTGACGCGCGCATTGCCCTTGCCAACCAGCGGATCGTCGCCTTCGAGAAACTATGCCATCAACATGGCATCCACGAACTGGCCAGCTACGACATCGAACCTCTCGCCCTCGAAGCAAAAGTCTTTTCCATGTTCGGCCGGCGTTTACTGGAATTGATCAGCAAAGTCGACCAGCTCATGCCCATGCTCGAAACCTTGTGCATTGACGAGGTGCTCTCGACAAGCCAGCTCATTACCGAAAAATCAACTATCAAGAAAACCGTACGGGCGGTCACCGCTACCACGCGCGCGCTATCCCTCGGCTTGCTCAAACGCATCAATGCACTGCCAGCATCCGAGCGCAAGCCCACCGCACCGAGCACCCTCCCCTCCCAGGGCGATGATTCAAGCACCTCTCCAGCGTTCACCGGAGTGACGCAACGAGCAGACCATCCGGCACCAAATCCGGCCCCTGAGCAGGTTTTAAGCACTCCAGTCGCCCCATTCAGCGAAGAGGTTCCGGCAAGTCCCTGACGAGCCTTACAAGCCTTCCTACCCGCATCCCGGATAGGAAGTCTATCCCCCAACCAACCGGCACGGAGGAAGCCATGTGCCTTAAGATGTTACTCTGCAGTGAAGCGCCTGCGGCACCGGCATGGTGCTTAGCAGCGATGGAAGTCGCATTTGGTCCGTCCTATCGGGTGGAGCCAAGAGGCGACAGCATGTTGCCTCTGGAGACGCCGCAACGACACAGCGGCATAGCAATCATGGTAATTGAGCAGGCAACCAGGTTCGACCCGCATGATGTCCGGCGCCTGATCGAATGGTGCCATGTCCACGACAAGGTGGTGTTGGCATGCGGAGTGTTAACGGAGGACGAACGGGAATCCTACGGATTGAACCATTGCATCGAATTGGACATCATTGTCCCCCACGCACCACGCTGTATTCAATGGACTTCCTGCGCCGGCACGCTCCACCTATTCGAAGAGATGATCGTACCAACGCTGAAAACCGCCCAGCGCACTTCTCATCTCTATTGCTCCGGGCTACGATGCCAGCACCATCGCAGTAGAGAGACAACAGGAACGCAGCGGACATGGACACCTCGCCAGGGTCCTGAGCGCAGGAAGTGTCTCACAGGCCATTCCCATGCCACCTCTTTTGCAGCGGATGACAATTCGTCGGCCACACGCCACTGACACCGGCCGCTGCGCCATCACTCAATTGCCGTGAAATGCCACCAAAATATGCCGGTTTCCAACTTGATGCCCGCGATCAGCACAACCACCATGGCTCATGGATCATGGCTCATGGATCATCCGTCATCGGTCATGCAGACAGCTCATTTAAATACATCAGATGTCCTGCCTGGCGTAATGTTTCGATGGTGCTGGTGACCCGTGGCTGCGGCCGCTTCGCCAATGCGACAGAGCCCTGGATCCGCCCCCATTCCATAGTGCAGCTACTTAGGCACGGCCCAAATCGAAGACAATGCCCACAGTTTGAGATCCCTTACCTCGGCTGTAGCTCCCTCGGAAAATAGCGATAATCTTGGTGTGGCAGGATCAGGGAATATCTGGCTGGTCAGCACAGCCTCCCCCTCTCCTGCAAACACGCTTATCGACGCGGTATCGAATAGGACGCGCAAGCGTAGTTGACCGTCGCGCAGCGCTAGCGGAGCAATCTGCCGTGTGGAAAATCCGGTCAGCGATGTAGTATCGCCAGCGTGGCTGCGGTCCAGATACAACACTCCTTGCTCGCGGTCATATCCCACGTCAATTCTTTGGCCTTGAACACCACTATGCAATCGCACGCCGACAAGGCGCGCCTTGCCAGGCTTCAATTGCATTTCCAGCTCCAGTGCTCCTTCCTTGCTAATGAGTGGTTCCGTGGACTGCATATCTGTTGGCACGCTCAGCGTCGTTGCGTCGTAGAGCAAGTCCGTACGCAACCGCTGCAATTCGGCAATCGGTTGCTGAACAAGCCGTACCCGCCCGTTCACGGTACGCAATGACACTTCGCGTGGCACCGATTGTGCGCTGCGCCAAGGCGCAGTCGGCACCTGTTGCCCGTATAGCCAATTATTCATCCATCCAATCATGATCCTTCGATTGTCCGGTAGCCCGTTCCAGCTGACTGCGGCATAGTAATCGGCCCCATAGTCGAGCCATTGGACCTGGTCGCTCGGCCGGGCCGTCGTGACCGATGGTTCACGGGATATGTTGTTGCTGGCGTGCTGCGACTGAGGATCCGAAGCGAAGGTCGTGCCGTCAAACGTCCCGACGAAATACTGTGTTCCGGAGCCGCCAGCCGGCCCACCAGGATTCAGACTGATCACAAGCACCCATTTACGGCGAGAGACATCGCCGTCGACTGGCAGCTCAATGAGATCAGGGCATTCCCACGCGCCGCCTACTGCATTCTCCGGACCGAATTCGCTCAGCCAATCCCAATGCAACAAATCACGCGATGTATAAAACAAGGCCTTATGCTGGTTCGGCAAAACGAGCACCATTACCCACTTTTTCTGGGGCGCGTACCAGAATACCTTTGGATCGCGAAAGTCTCGATACTCGTCGGTATAAGGAGCCGGTGGAAATGGGATCACTGGATTGCCAGAGTATTGCATCCAGCTGCGGCCACGATCCAGGCTGTAGGCCAGCGATTGCGCTTGCGTACCAAGGCGCACGGATTTTCCATTGGCAAATTCCCGCGTCTGCGGATATACGCTGGTGTAGAGTGCAATCATGGCTGGCCGGCCTGGTTGCCCCAGGCCGCTGGTATTTGCCTGATCAACCACGACACTTCCAGAAAAAAACATTTGCGTCACCGATCCTTGCGCGTCCTTCTCCACCGTCAGCGCCAGCGGCAGTTCTTGCCAGTGAATCAGGTCTCGACTGACCGCGTGTCCCCAGGACATATCGCCCCAAGTACTGCCGTTCGGATTGTACTGATAAAAAAGATGATATTCGCCTTCGTAGTAGACCAGGCCATTGGGATCATTCATCCAGTTGCGCGCAGGAGAATAGGATAGCTGCGGACGGAACGCTTGCTGATAATTTGCTGCCGACATATCCGGTTGCACGGCGCATCCACCGCTGCATACTGCGGCACCAAAGGTCAAAAGGGTCATCATTGTACGGTTCACTCTACGTCTCCATTATCTATTTATTATTTTAAAAACATGAGCAGTCGGAGGCCGTTCATACTCAGGTCATCAGAAATGTCTAACGTTGTCATTTTTTAAATGATAAGTAGTCGGCCACATACCGTCAATAGAAAAATCTGCCACAAGGCCTGGCATCGCCACGCTGATATGTTGCGCGGCAGGTACATCTCGCCGCACCGCCAACCACTTCATTTCAGGCGATCGCGCGCGTTGAATGTCCTGACGAGAGGCGTCACCAACATCGACACGACGGGGCAATCCGACGATGTCGACCCAGCAGGATCGGGCCGCCAAAGAGAACCTTGGGCTGAAAGACAACTAACGCAGAACACATTTCCTTTGCATTTCAGTTGACGCCGTACGCAGAAATGCTTACCATAAAAATACAAATGACAACGTTAGACATTTTTGATGCGACAACGACAGTCAGCACATAAAAACAGCACCAAGGAGACAGTGTGGCAACGATTCACGATGTGGCGGAGAAAGCAGGCGTATCGATCAAGACGGTCTCGCGCGTGCTCAATGGCGCTACCGAAGTATCCGACAAAACCCGTGAACGCATCGAACTGGCGATGCGTAGCCTGGAATTCACACCATCCGCCGCGGCGCGCATGCTGCGTGGGCGACCTACCGGCTTGGTAGCGGTCATCGCCGAACGGCTGACGACCACTCCAGATTCGTCGGAAATCATCAAAGGCATTCAACTCGTCTGCGAACAGCTCGGCAAGGTGATGCTGATTGGCGAGACCGGAGGAAGCGCCGCCATCGCTAGTAGGCTGGTGGCCGATATGCGTGAGCGCCGTGTAGAGGCCATCCTGTACGCCACGCCGTTTCACCGGCAGGTAGAGCTCGAACCGCTGATGGGCGGCACGCCCGCTGTGCTGGCCAACTGCTTTGAGGCGGCGGGACGCTACACTCAGGTTGTTCCTGACGATGAAGGAGGCGGCTATGCGGCTGCGCAGATCGTCCTGCAAGCAGGTCACCGAAAAATCGCCTTTCTGCAGCTGATCCAGGGCATGGTGGCGACTCAATTGCGCTTACGCGGCTTTCACCGGGCCATGCGCGAGCATGGTGTCACTCCCGACGCGGAATGGCTGATCCATGGTGCGGACGAGGCCGATGCAAATGAATTCTCCCACCTTTCCGATGCCGTTGACCGCCTGTTTGCCAAAGCGAACCGACCCACGGCCATATTGTGCGGCAATGACAAGATGGCCATGCGCGTCATCTTTATATTGCAACGGCGTGGCTTGCGTGTGCCTGCCGATGTCTCAATTGTCGGCTTCGATGATTTCCGCCTGATTTCTGAGGCGCTCGATCCTGGCCTGACGACGGTTGCCCTGCCCTACCGTGAAATTGGCGAGTTGTCGGGACGCTTTGCGCTGGAGCAACCGCCGCAGGAAGCCGCAACGATCCACGTTCCGTGCGTGCCAGTCATGCGCGGTACTGTCAGTACTCCACCTTCCCGCACGACGGCAAAGGATAAGCGGTGAGGCCCGCGTTGGCGGTGATGTTGGCGGTGTTAACGGCGCCCGCATGGGCCGCACCTCAAGAGATCAAGTTGTGGCGCCATGATACGGGTGATGTCGAAATGGCAGCAGGCCGGGCTGCCGTCGAGCGTTTCAATCGTTCGCAGCAACGCTGGAAAGTGGTGATCGAAGCCATTCCCCAGGGCTCCTACACTGAATCAATTACGGCCGCCTCAATGGTCGGTCAACTGCCATGCATCATTGCAATGGATCAACCGACGGTACCCAACTTTGCCTGGGCGGGACATGTTCAGCCTCTCGATACACTGCTGCCGACCGATGCTGTGAAGCGCCTGCTGGAAGGTGGACGTGGTTCGTATAAAGGCAAACTGTATAGCGTCGGACAGTTCGACGTCGCGCTGGCGCTCTTTTCCCGCCGCAGTCAGCTCGAAGCACTCGGCGTGCGCGCTGCGACACTGGAGCATCCCTATACGGCTGCCGAATTTCACACCATCTTGCTCAAGGCCAAGCAAAGCGGGCGCTATCGTTTTCCGCTGGATTTGAACGGCAGGTTCAAGGGCGAATGGTCCAGCTACGCCTTCTCGCCATGGCTGCAAAGCGCCGGAACGGACCTGATAGACCGCACTAGTTACCTGCGCGTGGACGGCATGCTCAACAGCGACGCCGCCATTCGCGTGGGCCGCTACTATGGTCGATTGTTCAAGGACAAGCTGGCCGAGCGCAACCCCGCAGATGACCGAGCCTTCGAGCAAGAACGGACACTTTTTCACTATACGGGATCCTGGAAGGCGCGCGAGTATAGCGAACGATTCGGCGCTGACCTGCTGGTCATGCCACCACCCGATTTCGGCGATGGTCCAAAAATAGGCGCTGGAACCTGGCAGTGGGGTATCACGCGCACATGTCGACAAAGTGATGGCGCGGCTGCCTTCCTGACACACTTGATCTCGACACCCGAAATTGCCGAAGCGTCGCGCGCCACGGGACTGGTGCCAGTAACGGTCGAGAGTGCCGCTATGACCGAGCATTATCGTCCAGGCGGTGACTGGCGCCTCTATTTCGAATTCGCCCGGCGCTATGCGGTAACACGGCCGGCCACCCCCGGCTATCCGGCCATGTCGTCCGCTTTTGAAAAGGCCATGGCTGACATTCGTAGCGGCAAGGATGCCGCCGATGCGCTCGACGAAGCGGTCGAGGCAATAGAACACAACATTAGCCGCAACAATGGCTATGGCTTTGACACAGGCAAACCTCGGAGCGCACCATGAAAACCAAACTTGGCCAGGACAGCCCGCTCGCGGCAGCGCTGTTCGTCTCGCCCGCAGTACTGTTGTTCCTGCTGTTCGTTGTGCTGCCGATGCTGCTCGCTGCCGGAGCGACCATGACGAATCATCGCCTGATGTCGCCCGAAGCGACCAACTATATCGGCTTTGATAATTACAGGCGCCTGTTGTCACTCAAGGTTGCCGCCATCGATCCGATACAAGACGCGCACGGCAACCATGTAAGCGATGCCGACGGCGTGCACTTCCCCACTTGGCGCCAGGTACGCAAGGCGCGTCCGGAACTCGAAGGCTACCGCGAAGCGTTCCGCATTGAAGTGGGAAATCAGCGCATCGTGCTGGCGGCCACGGATCCCCTGTTTTACCGCTCGCTGATAAATACATTCCTGTTTGCCGCTCTGGTACTGCCCCTGCAATGCGGCGTGGCACTGGGTTTGGCGATACTCGTCAACCAGCGCGTGCGCGGCAGAGTCTTTTTTCGCACCGTGTATTTTGCCCCCGTCGTGACCTCCATGGTAGTGGCATCCATCGTATGGGCTTTCATGCTCAATACGGACCGCGGCATGCTCAACGAACTATTGCGAACACTGCTGCACGATCCCGACGCCGGCCCCGATTGGCTGGGTGATAGCGCCTATGCCTTGCCAGCCATCGCGTTGATGTCGGCCTGGCAAGGCGCAGGATTCCAGATGCTGGTGTTTCTGGCTGGACTGCAATCGATCTCTGCCGAGCAATATGAAGCGGCTACCCTGATGGGTGCCAACGCCTGGCAGCGCTTTGTGCACGTGACCCTGCCAGGGCTGCGCAATACCATTATTTTCGTGCTGGTCTCGACGACATTACTGGCCTTCGGCTTGTTTACGCAAGTTGACGTGATGACATCCGGTGGACCGCTCGACTCCACCTCGACAGTCGTATATCACGCTGTGCGCAACGGATTCAAGGAGCAGGATGTGGGTTACGGATCGACTATTACGCTGGTGTTCTTCCTGATCGTCCTGGCTCTGTCGCTGCTGCAACGTCTACTGGTATCAAAAGGAGAATCGAAGTGAACCGCCCACTGCGCAAGGCGTTCGGCGCCACTACACTGTTCGTTTGCATGAGCGTGATCGGCATCATCTTTGCCACCCCGCTCCTGTTCATGTTCGCCTCCTCGTTCAAAAGCGATGCGGCGATATTCTCCAACCTGTCCAGCTGGAAGGCGTACGTGCCTACGGCAGACTGGTCGATGCAAAATTACCAGGCCGTGTTTGAAAAAAGCGACTTGCCAGGCTTCCTGCTCAATTCCACCTTGATCGCCGCCTTGATCGTGGTCGGCGGAATTCTCGTCAACAGCATGCTCGCTTATGCGATAGCGCGCATGCGCTGGCGTGGCCGCAAGGTTGTCCTGGCGCTGGTAGTAGCCATGGTCGTCGTGCCATTCGAAGTAATCGCCATTCCACTATTGTCACTGGTGGCGCGTCTGCCATGGCCGGCCTTCGAGCATGGCCAGGTCGTACTGCACACCGGCTGGTTCAACAGTCTGCACGTGCAGGTGATTCCCTTCCTCGCCAACGCCTTCTGCGTGTTCCTGTTCTATCAATTTTTTCGCGACATTCCACCTGAGCTGGATGAAGCGGCAAAGATGGACGGTGCCGGCCCCTGGACGGTGTACGCGCGCATCATCATGCCTAACAGCGGACCGGTCATCGCCACCGCCGCCATTGTGTTATTCATTTCGGCCTGGAATCAGTATCTGTGGCCGATCATGGTGGTGCAAGGCGAAGCATTCCGGCCGGTCCAGCCGGGCATCCAGCAGTTCTTCGGACGTACCAATTCGTGGGGCCAGATCATGGCCTACGCATCGGTAATTACTTTACCTGTGCTCGCGGTGTTTCTGGCGTTCCAGCGGCAATTTGTCGCCTCGGTCGCCGGTACCGGCATCAAGGGCTAACCTGAGATTAATCATGACATTACAAATCAACAACAAATACATCTGGGACTTCTGGCACTTCGCGCAAGACGATCTGCAGCACCTGTTTTTCCTGCAGGCCGACCGCGCTATCGGCAACCCTGATCTGCGCCACTGGAATGTGTCGATAGGACATGCGGTATCGACCGACCTGCGCAACTGGACAGCATTCGGTACCATATTTGGCCCCTCTGCTGACCCGGCCTGGGACGACTTTACCACCTGGACTGGCTCCATCATCCAGGCCGAGGGCAGCTATCACCTTTTCTATACCGGCACCAGCCGCGCCGAGAACGGGATGCGCCAACGCATCGGCCATGCAACGGCAAGCAGCATCAACGGCCCGTGGACGCGTGTCGGCAGCGGCCTTGCACTGGACCTGGATGAACGTTATTACGAAGAGTATCAGGAAGGTCGCTGGCATGACCGCGCGCTGCGCGATCCGTGGGTGCTACCGCAGAAAATGGACGGTATGTACCATATGTTCTACACGGCACGCCGCAACGACGGGCCGTTGTATGAACGTGGCGTGATTGGTCACGCCGTCTCGCCGGATCTGATCCACTGGGAGGCGACGGCGCCCGTGTATGCAGGCGGCCACTACGGTCAACTGGAAGTGCCACAGATCTTCGAACGCGACGGCCGCTGGTACTGTGTGTTCTGCAATATCAGCGCCCACTGGTCGGAAGCCATGCGCACGCAACATGGCGGCGGGGTTTCCGGCACTCACTACTTAGTAGCGGACCATCCGCTGGGGCCATGGCAGCCGGCACCAGGCTTTCTCGACGGCGACGAACCATGCCGGCGCTATGCGGGAAAGATCCTGCATGACCCCGTAACGGGTGGCGACTGCCTGATGGCGTTTGAGGATACCGGTGCCGATGGCCAATTCGTCGGCCGCATCGGCGACCCGATTGCCCTGCGCCTGGAAGGTGGACTGTATCAATTAGGTCACTTATTGGCGGAAAAATGACAACGATAGACATTTCATGACCCTGTACATCTGACAAAACAATAAAATGCTGGAGGAGACAACATGAAAAAAATGCACCTCGTGCCGACGCGCCGGCATGGCCGCCGTAGCACCATCGCCGCGCTACTACTATCGGGCTGGCTGGCCAGCGCCTACGCTTCCCCATCGGCGAGCGCTGCTCCCGTCCCCACGCTGCTGAGCTACTGGGCGCTGGATGAACACGGTGGGAGTATGGCTCTGGAGGCGCGTTCGGGACGCCGTGACCAGATTGACTATGTCTTTAATCAGGCGCGCTTCAAACCACGCTCTGCGCCACTTTGGCGTGGCGCGAACAGTTGTATCAAACAAGGGTGCCTGCTTTTTGACGGCTACTCGACCGTCTTGCGCGCTCCTGTCTTAAATGACAGCCAGTTAGCGCGCGGCTTCACGCTGAGCGCCTGGGTGGCACCGCACGCCTTCGAGTTTGGCGATGGCGGACACTACTCTGCTTTCCTGAGCCAGTTCGATGCCAAGGCAAAGCAAGGCTTTTCCTTCGGCGTCTACCGTTTTGGCGCCTTCGGCATCCAGCTCGGCTTCGGCGATGCCATTATTGACGTGCGCGCCGAAGAACACAGACTGCCGCGCGATACCTGGTCGCATGTGGCGGCAAGCTATGATCCGGCCAAACGGCAAGTGGCGCTATTCCTGAACGGCAAGCGCGTCGCGCAGACAACCGTTCCCGGCAATGGCCGTTTTAGCATGCCGGAGCGCGCCTTGACGATCGGACAGCATTCGCAGCCGGAACAAATCGGTGGCGTCTTTCAGCTCAATACCTTTCTAGGCTTGATGGATGAAGTGCGTATTGATGCCGGACCGAGCGATGCCATGGCACTCGCGCGCCTGGTGGCTGCCGACCTGGCGCCTCATGCCGGCACAGTGCCGCAGCTGACATCAGTTGATTTGAACATCGCTGCATCCACTTTCGACGGCGACCGCTATCGGCCGCAATATCATCTGATGCCTGATGCGGGATGGATGAACGAGCCGCACGCACCGTTCTATTACCAGGGGCAGTACCATCTGTTCTTCCAGAAGAATCCGTTCGGGCCGTTTTGGCACCAGATCCACTGGGGCCATTGGGTCAGTGCCGACATGGTGCACTGGCGTGAACTGCCGATCGCATTGGCACCGGAAGACGATGGGCTGGCCACGGATGGGATCTGGTCTGGCAGCGCAACCTATGCTGCCGATGGCACGCCGGTCTTGTTCTTTACCGCTGGCAATGATTCGGCGCGTCCAAACCAACGTACGGCGATGGCAACGCCGGGAAACTTGCGCGATCCGGATCTGGTGCGCTGGAGCAAGTATCCGACCCCGGTCACCGTGCAGCAACCAGGCATGGGCCGTTTCGGTGAATTTCGTGATCCGTTCGTTTTTCGCGATGGCGAACGGCAGCGCTGGTTCCAGCTGGTCGGTTCGGCACTACCCGGCGGCAGCGGCACGGCGCTGGTCTACGAATCGACGGATCTGCGCAACTGGACGGCGCGCGGGCCGCTATTTTCTATCGATGCAGCAGCCTTTCCCGGCATGGAAGCCACTTGGGAATTGCCGGTGCTGCTGCCGGTCGGCAACGGCAGCGATGACCATGAACGGCATGTTTTCCTGATCGATGTGCGCGGCCAGGCCTATTATTGGACCGGCGTGTTCGATGCCGCCAGCGCCCGCTTCACACCAGATATCGCAGCACCACGCACTTTTGATTTGGGCGAGGGCCACTTTTCCGGACCGAGCGGTTTTGTCGATCCGAAGACGGGCCGCAGCATCGTCTTTTCCATTGCCCAGGGAGAGCGTTCGCTACGCGATGAATATGATAGCGGCTGGGCGCATAACGCCGGGCTGCCTGTCAGTCTGTCGCTGGGCGCCGATGGCGATCTGCGCCTGGCCCCGATTGAAGAACTGTCCAGCTTGCGTCAGCGGCAATTGCTCGACCTGCACACCGTCAGCGTGGAACAGGCGGCGCAGGCCCTTGCCGCCATTCAAGGCGACCTGCTGGAGATCGAACTGGAAGTGGCGCCGGGGCCGGCGACTGGCAAACGCGGACTGACTTTGCGCGCCGCGCCTGATGGCATCGAGCATACCGACCTGTATGTCGACACGGCGCAGCAGCGCCTGGAGATCGACCGGCGTCACGCCACGCTCGATATCGATGCACGCTCGCGTGGCGTGCAAGGTGGCCATTTTGCGCTGGGTGGCGAGAATCTGCGCCTGCGTGTCTTCCTGGACCGCTCGATGCTGGAGGCCTATGTGAACGAACGCAAAAGCCTGACAAGCCGGGTGTATCCGACTCGCCTGGACGCCAAGGGCTTGGGCTTGCTGGCCCTGCCTGGCGACCATGTCGTCTCGCTGAAAGTATGGGAAATGGGTGCCGCCAATGGCAAGCAAGTCGTGCCGGCAACGCACACCCCGTCATCCCGATAACACCCATCTACGGCTGTCAGGCTGGATGAATGACGCGCATGCGCGAAGGAGTATACAAGATGGCAACAATTGAATTACAGGCAGTCGCCAAGACCTATCCAGGCAAGGACGCGCAGTATATTTTGCGCGGCATCGACTTCCTGATCGAAGACGGCGAGTTCGTCGTGCTGGTCGGGCCTTCCGGCTGCGGCAAGTCGACCTTGCTGCGCATGATCGCCGGCCTGGAAGAAATCAGCGCCGGCGAGATCCGCATTGACGGTGAACGCGTCAATGACACACCACCGGCCAAGCGCGGCCTGTCCATGGTGTTTCAAAGCTATGCCCTCTATGCGCATATGAGCGTTTTTGAAAACATCGCCTTTGGCCTGCGTTTGGCGCGCGTACCCAAGGCGGAAATCAAGGTGGCAGTGCATGCGGTGGCCAAGATGCTGCAGATGGAGCACCTGCTGCAACGGCGTCCGCCGCAACTGTCCGGCGGACAGCGCCAGCGCGTGGCCATCGGACGCGCGATCGTGCGCAAGCCACGTGCCTTTTTGTTTGACGAACCGCTGTCCAATCTCGATGCGGCACTGCGCGCCGATATGCGCGTGGAAATCGCTCGTCTGCACAAGCAGCTTGGCGCCACCATGGTGTACGTCACCCACGACCAGGTCGAGGCGATGACGCTGGCCGACCGCATCGTGGTGCTGGGACCAAACGGTGTGCAGCAAATCGGTGCCCCTATGCATCTGTATGACCGCCCTGCCAATGTCTTCGTCGCCGGCTTCATCGGCAGTCCCAAGATGAATTTGTTTCCTGCCACCCTGGACGCCGCCGGCCAGTTGCACATTGGCACTGTGCGCCTGGACTGGGCTGATGCGCGCCAGCCTCAGGCCGGGTCTGAGGTGACGGTCGGCATTCGCCCGGAGCATTTGGTGGCAGACCCGCAAGGCGCGATCGAGGGTACCGTCTTGTTGGTCGAGCGCCTGGGTGCCGAGTCTTACGTGCATCTGGCCGTGCCGGGACTGGACAAGTCATTGATGGTCGTGGTGTCAGACGAGCCTCCTGCCGTCGATGCGCGCTGGCGCGTCGCTCCGGTGGCTGGGAGGGTGCATGTATTTGACCGCAATGGCCTGCGCATGGACGCATCAGCGCAGGCAACAAGTAGTGGGGAGGTGGTAGCAAAAGTGTCATAGCGCAGACACGGGAAGGAAGGTATGCAGATTGTAGATAAAAATGACAACGTTAGACATTCAAAAAACTACTCAGGCTCCTCAGAGACGCCTGATAATCATAAAAGGAGATAGCGGTATGACTTATTCAATCACTCGTTACATCTGCCGTTCTGCGGCCCTGGCCATTTGCCTGGCACCGGCGCTCGTGTTCGCGCAGCAGCAAGCCAGCCCGGCAGAGACGTTGCAGACGACGCAGGAAGCGGCGGCCGTCGATCCCAACGCCGTGGTCGTCGTGACTGGGGTAACCCGAACCACCACCAAGAAGAACGCTACCTTCTCGATCAACACGCTCAATGCGGAAGATATACAGCGGCTGGCGCCCATGAGCACCGCCGATTTGCTGGCCAACTTCCCCGGCATTTACTCGGAAGGCGGTAGCGCAGGCGAAGCAAGCAACAATATTACCGTACGTGGCTTGCCCGCGACGGGCGGCTATCGCTTCGCCCCTCAGCTCATCGACGGTTTACCTGCCTATGAAGAGCCGGAAGCGCCGTTCATGAACAACGACGTATTCATCCGAGACGACCTCATGACAGAAAGCGTCGAGGTGGTCAAAGGCGGTCCGGGTGGCATCTTGTATTCGAACGGCCTGGGCGCCACGGTCAACCACATCACGCGCACGGGTGGCGACCGCCTGGCTGGTGGCTATAAGGTTGAATATGCAGACTACGGCTTCCTGCGCCAGGATGCCTTTTTGTCCGGCCCGCTCACGCCCAATCTGCGCGCTGCCGTAGGCGGCTTCTATCGGCGCAGCGATGGCGTGCGTGATACGGGTTACACGGCAGACCGCGGCGGACAGGTGCGCGGCAACCTGGTCTACACCAGCAACGATCGCAAGACGACGGCACGGGTCGATGCACTGCTGATCAACGACCGTACGGCCTTTTACCAGAACTTGCCCATCTCCGTGCCGCGCTTCGAGAAGTCTGGCACGCCGGCCAATCCGACCAGCATCAACCAGGATTCGATTCAGCCGATGGGCATCGATTTCGCACACGGCACCACGGCATCCCCATACAACCGCCGCTTTAACATGCTGGGCGAGTATGGCAGCCGGACCATCGACCAGGCCGACGGCATCCATCCGGACTTCAAGATGCTGACCTTGAGCGGCTCGCAGGAACTGGACAACGGCTGGAAAGTATCCTCGGGCCTGCGTCATACCAGTGGTACGAATGGATTCAATGCCGTGTTTACCGGCAACGACACTGCATCGTCGGCCAATTTTCTGAATGCCCGCTACCAGAACGATGTCATTTCGCCCGCACATGGCGCGGCGTTGAACTGTAATCTGAGCAATGCGAAGCTGGTCGGCTTCTTCAACGTTCCAGCCAACAACGCATGTGCTGCGTTCAACAATATCAGCCGTGAGGATTTCATCAAGAAGTATGGCAAGGCCAGCGGCGTGCAGGGCCGCTATCTGAACGATGGCAGCGCGGTGCCCGGCTCGGCAAACCTGAACTTCATGATTCCGTTCATCGCCGAGGTGGATGCATCGAGTACTTCTCTCGACCTGAAAGCGCAGAAAACCTTTGAACTGAAGGGTACCCACGACCTGACCTTCGGCGTATACAAGAGCCGCTATAAGTATGCCCCGAATTTCCAGCAAGCCCTGCTCGTTAGCGATGTGGCGCCGCAATCGCGGCTGGTAGACTTGGTCGCCGTTGATGCACAAGGCAATCAAGTTGGCCCCAGCCTGACCCAGGGTGGCGCCATCCTGCCCGGCTGGGGCGGGTTCGTCAGCCAGATTCAGGGCGACGGTAACGCCGCCTATCTGCTCGATCACTGGGAAACGATGGGCAGCAAACTGAAAATGGATATCGGCGTGCGTTGGCAAAACCTGAAAGCCGACGTGGTACGGCGTGACCGTGACGCGATCACCGACTTGACGCCCTCCGGTGTCATCGTAGGCTCGACTGGGGACACGACAGCCGACAATGAAATCAGCCTCCCGGGCAATCCACATACGCTGAAGAAAACCTATCATGGCTTCGGCTGGTCCATCGGTGGCAACTATAGTTTCAGCAAACCTTTGGCCGTGTATGCCCTGGCATCTGACTCATTCCGCCTACCAAGCCTGCAGGACTTGAACGACCTGAGTACCGCATCGGCCACGCTTGTCAACGGCAAGCCCGTCGAGGTCAGCGCAGTCGAAAAAATTCGCCAATACGAAGTGGGATTACGCTATCTCACGCGCGGTTTCGGTGCTTCGGTGGCGGTGTTCTACAACAATTTTTCACCACGCAGCTCTGTCAATATTTATAAGGACATCGCTTCATCACAATGCGCCAGTCAGGGAGGCGTGACGCAAATCAATTCCTGTCCCGACGTGGCACAGCTGTACAAGCGTGGCGTGCGCAATGTCGGCACCGAAGTGGAATTGACATGGCGGCCGTCTGCCATCGATGGCCTGGAGTTGAAAGGAAACGTGGTTCTGCAAAATCCGAAAGTCACTGGTGCAACCTATACCATGACGCAAGAGGACAAGGATGCGCAAGGGGTCATCGAAGGCTACCATTATCTGCAGATCAGCGAAGATGGCCGCCGGCCGCGGCGTCTCCCGAAAGTAATGGTCAATTTCATGCCGTCATACGATCTGAAAGCAGCCACCGGTCTTCCATTGAGCCTGTATGGACAATTCCAGTATTACGGAACGCGTTTCTCGGAAGCGTCGGATAACAATGTCACCTTGTATCCAGCCTACCATATCATTAATGCAGGTGCGCAGTACCAGTTCACTGAGCGTCTGAGCATGCATTTGCATGTGGCCAACCTGACCAACGAATTATCGTTCACGGAAGGCGATCCGCTCTTTAACGACTTGCTTTCGCCAGATGGCAGCCGTAACCGGGGCGTGGCAAGACCATTGTTTGGCCGGACGATCCGCGCCAGCCTGTCTTATATGTTCTAAGGCTCCTCAACAAATCAATCCAGGTAGAGGTTCGCAAGCCCGCTCTTATAGCGGGCTTTTTCCTATTTGGAGGGTAATAATAGCTCCCTCGAATAGCAATGAATGCACCAGACAATCCTGAATTACTTATGCACCAGGACTGAGTACTGTTCGTATCCGACACACGCCACTGACACCGGCCGCTGCGCCTTCACTCAATTGCCGTGAAATACCACCAAAATATGCCGGTTTTCAACTTGATGCCCACGATCAGCGCGGCCACCATGGAGCAGGATGATCCGCCATCCGTCATCGATCATGGAGACAGCTCATCATGAAATATATGCCCCCTTCGAACCATTCGCCGTTTAGCAACTTGATGCACCCTGCCATTGGCCTGGGAGCATTTGTCGGCAATCTCAAACGCCAGCGTCGGTCTGGCCCGAAAGCCGGCCGCTCTCCTCGCGCAGCACGTGTCTTGACCGAGAGCGAACTCAGAGTACCTGGCCGGGTTCTCATTAAACGCCGCCAGCTCTTGCAAAAAGTGCCGCTATGCGAGCGCACTATCCTGAACCTTGAAAAAAGAGGGCAATTTCCCCGGCGTTTTACTATTACCTCGCGCCTGGTTGCCTGGGACCTCAACGAGGTGGACGCATGGATCGCCGAACAGCAGTCGGCCGCACGTCTGCCCGGTGCACCGCAGGCACAGCCACTACCGCGCAGCCCGTCTAAATAGCCTGTTAGTCTTTCCGCTTTGTCCAGGCGTCGATCATGTCTGCCCACTCCTGCAGCATGGTCCGGCGCTGAACCGCGTATTCAGCCTTGTTGTAGACGGCTCGCACGCCCCTCTGCTCGTGGGCGAGACATTTTTCGATCCAATCGGTGTTGTAGCCGGCTTCGTGCAGCAGGGTCGATGCTGTTCGCCGTAAATCGTGCGGCGAAAAATCGGCCAGTTGTTTCCCACAGTCTCGTGCCGTGGCGCAGACTGACACCAGGATGCGATTGAGCGAAGCACCATTCATCGGCACATCAGGGTCATATCGCGATGGCAAAATATAAGGGGATGTGCCAGCACAGGTACGCAACGCAACGAACATATCCAATGTCTGACGTGACAGATAGACGTTGTGGGGGTTGCGGCGCTTCATCCGCCTGGCCGGAATAGTCCATAGAGCATCGGTAAAGTTCACCTCACTCCATGTTGCGTCCGTCAGTTCGGATTTGCGCACCATCGTGAGCAACAGTAATTTGCAAGCCAGGCGCAAGGTCGGCGCGCACTGCACGTATTCGATATGTTCGTAGAACAGCGCGATCTCTTCGGCACCCAACGCGCGGTCGCGCGGCTCAAATACAGCAATGGACGAGGGAGCAACCAGATCCGCAGGATTTTCAACCTTCTGCCCTCTTTGTTCTGCGTACTTAAAGACCAGTTTCACGATATCGCGCGCATGCACGGCCGTCGCGGGGGCGCCACGTGCGAGGATGGCGTCGCATACGGAACGCAACTCGTTGTGCGTAATCTCATGCAGCAGGAGACTGCCAAAGGAGCGTTTCAGATCGCGTTCGTACACCGAGCGCCGCATATCCCGCGTCGACTCCGCCATTTTGTATTTTAATAGCCAACGTTCGGCCCAGACGCTGAATGGTTCTCCCGCTGCCAGTTGGGTACGCGATTTGGCTTTGAGGCGCGACGGGGACTTGCCTTCCGATTGCGCTTTCTTGGCTTGCTCCAGGCGCTCCCTTGCCTCCTGCAAGCTCAAGCCACCAGCACCGTACCGTCCGAGCACCAAGGTTTCACTGCGGCCATTGACGCGGTAGTTATAGCGAAACGAGATGGTGCCAGTGGGCAGGACCGTCGCATACATACCGTCACGATCCGGCACCTTATAGGCTTTCGTAGCAGGTTTCAGGTTTTTCAGTTTCGTATCGGTCAACATGGTCACCTCCCACTCCTACACAAGTCTGTACTGGCGGCCGATTCATTTCAAACAATCAATCACTTAGCGCGAAAAAAGTGAAATCGTTATCCCATCTCGGGCTGCTGATACCCTCACGATGAAGAGCGTAAAAAAGATGAAAAAATTCCTTTAAAATCAAACACTTAAAACAAAAAATACCCGCAAAAATACCCTCACGTGACAAAACAGCAAGAAGAACCAAATGTTAAATTCACATTTCGGCATATTTGATACCCGCAAAAATACCCACAAAAAAACGTGCTTGGCTCTGTCGACGGTTGCTTGCGTTTGCCAGACAAAATAAAAAAAGCCCCTGAAAAATCAGGGGCTTAGCTGTTTCATTGACCCGGCATTACCTTACGGTGCCGGACGGGAGATTATTCCCACTCAATGGTCGCCGGCGGCTTGCCCGAAATATCGTAGACGACGCGGTTGATGCCGCGCACTTCATTGATGATGCGGTTCGAGACCTTGCCCAACAGGCTGTGCGGCAGGTGCGCCCAGTGGGCCGTCATGAAGTCCTGCGTCTGCACGGCGCGCAGTGCCACCACGTATTCGTAGGTGCGGCCATCGCCCATCACGCCCACCGATTTGACGGGCAGGAAGACGGCAAAAGCCTGGCTCGTCGCTTCGTACCAGTTGGTCGGCACGCTATCCTGATCGAAGCCAGGCACCACCACCGGTTCATACGGCGTGTTGCGCAGTTCTTCGATGAAGATGGCGTCGGCGCGGCGCAGCAGGTCGGCGTAGTCTTTCTTGACTTCGCCGAGGATGCGCACGCCCAGGCCAGGGCCCGGGAACGGGTGGCGGTAGACCATGTCATGCGGCAAGCCCAGGGCCACGCCCAGTTTGCGCACTTCGTCCTTGAACAGTTCGCGCAGGGGTTCGAGCAGCTTGAGCTTCATGGTGTCCGGCAAGCCGCCCACGTTGTGGTGGCTCTTGATGGTCTGGCCTTTCTTGCCTTTGCCGGCCGATTCGATCACGTCCGGGTAGATCGTGCCTTGCGCCAGCCATTTGGCGTTGACCAGCTTGCCCGATTCGACCTGGAACACTTCGACGAACTCGCGGCCGATGATCTTGCGCTTCTGCTCGGGGTCGGTGACGCCGGCCAGGTGGCCCATGAACTGGTCTTCCGCGTCGACGCGGATGACTTTCACGCCCAGGTTCTTGGCGAACATGTCCATCACCATCTTGCCTTCGTCGAGGCGCAGCAGGCCATGGTCGACGAAGACGCAGGTCAGCTGGTCGCCGATGGCGCGGTGGATCAGGGCAGCGGCCACGGACGAATCGACGCCGCCGGACAGGCCCAGGATGACGTCATCGGTGCCCACTTGCGCGCGGATTTTTTCCACCGCTTCGCTGATGTAGTCAGGCATGTTCCAGTCCGACTTGCAGCCGCAGATTTCATGCACGAAACGGCCGATCATGGCCTTGCCCTGCACCGTGTGCGTTACTTCCGGGTGGAATTGCACACCGTAGAACTGGCGCTCTTCATCGGCCATGGCGGCGATCGGGCAGCTCGGGGTGTTGCCCATCAGCTTGAAGCCTGGCGGCATTTCCAGCACCTTGTCGCCATGGCTCATCCATACTTTCAGCATGCCGTGGCCTTCGTCGGTGACGAAGTCGGCAATACCGTTGAGCAGCTTGGTATGGCTGCGGGCGCGCACTTCGGCGTAGCCGAATTCGCGTACCAGGCCGTTTTCCACCTTGCCGCCCAACTGAGCCGCCATGGTTTGCATGCCGTAGCAGATGCCCAGCACGGGCACGCCCAGCTCGAACACGGCTTGCGGCGCGCGCGGCGAGTCGCCATCCAGCGTGGAGTTGTGGCTGCCCGACAGGATCACGCCGGCGGCGCCATAGTTGCGCACGAATTCGTCGCTGACGTCATACGGAAAGACTTCGGAAAACACGCCGGAATCGCGCACGCGGCGGGCGATCAACTGGGTGACTTGGGAACCGAAATCGAGAATGAGGATTTTAGAATGCATGGTCGGAGCTTTATTCAGGGTCAATTGCAAAACCGGCGCACTGGGCGCCGGTCTGGACTTTCGTTACCGCTTACTCGGAGCGATAATTTGGCGCTTCTTTCGTGATCTGCACATCATGGACATGCGACTCGCGCATGCCGGCCGAGGTGATTTCCACGAATTCCGCTTTTTCGCGCAGCTCGTCGATGGTGGCGCAACCACAGTAACCCATCGATTGACGCACGCCGCCCACCAGCTGGAAGATGATCGCCAGCACGCTGCCCTTGTAGGCCACGCGGCCTTCGATACCTTCAGGCACGAACTTGTCGGCCTTCATGGTGGCGTCCTGGAAATAACGGTCAGCCGAACCGTCGGACATCGCGCCCAGCGAACCCATGCCGCGGTACGATTTGTAGCTGCGGCCCTGATACAGGATCACTTCGCCTGGCGCTTCTTCCGTACCGGCAAACATGGAACCCATCATGACGGTCGAGGCCCCAGCGGCCAGCGCTTTCGAGATATCGCCCGAGAAACGGATACCGCCGTCGGCGATACATGGCACGCCCGTGCCTTCCAGTGCTTCGGCAACATTCGAGATGGCCGTGATTTGCGGCACGCCCACACCGGCAACGATACGCGTGGTACAGATCGAGCCAGGACCGATGCCGACCTTGACCGCATCGGCGCCGTATTCCACCAGCGCCTTGGCAGCGGCGGCGGTAGCGATGTTGCCACCAATTACTTCGACTTGCGGGTACTTGGTCTTGATCCAGCGTACGCGGTCGAGGATGCCTTGCGAGTGGCCGTGGGCCGTGTCGACCACCAGCACGTCGACACCGGCGGCGACCAGCAGGTCGATGCGCTCTTCATCCTTGGCACCGACGCCGACGGCAGCGCCGACCAGCAGTTTTCCCTGGCTGTCTTTCGACGCGAACGGGTGCGAGGTCGACTTCTGGATATCCTTGACGGTGATCAGGCCGCGCAATTCGAATGCGTCGTTGACCACCAGCACGCGCTCGAGGCGGTGCTTGTTCATCAGGCGCTTGGCTTCGGCCGTATCGGCGTCTTCCTTGACGACGACGAGTTTTTCGCGCGGGGTCATCTTGGCGGAAGCTTCCGCGTCGAGTTCCTGCTCAAAGCGCAAATCGCGGTTGGTGATGATGCCGACGACTTCCTTGCCTTTGACGACAGGGAAACCGCTGATGCCGTATTGTTCCGTCAGGGCGATCACGTCGCGGATTTTCATTTCCGGCGGAATCGTGATCGGATCACGCAGCACGCCAGCTTCGAAACGCTTTACGCGGGCCACTTCACGAGCCTGATCCTTCGGATTCAAATTCTTGTGGATGATGCCGATGCCGCCTTCCTGGGCCATCGCGATCGCCAGACGGGCTTCCGTCACCGTATCCATGGCTGCGGACAGCAAGGGAATATTCAGGGTGATGTTGCGGGTCAGGCGAGTTTTGAGGGACGTATCGGCGGGCAGAACGTTGGAGTAGGCTGGGACGAGCAGCACGTCATCGAATGTGAGTGCTTTTTGAAGTAGACGCATAGCATTTCCTATTGGCGCAAAAGCAGATTATACAGAAAAAAGCGCCCTTCGTCCTTGCAGCATAGAAAAGATATTTGAAAATAGCAAAAAATGGCGCTCGCCAGGCAGCGGCCGCCCTGCCCGCTCAGCCCTTGGCAGGCTTGCTGCCGGCGCGGCGCCGGCGCGCCTCTTTCGGGTCCGCCTGCAAGGGGCGGTACACTTCCACGCGGTCATGCTCGTGCAATACGGTATCGAGCGGCTTCTTCTTGCCATAGATGCCGACCATGTTCACGGCCAGGTCGATGCCAAGCATTTCCTGCAGCAAGCCGCTCAGCGCCACCGCCTGCCCGATGGTGGTGCCGGCAGGCACCGTCAAGGTGCGCAAAAAGCTGCTGTCCGGCAGCGCGTGGCACACTTGCACCTGCATGCTGGTCTCAGCCATACACGGTCTCCGCGCGCTTGCAAAAGGAATCGACCATGCTGTTGGCAATCATGCCGAAGACGGGGCCGATGATCTGTTCCAGTACGCGGCTGGAAAACTCGTAGTGCAGGTCCAGTTCGATCTTGCAGGCGTCTTCGCGCAGGGCCTTGAAGGTCCACACGCCGTCGAGGGTCTTGAAAGGACCGTCCACCAGCTTCATCTTGATGGACGTCGGCGGCACGTTCTCGTTGGACGTGGTGAAGCTTTGGCGCACGCCGTGGTAATGTATGCCCACGCTGGCGACGACCGTGTTCTCGCCCCGCTCGCGAATCTCGACCGCACCACACCAGGGCAGGAATTTGGGATAATCTTCCACCGCCGCCACCAGCGCGAACATTTGTTCGGCGCTATAGCCGAGAAAAACTGATTTATGTACTACTGCCATTGAAGAACCATTTGCTATGATGTTGGATACATTTGATTTTATCGCGCTTGCGCGAGACAGTAGTTTAACCGACCCGCGCACATTTACCATCTCATGACCATAGCAGACAACAGAAAAGCCTTCCACGACTACTTTATCGAGGATCGCTACGAAGCGGGCATCGTGCTGGAAGGCTGGGAAGTCAAAGCCATCCGCGACGCCCGCGTACAAATCAAGGAAGCCTACGTCGTCGTCCGCGGCGATGAGCTCTTCCTGTTCGGCGCGCATATCAGCGCCCTGCCGACCGCCTCCACCCATATCCACCCGGAAGCCGTACGCACGCGCAAGCTGCTGCTGCACCGCGCTGAAATGGATAAACTGATCGGCAAGGTGGAACGCTCCGGCTATACCCTGGTGCCGCTCAACCTGCACTACAAGGGCGGTCGCGTGAAATGCGAAATCGGCCTGGCCAAGGGCAAGAAGCAGCACGACAAACGCGCTGCGGAGCGCGACCGCGATGGCGCGCGCGAAGTGCAAGCGGCCATGAAATCGCACCGCCGCTGATCCGGCACCGCGCGCAGCCTGCTGCGCCAATACCAACAAGCCCGGCTATATGCCGGGTTTTATTTTGCCGATTGCCTGCGGCAAGCGGGAAAAACTCAGCGCGACGGAATAAAGCAGGGAAAAGAAAGAGATAAGACGGGAAATAAAGCGGTATTGGCGAAAAAGCCATGGAGATACGGCGATGGACATCAACTCGGCCTGCCTGGCCAAAGACAAAAACGAGGAAAGCTCCGGATGCTTGCATGCTGCCTTGTACACCTGTATTACCGCACAGGACAAGCATCCGAATGAATGGCGTATTACATTACACCTTCAGCAGGTCACGCGACTTGCCCGAATCGGTCCACTCTTTGACCCATTTCGGTTGACGGCCACGGCCAGTCCATTGCTGCGTCGCATCATCCGGATTGCGATAGCGTACGGCAACCGTGCCGGTTTTAGCGCGGATACCCGTACCAACCAGATCTTTTACGGAAACGCCGACGCTCTGTGCGATCGCCAGGATTTGTTCACGCGCTTTGGACAGATCGTCTTGTTCGCGTTTTTTCATTTGCTTCTTGATGTCGTCCTGCAAGGTGCGCAGTTCGGACAGGGATAAGCTGGACAGATCCATGATATTTCCTTGTGTGAGTTGAAAAATATAACTGAACAGTTAAATTCTATCCAATTGTAACGCGATTGAGGTGTTTTTTTCTGAAGATTTGATTGTTTTTTACAATTCTTTTCCCAAAAACCCCACTTCCCGGCTTTCAGGCGATGCAAGTCTTCAATCAAGGGGACGGACACCGCAGTGTACCGTCTGTGCCAGTACCTGTATTTTGTGCGGCGGCGATTCAATACAGCGCCATCGGTCACATTTATTCTGCAGTATTTTTTGTTTCATTGCAATTTATAGTAATTAAAAATTGCAATTCAAAACATACACGGGGCCAATACTATCGGCCACCGTGCACCGGTATCCAATCCCGCGTCGTCGTCCATCGCGGACATCGGTGCAGCAGATTCCACTTCAATCAAAAAGATCAGCGTCGCACGACAACATATAACCCAGAAAGTGTGCACAGCATAGCATAAAGAAAATATTCTCAGCGCTACTGATTCCAACGCTGATACTCCAACCCTGCTGCTGCCATATATTCCAGTGGCGCAAATGAAAACTGCCCGCGATATGGCGGGCAGTATTGACGAAAAACTTGCTACGAGTGTGCTATTCACCGGCAATCAAGGAATCGCCACGCCACCTTTCGGCTTCTGGGTTTTGACCACCTGCATTGCCGCGGCGATCAAACCACTCATATCGCCCAGATTGGCCGGCACGATAATCGAGTTATTTGTCTTCGCCAACTGTGCGAAGGCGCCCACATACTGTTCGGCTACTTTCAGGTTGACGGCATCTTCGCCGCCCGGCTCGCGGATGGCGGCGCCGACCTGGCGCAACGCCTCGGCGCTGGCCTGTGCCAGCGCAACGATGGCTGTGGCCTGACCTTCGGCGCGGTTGATCGATGCCTGCTTCTCCCCTTCCGAACGGGCAATATTCGCTTCCCGTTCGCCGCTGGCGATATTGATCTGCTCCTGCTTGCGCCCTTCCGAGGCGGCAATCAGCGCGCGCTTTTCGCGCTCGGCCGTAATCTGCGCCTGCATCGCATGCAAAATTTCCTTGGGCGGCGTCAAATCCTTGATTTCATAGCGCAATACCTTGACGCCCCAATTCGCCGCCGATTCATCGATGGCATTCACGATGGCAGTATTGATATGGTCGCGCTCTTCAAATGTCTTGTCGAGTTCCATTTTACCGATCACCGATCGCAAAGTCGTTTGCGCCAATTGCGTAATGGCGGCAATATAATTCGACGAACCATATGAAGCACGCATCGCATCGGTAATCTGGAAATACAGAATGCCATCGACCTGCAATTGCGTATTGTCACGCGTAATGCACACCTGCGGCGGCACGTCGAGTGGAATTTCCTTGAGTACATGCTTGTAAGCGATGCGGTCAACAAAAGGCACGACGATATTCAGGCCAGGCCCCAATACCGCATGGAACTTGCCCAGCCGTTCCACCACCCAGGCATGCTGCTGCGGCACCACATTGACCGTCTTGAAGACAAATACCAACGCCAGCAATAACAAGATCAGCGACGCGCTTCCGATGCTTACTTCCATAATCTATTCTCCAGGTTATCCAACAATCAAACGGCTGCCACGCACGGCACGTATGGTGTAATGACCGGCCTGCGTATCGCTGCCGGGAATCAGTTCCACATCCCACAAGGCGCCGCGATACATGACGCGCGCCGCGCCATCGACCCAGTGCGCGACCGCCACGCTTTGGCCGATATCGAGATTCACATTCGGATCCTGCGCCGCATCGCGCCGCGCCGCCCTGCCAAAACGGCTGCGCCGCAATAACAGCGTAGCCGCCACGCCGACAATGGCGGCCGTCAGGGCCTGCCAGCTGCCATTTCCGCCCGCCAGCGCCACCAATCCTCCGGCACTGACGCCGATGGCGATCATCAGCAGATAAAACGTGCCCGTAAACAGCTCCAGGATCAATACCGCGCCAGCCGCGACAAACCAGCCCACCCATTCAGCCATGATGCCTCCATCCTTGTGAATCCAAAATAAAAAACCCCGCAGCCTATATAAGCGACGGGGTTTAATGCACTGCACTGCCTGATATTATTCTTGCCAAACACCTATATACAAGCAGTCTAACGCAATTCCGGATGACGTCAATAGCCTGCGGCGAATTAGCGCCGCCGGCCCGGCGTTTATTCCTCGAGCAGGCTGCGCAACATCCACGCCGTCTTCTCATGCAAATCGAGGCGCTGCGTGATCAAATCGGCCGTCGGCTGGTCATTGGCTTTCTCGAGCAGCGGGAACAAACGGCGCGCCGTGCGCGCGGTCGCTTCCTGTGCCGACACCAGGTGGCTGACCATGTCCAGCGCCGGCGGCACGCCGTCGATTTCCTTGATCGAAGCGAGCTTGACGAATTCCTTGTAGGTGCCCGGCGCCGGATAGCCGAGGGCGCGGATACGCTCGGCGATCAAGTCCAGCGCGGCCCACTGCTCCGTGTATTGCGTCATGAACATCAGGTGCAGGGTGTTGAACATCGGCCCCTTGACGTTCCAGTGAAAATTATGGGTCATCAGGTACAAGGTGTAGCTGTCGGCCAGCAGGCCGGACAGGCCTTCCGCAATTTTCGCGCGGTCCGCTTCGGAAATGCCGATATCGATCTTTGCCACTTTGCTCGGTTTCTTGCTTGCCATGTGAACTCCCGTTTCAATGTATTGGTGGAATCATTTTAGCTGATCTGGCGCAAGCCCATCGGATACTACCGTGCGCTCCACGGCAGGCATAAAAAAACCCGCTGCCAGGTCAGTGGCAGCGGGTTTTCAGAGGGCGGGAAAGACGCTTACGCTTTCAGCGCAGCGAGCTTTTGCCAGGTGTCGATCACCGAGTCGGGATTCAGGGACATCGATTCGATGCCCTGCTCCATCAGCCAGACGGCGAAGTCCGGATGGTCGGAAGGACCCTGGCCGCAGATGCCGATGTACTTGCCGCGTGCCAGGCAAGCCTTGATGGCCAGGGCCAGCAGGGCTTTCACGGCGGGATCGCGCTCGTCGAAATCGGCGGCCAGCAATTCCATGCCGGAATCGCGGTCCAGGCCCAGGGTCAGCTGGGTCAGGTCGTTCGAACCGATCGAGAAGCCGTCGAAATGGTCAAGGAACTGGTCGGCCAGGATGGCGTTCGACGGCACTTCGCACATCATGATGACGCGCAGGTCGTTCTCGCCGCGCTTCAGGCCATTCTTTGCCAGCAAGTCGATGACTTTCTCGGCCTGGCCCAGGGTGCGCACGAACGGCACCATGATTTCCACGTTCGTCAGGCCCATGTCATTGCGCACGCGCTTCATCGCTTCGCATTCCATGTTGAACGCTTCGGAGAAGTCGGCCGACAGGTAGCGCGCCGCGCCGCGGAAGCCCAGCATCGGGTTTTCCTCGTCCGGCTCGTAGCGCGAACCGCCGATCAGCTTCTTGTACTCGTTCGACTTGAAGTCGGACAGGCGCACGATGACTTTCTTCGGCCAGAACGCGGCGGCGATGGTGGCGATGCCTTCGGCCAGCTTGTCGATATAGAACGCTTTCGGCGAAGCGTGGCCGCGCGCCACCGATTCCACGGCCTTTTTCAGGTCGGCATCGATGTTCGGATATTCCAGGATCGCGCGCGGATGCACACCAATATTGTTATTGATGATAAATTCCAGGCGCGCCAGGCCCACGCCCGCATTCGGCACGGACTGGAAGTCGAACGCCAGCTGCGGATTGCCCACGTTGAGCATGATCTTGGTATCGAGCTTAGGCAATTCGCCGCGCGACACTTCCGACACTTCCGTTTCCAGCAAGCCGTCGTAGATCTTGCCTTCGTCGCCTTCGGAGCAGACGACGGTGACGAACGTGCCGTCTTTCAGCACGTCGGTCGCGTCGCCGCAGCCGACGACGGCCGGCACGCCGAGTTCACGGGCAATAATTGCTGCGTGGCAAGTGCGGCCGCCGCGATTGGTGACGATGGCCGATGCGCGCTTCATGACCGGTTCCCAGTTCGGGTCCGTCATGTCGGCAACGAGCACGTCGCCTGGCTGCACGCGCTCCATGTCGGCCGGGTCGTGGATCACGCGCACGGGGCCGGCGCCGATCTTCTGACCGATGGCGCGGCCGGACGTCAGCACGGTGCCCGTGCTTTTCAGCTTGAAGCGTTCCTGCACGTCGGTCGCCTTTTGCTGCGACTTGACGGTTTCAGGACGCGCCTGCAGGATGTACAGCTTGCCGTCGCGGCCATCCTTGCCCCACTCGATGTCCATCGGACGGCCGTAGTGGTTTTCGATGATGACGGCGTACTTGGCCAGCTCCACCACTTCGCTGTCGTTCAGCGAGTAACGGTTGCGCATTTCAACCGGCACGTCGACGGTTTTCACGGAACGGCCGGCTTTCGCTTCGTTCGTGAATTCCATCTTCAGCAGCTTCGAGCCGATATTGCGGCGGATCACAGGCGACTTGCCTTTTTCCAGCATCGGCTTGTGCACATAGAATTCATCGGGATTGACGGCGCCCTGCACCACGGTTTCGCCCAGGCCATAGCTGGAAGTGACGAAGACCACGTCCTTGAAGCCCGACTCGGTATCGATGGTGAACATCACGCCGGCCGCGCCCAGGTCGGAACGCACCATGCGCTGCACGCCGGCCGACAAGGCCACTTCAGCGTGCGTAAAGCCCTTGTGCACGCGATACGAGATGGCGCGGTCGTTGTACAGCGACGCGAACACCTGTTTCATGGCTTCGAGCACGTTGTCGATGCCGACCACGTTCAGGAAGGTTTCTTGCTGACCAGCAAAAGAAGCATCCGGCAAGTCTTCCGCCGTGGCCGAGGAACGCACGGCAAACGACATTTCGGTGTCGGAATCGGCCACCAGTTTGGCGTAGAACTGATCGATTTCAGCGGCCAGGCGTGGCTGGAACGGCGTTTCGACGATCCATTGACGGATCTCGGCGCCGGCTTGCGCCAGCGCGCGCACGTCATCGATGTTAAGCCCTTCGAGGCGCTGGGCGATGCGTTCGGCCAGCGGCAAGCCGCCGTTGGCGCTATACGAAAGGAAATCGCGGAATGCCTGCGCCGTGGTGGCAAAGCCACCGGGCACGCGCACGCCGGCTTCCGCCAGTTGGCTGATCATTTCGCCCAGGGAGGCGTTCTTGCCGCCGACGGATTCGACATCCGTCATGCGCAAATGCTCGAACGAGGCAACATACACCGCGTCCTTGTCTTCCTGCTGTTGCGATACTGCGTTGGTCATAATGACACCCTTACTGATGATAGAAATCTTTACGCGCGGCGCACAGACAGTCTTCTTGTTATTCTTGGCGTCGTGCAGCACAATCATACCGTTGCAGCCATTTTACCTTGTGCGGCGCAAATTGACGACGCACAATCTTGATCCGAAAACCCATGACACAAGAACCACGCCCTCCTCTGCCCTCCGCGGCCCGCACCGTCTTCTTCGTTTCCGACGGTACCGGCATCACCGCCGAGACGTTCGGCCACTCGGTGCTGACGCAGTTCGATCTGCGCTTCCGTCAGATCCGCCTGCCCTTCATCGACACCATGGACAAGGCATACGATGCGGCGCGCAAGATCAACGAAGCCTTCGCCGCCGATGGCCAGCGCCCGATCATTTTCTCCACCCTGGTAAAGAACGACCTGTCGGCCGTGATCCGCAAGTCCAGCGGCATGCACATGGACCTGATCCAGACCTTTGTGGCCCCGCTGGAGCAGGAGCTGGGCGTGATGTCGACCCATACCATCGGGCGCTCGCACAATATCGTCGACAGCGAGGAATACAAGAACCGCATCGAGGCGATCAACTATTCGCTGGCGCACGACGATGGGCAGTCGCACAAGAACCTGTCCTCGGCCGATGTCATTCTGGTGGGTGTTTCGCGCTCTGGCAAGACCCCGACCAGCCTGTATCTGGCCATGCAATACGGTATCAAGGCGGCCAATTATCCGCTGATTCCCGACGATTTCGAGCGCGACAAGCTGCCATCGGCCCTGCTGGAATTTAAGAATAAAATTTTCGGATTGAGCATTACGCCCGAACGTTTGTCGGAAATACGCAACGAAAGACGCGCTGGAAGCAAGTATGCGGCCATCGAAAATTGCCGTTACGAGGTCAACGAGGCGGAAAAGATGATGAAACGCGAAGGCATCCGCTGGCTCTCCTCGACCACCAAGTCGATCGAGGAGATCTCCACGACGATCCTGCAAGAGATCAAGCCGAACCGCCGCGAGTACTAGCACGCCTGACCAAACCTGCTGCGCGTCGGTATAGGCTGCTTGCGATGCTCACCGGCTCGGCGCCCCCGTACTCAAGTACGGTTGCGCTTCTCGGCCACCTCTCCCTTCCGCTCGCGACGGTTTTGTCAGGCGTTCGCCTCGCGGGACAGCACCGTCAGCGCCGCCACCAATTGGTCCAGTTCAGCGGTGGTGGTGGTGACGGCCACCGTGGCGCGTACGATGTCGGCATCGCCGATATTGCGCTGCACGGTGAATATGCCAAAACGCTCCAGCAAGGCTTGCCGCAGATCGCGCGCGCTCATGCCGTCGACGGCAAAGGCGACCAGCGCCGTGCCGCGTTTGGCATCGAGCGGCGACAGGATGCGCACGCCGGGCAACTGCGCCGCCCGCTCGACCCAGTAATTGCGCAGCCAGGCCAGGCGTTCGTTCTTGGCCGGCGTGCCGCCCAGGCGCGCATGGAAGTCCAAGGCGGCAGGCGCGGCCAGGATGGCGCCGATCGGCGGCATGCCCATGTGCAGGCGGCTGCGGATATCGTCCAGCGGATAATCGTCGTCGCCAAAATGCGGCTCGATCTTGTGCAATTGCGAGGCGCGGATATACACGACGCCGAGTCCCGCCGGGGCCCCCAGCCATTTGTGCAGATTGAATCCGGCAAAATCGACACCCATGGCCTGCACGTCCACGTCGACCTGCCCCAGCGCATGGGCGCTGTCGAGCAGCACGTCGATGCCGTGTTCGCGCGCCAGCGCCATGATTTCCTGTAGCGGCAGTTGCTGGCCATTAGCCGGCGTCACCTGCGACAGCAGCAGCAATTTGGGCTTGACGGCCTGGCGCATGGCTTGCGCGTAGCGGGCGATGATCTCGTCATCGCCGATGGGCAAGCGCAAGGCGACTTGCGTGCTGGTGACGCCACGGCGCTGCGCCAGCCAGCGCATGGCCGTGCGCATGGCCGGATAGTCGAGATTACTCCACAGCACCGTATCGCCGGGCGCCAGGCCGTGGTATTGCGTGATCAGCACCTGCATCGACTCGGTGCCGCTGCGGGTCAGCAGGATTTCATGCAGTTCGGCATGGATCAGCGCGGCGACGCGCCGGCGCAGAATATCCACATGCGTGCGCGTGAATTCTCCGCGCACGAAGGGACTCAGTTGCTCGTTGGTGTAGCGCACGGCCTGCTCGAAGGCCGCTTGCACGGGGGCGGCCATGGCGCCGAAATAACCGTGTTCCAGATTGACGATGGCGTCCGGCGGCGCGGGATAAAACCTGGCTACCTGGCGCCACCAGGCCTCGTCACGCGTGGCTCCGTCGGCAAGCAAGGGCAGAACTGCATGGTCAGGCATGGCGGGCCTTGGTGTGAAAGTGTCAGGACTGGCCCTGGCGCAGCTGCTCGAAGAAGCACACGGCGGCGCAGGCGGCCACGTTCAGCGATTCGATCTGGCCCAGGTGGGGAATGACCACCTGGTGCGTGGCCATCGACAGCAGGTCGTCGGCGACGCCCTGCCCTTCATGGCCGAACAGCCAGGCGACGGGCTGGCGCAGGTCAACGTCGTACAGACGCTGCGTGGCGTAGCCGCTGGTGGCCAGCGTCGCCACCTTGGCGTTCGATACGAGTGCCGCCAGGTCGACGTTTTCAAAGATGTCGAGCACGAAGTGCGCGCCCATCGCCGCGCGCAGCACCTTGGGCGACCAGCAGAAAGCCGTGCCGGCGCTGCAGTACACCTGCGTGATGCCGGCGGCGGCCGCGCTGCGCAGGATGGAGCCCACGTTGCCCGGGTCTTGCAGGTTATCGAGCAGCACGGCCGACACGCTCAGAGGCTGCGTGACGGCCCGTTCCGGCGTCTCGACGAGGAACATCACGCCCACGCCATGTTCGACCTGGCTCACCGCGTTATACAGCGCATCGGGCAAGCCCAGTACGTGCGCGCGCTGGCTTTCCAGCTGGCCGACGATCTCCGCCACTTCCGGATTTTGCAAGGCGCTTTCGCTGACGATGCACTGCTCCGGCATGCCGCGCAGCTGCAGGTACGACTGGCACAGGTGCACGCCGTCGAGCAGGGTGCGGCCCGACTTGCGGCGCGCCTGCGAACTGCCCGCCAGCTTCAATAAATCCTTGTATTGCGCATTGTCGCGCGAGGTAATCGTCTTCATGCCGCCACCTCCTGCCCGCCGAACAGCGCGATCACGTTGCGCACGGGCGCGAACGAGCGGCGGTGCACGGGCGAGGCGCCGTGCAGGTGCAGGCGCTCCAGGTGCAGCTTGGTGCCATAGCCCTTGTGCTGGTCGAAGCAGTACTCGGGATAGGCCGCATGCAGGTGCACCAGGGCCGCGTCGCGCGCCGTCTTGGCCAGGATCGAGGCGGCGGAAATCGAATCGACCTTGTCGTCGCCGCCGATGATGGCCATGCCGCGTATCGGCATCACGGGGCAGCGGTTGCCGTCGATCAGGGCCAGGGTCGGCACGGTCGCCAGGGCCTCGACGGCGCGGCGCATGGCCAGCATCGACGCCTGCAGGATGTTCAGGCGGTCGATTTCCTCTTCCGACGCTTCGGCGATGGCCCAGGCCAGGGCCTTGGCCTTGATTTGCGGCGCCAGCAGGTCGCGCCTGGCTTCGCTGAGTTTCTTCGAGTCGCGCAAGCCGTCGATGGGCTGGTTCGGGTCGAGGATCACGGCGGCGGCGAACACGGGGCCGGCCAGCGGACCGCGGCCTGCCTCGTCGACGCCGCAGATGATTTCATCGAGCGAGAATGGCAAGTCGTCAAACAGGCCGGGATAGATATTTTTCACGTTGAATCTTTGGTTGGTGCTGCGGTTGAAGCGGTGATTCGGGCTTACTTGCGGTTGGCGGCGATGACCTGCATGACGGCGTTGGCGCTTTCGCGCGCGCTGTCGCGCAGCAGGCTGTGGTGCATGTCCGTGAAGCGCTGCACCAGGCGCAAACGGCCCGGCACGTCGCTCAGCTGCTGCCACATGGCGTCCGCCAGCGCTTGCGGGCTGGCCGCGTTTTGCAGCAGCTCGGGCACCAGGTAATCGCGCGCCAGGATGTTCGGCAAGCCTATCCACGGCTGGTAGCCCATGTGGCGCATGATTTCCCACGAGGCGCGCATCATCTTGTAGGCGATGACCATCGGTTTCTTGTACAGCGCCACTTCCAGCGACGCCGTGCCGGAAGCCACCAGCACCGCATCGGCGGCGCAGATGGCCGTGTGCGAGCCGCCATCGGTGAGCAATATCTCGACGTCCTGCAAGCCCGCCTCACGGATCAGTTGCAAAAAGTACTGGCGCTGCTTTTCGCCGGCCATGGGCGCGACGAAACGCAAGGAGCGGTCGCGCGCCAGCAGCAGCTTGCAGGCGCCGACAAACGCCGCGGTATTGTATTTGAGTTCGCCCATGCGGCTGCCCGGCATCAGGGTCACGACATTCGCGTCTTGCGGCAAGCCCAGGACACGGCGCGCGGCCGCCTCGTCGGGCTGCAAAGGGATCATCTCGGCCAGCGGATGGCCGACATAGGTGACGGGCACGCCCGCCTTGCGGTAGATCTCTTCCTCGAACGGGAAAATCACCAGCATGTGCGAGACGGCCTTGATGATTTTCTTGATGCGTCCACCGCGCCAGGCCCATATCTGCGGCCCGATGTAGTGCACGGTAGGGATGCCGCCTTCCTTGAGCTGCTGCTCAAGGCCCAGGTTAAAGCCCGGGTAGTCGGCGCCGATGAAGACGGCGGGACGCTCCGCCAGCAGCTGGTCGCGCAGCGCGTTCTGGATGCCCTTGATTTCGCGGTAGCGGGGAATGATCTCGAACAGGCCGCGCACGGTCAGTTTGTCGAGCGGCCAGTCGGACACGAAGCCCTGCCTGGCCATATGCTCGCCGCCGATGCCGTGGAAGCGCGCGCCGGGCAGCTGCGGCACGAGGCCGGACAGCAGCCGGCTGGCCAGCAGGTCGCCCGACACCTCGCCGGCGACGATGGCGACCGACAGGCCGCGGTCCCGGTCAGCGGACGATGCCACGCGACGCCACGCCAAGGAATTCGCGCATGGCGCGAATGTGTTGCGCCACCTCGGGCGAGGAAGCCTGCTCTTCGTCGAACAGGGCCGCCTTGGACTCTTCCAGGGTCAGTCCCGCGCGGTAGATGAGCTTATACGCGGCGCGGATGCCGTTGATCTGCTCCCGCGTAAAGCCGCGGCGTTTCAATCCTTCGATGTTGACGCCATGCGCCTGTGCCGGATTGCCGTTCAACAGGACGAACGGCGGCACATCCTGCGTCAGGCTGGTGCTCATGCCGACAAAGGCGTGCGCGCCGATCTTGCAGAACTGGTGCACATTGGCAAAACCGCTCATGATGACCCAGTCGCCGATTTCCACGTGGCCCGCCAGCTGCGCGTTGTTCGAAAAGATAGTGTTGTTGCCCACCAGGCAGTCGTGCGCCAGGTGCACATACGCCGAGATCCAGTTGTCATTGCCCAGGCGCGTCACGCCGCCGCCCTGCACGGTGCCCGTGTTGAAGGTGCAGAACTCGCGGATGGTGTTGCGGTCGCCGATTTCCAGGCGCGTCGCCTCGCCCGCCCATTTTTTATCCTGCGGCTGCGCGCCGATGGAAGAAAACTGGAACAGGTGGTTGTCGCTGCCGATCGTCGTATGGCCATCGATCACCACGTGCGGGCCGACCCTGGTGCCGGCGCCGATGCGCACGTGCGGACCGATGATGGTGTACGGACCCACCTCGACCGAGCTGTCAAGCTCGGCCTTCGGATCGATGACTGCCGTGGAGTGGATGGCCGCCATGTTACTGCCCCGCTGGCTGGCTCGCAGACTGGCTGGCATCCTGCGCGCTGCGGATGGTGCACATCAGTTCCGCTTCCACCGCCAGCTTGCCGTCGACCGTACCGATGGCCTTGTATTTCCAGATGCCGCGCGAGACGCGCAGGATTTCCACATCCATCTTCAATTGGTCGCCCGGTTCGACTGGACGCTTGAAGCGCGCATTGTCGATGCCGACGAAGTACACCACCGAATTTTCATCCGGTTTCACGCCCATCGACAGGAACGACAGCAAAGCCGCCGTCTGCGCCAGCGCTTCGATCATCAGCACGCCGGGCATGACCGGCTTGTGCGGGAAATGGCCCTGGAAGAACTCTTCGTTGACCGTCACGTTCTTGATGGCGGTGATCGTTTTATCGGCTTCCCAGTCCAGCACGCGGTCGACCAGCAGCAGCGGGTAGCGATGCGGCAGCAGCGATTTGATGGCGAGGATGTCGAGGGTCTTTTTTTCAGTAGTCATTTTTCGTCTTGGGTGGTCAGTGTTTTAATTGTTTTTCAAGCGCGCGGATTTTCTCGCGCATGCTTGACAGGTTGCGCACGATGGCGGCGCTCTTTTCCCAGTCGGCGTTCTTGGCCAGCAGACAGAAACCCGTGTACTGGCCCGGCTCCGCGCGATACGCACGTGCGGACCGATGCTGGTGTACGGCCCCACCCAGACCAATCTGTCGAGCTCAGCTTTCGGATCAACATTGGCTTAGAGTGGATGACCGCCCTATTACTACCCCGCCGGCTGGCTCGCATCCTGCGCACTGCGAATGGTACACATGATTTCCGCTTCCAGCGCCACCGTGCCGTCGACCGAACCGACTGCCTTGTATTTCCAGAGGCCGCGCGACACGCGCAGGATTTCCACGTCCATCTTCAATTGGTCGCCCGGTTCGACGGGACGCTTGAAGCGCGCATTGTCGATGCCGACAAGGTACACGACCGAATTCTCGTCCGGCTTCACGCCCATCGACAGGAACGACAGCAGGGCCGCCGTCTGCGCCAGCGCTTCGATCATCAGCACGCCGGGCATGACCGGCTTGTGCGGGAAATGGCCCTGGAAAAACTCTTCGTTGACCGTCACGTTCTTGATGGCGGTGATCGTTTTATCGGCTTCCCAGTCCAGCACGCGGTCGACCAGCAGCAGCGGATAGCGGTGCGGCAGCAGCGATTTGATGGCGAGGATGTCGAGGGTTTTTTTCTCAGTACTCATTTTTCGTCTTGCGTGGTCAGTGTTTTAATCGTTTTTTCAAGCGCGCGGATTTTCTCGCGCATGCTTGACAGATTGCGCACGATGGCCGCGCTCTTTTCCCAGTCGGCGTTCTTGGCCAGCGGATAAAAGCCCGTGTACTGGCCCGCTTCCAGGATCGAACGCGAGACCATGCTGCCCGAGCCCACGTGGACGCGGTCGGCAATGGTCAGGTGGCCCAGCACCATGGCGGCGCCGCCAAAGGTGCAGTACTTGCCGATGATGGCGCTGCCGGCCACGCCGACACAGCCGGCCATGGCCGTGTGCGCGCCGATATGGCAGTTGTGGCCGATCTGGATCTGGTTATCGAGCTTGACGCCATCTTCGATGATGGTGTCGGCCAGTGCGCCGCGGTCGATGGTGGTGTTGGCGCCGATATCGACATCGTCACCGATCACCACCCTGCCCGTCTGCGGTATCTTGATGTAGACGCCGCCTTCGTTGGCGAAGCCGAATCCGTCGGTGCCGATCACGGCGCCCGAATGGATGATGCCGCGCTGGCCGATCACGCAGCGCGCGTGGAAGGTCACGTTGGCGAACAGCTGGGTACCGGCGCCGATGACGGCGTCGCGCCCCACCACGCAGCCGGGTCCGATGACGCAGCCGGCGCCGATCACGGCGCCCGCTTCGATCACCGCATGCACGCCGACGGAGGCGCTGGCGTCAACCTGCGCGCCGGCGTCGACAAAGGCGCCCGCATGGATGCCGATTGGTGCCTTGATCTCGTGCAGGGCGGCGAAATACTGCGCCGCGCGCGCGAAATACACATAGGGATTCGGGGTGACGATGCGCGCGCCGGCGTAGTCGACGCCGATCAGCGCATCGTCGGCCGGCGTGAGGATCAGCGCGGCGGCGCCGCTCTGGGCCGCCTGTGCGCGGAATTTGCTATTGCTGAGAAAGCTGATGTGCGAAGCGCCGGCGTCGGCCAGCGGTGCGATACCTGACACTTCCAGGTTGGGATCGCCCGCCAACTGCCCGCCGAAGCGTTCGACCAATTCTCCTAGTCGAGTGCCCATCTAATTACCTCTATTCTAATATCACTTGTCCAGCGCCTTCAATACCTTGTCGGTAATGTCGATGCGCGGGCTGGCCCACAGGGCTTCCTGCAGCACGATGTCATATCCTTCGATATGCGCCATCTGCTGGATGATGGTGTTGGCCTTTTCCGCGATGGCGCTGCGCTCTTCATTCGTGCGCTGGCTCAGGTCTTCGCGGAACTCGCGCTGGCGGCGTTGCAGCTCCTTGTCCAGCTCGAAGAACTCGCGCTGGCGCTTGGCGCGCTCCGCCTCGCTCAGGGTCGGCATGTCCTTTTCCAGGGCTTCGTTGGCCACCTTGAAGCGGGCAGCCAGTTCCTGCACGGCTTTTTCGCGCGAGCGGAACTCTTCGGCCAGCTTGGCGCTGGCCAGCTTGGCCAGCCTCGATTCGTTATAAATACGTTCGCTGCTGATCCAGGCGATCTTCGACTCCTGAGCCTGCGCCTGCACCGGCAACAGCGAACTCCAGCACAATGCGATCACGGCAAGGGTCTTGGGCAGGGTAGCGGATGCGGTGTTCATGATACTCCATGGTCAAAAAGTAAAAGCTGTCGCCCCCGTTCAGATGGCCGGTTAGAAACCGGTGCCCATCTGGAACTGGAAGCGCTCCAGGCGGTCCGTCGGCTTGGCGTTCAGCGGCTTGGCGTAGCTCAGCTTGAGCGGGCCCACCGGTGAAATCCAGCTGATGCCCAAGCCAGCAGAATAGCGCAATTGCGAGATCCGCATTTTTTCGCCTTCCTGGTAGACCTGGCCGCCGTCAAGGAAACCGAACCAGCGCAAGCTGCGGTCATTGCCCGAACCGGGGAATGGCATCTGCAGTTCCGCGTTACCGATCAGGCGCGAAGCGCCGCCCAAGGCATCGTTGGTGCTCGGTTCGACCGCGCCCAGCGAGGAACTCAGGTAGCCGCGCACCGAACCGATGCCGCCGCCGTAGAAGTTCTTGAAGACCGGATACACGTGCTTGCCGATACCGTGGCCGTAATCGATCTCGCCCTTCAGCGCCAGGGTGACCTTGCTGAACAACGGACGGAAATACTGGTGCTCATAAATGGCGCGGAAGTATTTCTGGTCGCCGATCAGGTCGGCCTCGAGGTTGACGCGTTGGTAGCGGCCGATCGATGGCGTCAGGGCGCTGTCGCGGCTGTCGCGCTGCCATGCCGCCGTCAGCGGGATGGAATTCGTGGTGGCCGAACCGATACCGTCGGACGGGCCGCCATTGTCGATCACGTACTGCTTGAAGCGGATCGGGCTGGTGATGTCCGTTTCGATGCGTGAGCGCTCGGCGCCGATGCCGAAAAAGACGGTGTCGACTTCCGAGAACGGCACGCCGAAACTGACGCGGCCACCGGTCTGCTTGATCTTGTAGCTGCCGATGTTCAGCGCCGGCGGTTCCGTCGTGCGCAGATAGACTTCGAAGCTGCGCGAAATGCCGTCGTCCGTGAAGTACGGATTGGTTTGCGAAAACGCGATCGTGCGGCTGTAATGGCTGGTATTGAGTTCGATGCCGACCGTGTTGCCGCTACCGGCGAAGTTGGCTTGCGAAATCGAGGCCGACAGGGTGAATTTTTCCGATTGCGAGAAGGCGCCGCCGATCAGGAAGTTACCGGTGGGTTTTTCCACCACCGTCACGTTGACGTCGACCTGGTCGGTCGTGCCCTGCGCTTCCGGCGTGTCGATGGTCACGTCCTTGAAGTAGCCGAGGCGGTCGACACGGTCGCGCGACAGCTTGATCTTGTTGCTGTCGTACCAGGACGATTCGAACTGGCGGAATTCGCGGCGGATGACTTCATCGCGCGTGGTGGTGTTGCCGGCGATATTCATGTGGCGCACGTAGACGCGCTTGCCCGGATCGATGAAGAAGGTGAAACCGACTTCATGCTTTTCGCGGTTGATTTCGGGATTGGCGTTAACGTTGGCAAAGGCATAGCCGAACGTGGCCAGGCGGTCCTGGATGCGCTTGTTCGTCGCCGTCAGGCGCGCGCCCGAGTAGATGTCGCCTTCGCGCATCAGGTTCAGCGCTTTGAGCTCTTCTTCGCGGCCGAACATCTCGCCTTCGAACTTGGTGCCGGCGATCTTGTACTTTTCACCTTCGGTGATGTTGATCGTCAGATAAATATCTTTTTTATCGGGCGTGATCGACACTTGCGTCGAATCGACCTGCATCTCGATGTAGCCGCGGTCCAGGTAGTAGGACTTCAGCGCTTCGATGTCGCCCGTCAGCTTGGTCTTCGAATACTGGTCGGCCTTGGTGTACCAGCTGAACCAGCCGCCCGTGTTCAGGGCCAGCTGCTCGCGCAGTTCCTTGTCCGTGAAGGCCTTGTTGCCGACGATGTTGATCTGCTTGATGCGAGCCACGTCTCCCTCGTCGACGGCGAACACCACGTTGACGCGGTTGCGCTCGATCGGCGTGACGGTGGTGGTGATCTTCACGCCGTACAGGCCATGCGACAGGTACTGGCGCTTGAGTTCCTGTTCCGCGCGGTCGACGGAGGCCTTGTCGAAAATCTTGGCTTCACCGACGCCGATTTCCTTCAGCGCCTTGACCAGCACGTCCTTTTCAAATTCCTTGGTACCGGTAAATGCCACGCTGGCGATGGCCGGACGTTCCTCGACCAGCACCACCAGCACGTCGCCATCGGCTTCCAGGCGCACATCCTTGAACATGCCCGTCGCATACAGGGCCTTGATGGCGGCAACGCTCTTCTCGTCGGAGAACGTTTCGCCGACCCGCACCGGCAGGTAGGCAAAGACGGTGCCCGCTTCAGTACGCTGGATCCCTTCGACCCGGATGTCCTTGACAGTGAACGGCTGGACGGCCAGCGCGTGGCCGGAACAGATGGCCATGACGGCGGCGCCGATCAGGCTGCGGCGAAAGGAAGGCAAGGCAAAACGAGCAGAATGTAATTTCATTGGGGTTATTCAATGGGTAAATCAATGGACAACATACACAAAAGATTGCTTGTGCGACTCACGCAATGGCCTCAACCAGCGCCCTAATTCAGCAATCGCAACACGTCATTAAAGACGGCAAGCACCATCAAGGTCAGCAACAAACCTATCCCCAGGCGCTGGGCAATCTCGCCTACGCGCTCCGGCAAGGGGCGTCCGGTCAAAACTTCCAGCGAATAATACAGCAAATGCCCGCCATCCAGAACAGGAATGGGTAGCAAATTCATCACGCCCAGACTGATACTGATGAAGGCGATGAAGCTCAGGTAGCTTACCAAGCCGATGCGCGCCGTCTGGCCCGCGTAATCGGCGATGGTAATGGGCCCCGTCACATTCTTCAGAGAAACCTGGCCGGTGATCATTTTGCCCAACATTTTCAGGCTCATGACACTGGTATCCCAGACCTTGGCGGACGCCTTGCCCACGGCAGAGATCGGTCCGGAGGCCACGGTGATCATATCCGGCACCTGTCCCAGCTTTGCTTGTATCTTACCAACTGTTACAGCTCCCTCTGCCCCGGCGCCCTGCACGGCGTCCGGCGTAATGGGCAAGGTCAAGTCCTGGCCCTGGCGCAAGAGCTGCAATTGCAAGGTGCGACCCGGCGCCTGGCTCAGGGTGGCGATGACGGCCGCCACGTCGTGCACGGGTTGTTCGTCAATGGCCAGGATCTGGTCGTTTTTCTGCAGGCCGGCGCGCGCGGCGGCGCCATCGGGCATGATTTCCATCAGGGTGGGCGCGGAACGGGCCAGGGTCAACCCCAGCTTGCCCAGCACGTCGCCTTCCAGGTCCGTCTCCGTCAGGCTGGCCGTCGGCAAGGTCGCTTCCTGCTGACCACGGTCGGGACGGCGCACTTCGATGCGCGCCGGCAACTTGTCGAGGGTAGCCTGGATCAGTTCCCAGCGCAGCTCGGACCAGCTGGCCACGGGCTTGCCATTTACCGACTCGACCGTATCGCCGCTGCGCAAGCCGGCCGCATAGGCGGCAGTCTGTTCGGCCACGGGACCGAGCTTGCTCGACGGCTCTTCGATGCCATGCATGAACAGGCCCGCGTACAGCACGATGGCGACGAGGAAGTTGGCCAGCGGGCCGGCGGCCACGATGGCGATGCGGCGCCACACGCTCTGGCGCGTGAATTCGCGGCGCAATTCGCTTTCCGGCAAGTCGCTGAGGTCTTGCGCGCGGCTGTCGAGCATGCTGACATAGCCGCCCAGCGGCAGCGCGGAGATCGCCCATTCCGTCTGGTCCTTGCCAAACTTGCGCGAATACACCACTTTTCCCATGCCGATCGAGAAACGCAGCACTTTCACACCGCACCAGCGCGCCACCAGGTAGTGGCCCAGCTCGTGCAGGGTAATCAGCGAACCGAGCGCGACGATAAAGGCCAGCAACGTGGTGATGAGCGTCATGCAGCAAGCCTTTGCGCGATATACGCTTGCGCGGCCGCTCTGGCCCGGCGGTCCTGCTCCATCACGGCGTCGATGCTCGAAGCGGCGCCATGCGGCACCGTCTCGATCACGTGCGCGATGACCCTGTCGATCTGGCGGAAGCCGATCTGTTCGTCAAGAAACGCTTGCACGGCCACTTCATTGGCCGCATTGAGCAAAGCCGGCGCCGTGCCGCCCGCACGCAAGGCGTCAAAGGCCAGCGCCAGGCAGGGGAAACGGCGGAAATCGGGACGTTCGAACTGCAAGGTGGCCACTTGGGCCAGGTCCAGCTGCGCTACGCCGGAAGCGATGCGCTGCGGATACGCCAGCGCATGGGCGATCGGCGTGCGCATGTCCGGATTACCCAGCTGGGCCAGCACGGAACCGTCGATGTACGAAACCATCGAATGGATCACGCTTTGCGGGTGGATCAGCACCTCGATCTGGTCGGCCGGCGCGCCGAACAGCCAGTGCGCCTCGATCACTTCCAGGCCCTTGTTCATCATGGTGGCCGAATCGACGGAAATCTTGCGCCCCATGGCCCAGGTCGGATGCTTGCATGCCTGGTCCGGCGTGACCGTGTCGAGCGTCTCGACGTCGCGCGTCAGGAAAGGGCCACCGGAAGCCGTCAGCACGATTTTCGCCACGCCCGCGGCGCCCGGCGCGCGGCCATGGGCGTGCGGCATGCATTGGAAGATGGCGTTGTGTTCGCTGTCGATGGGCAGCAGCACGGCGCCGTTGTCATGCACGGCATCGATGAACAGCTGGCCGGACATGACCAGCGCTTCTTTATTGGCCAGCAATACTTTCTTGCCGGCACGCGCTGCCGCCAGGGTGGGCGCCAGGCCGGCCGCGCCGACGATGGCCGCCATCACGCCCGTCACCTGCGGCGCGCTGGCGATGTCGCACAGGGCGTCCACGCCGTACTCGACTTGCGTATCGACGCCCTGCCCGCGCAGCAAACGCGTCAGTTCAAGGGCGGCGTCGGCCGTGCCGACGACGGCGCGCCGGGGGCGGAATTGCAGGCACTGGGCGGCCAGTTCGGCCACGCGGCTGTGGGCGCTCAGCGCATACACGCTGTATTGCTCCGGATGACGCGCGAGCACGTCCAGTGTGGACACGCCGACCGAGCCGGTCGCGCCAAGAATGGTAATGTATTGCATGAGTTTCCTTAAAGCCAACTGGCCACGAGGGCGGCAAATGGCAAGACCGGGATCAGCGCATCGATACGGTCGAGTACGCCGCCATGGCCGGGCAGCAGCTTGCTGCTGTCCTTGATGCCGGCGCGGCGCTTCAGCTGGGATTCGAACAGGTCGCCGATGATGCTGGCCGCAACGATCAGCAGCAGCACCAGCAAGGCCACCAGCCAGCCACGGCGCAATTGCAGCTGCACGGCGAAGGTGTCTTGCAAGACCGGCAGCGATGGCGCGGCCACGATGGTGATGGCGGAGATGACCAGCACGGCGATGCCGCCGCCGATGGCGCCTTCCCAGGACTTACCTGGGGAAATACTTGGCGCCAGTTTGCGCTTGCCGAACGCCTTGCCCGAGAAATAGGCGCCGATATCGGCGATCCACACGAGGGCCATCACGGACAGCAGGTACAAAGGGCTATGCAGGAACAGGGCGATGATGGCGACGAAGCAGCCGACGATGGTCACCGGGTACACGAAGCTGAGCAAGGTATTGCCCAGGCCTTCGGTGGGCGGCAAGCCTGTTGCCAGAGAAGGCACGAAGCGGATCAGCCAGATGGCCACGCACAGGGCGAACCAGAAATTGAGCTGCGCCATGCCGTTGCCGACAAAAAAAGTATACGCGAAGGCGGCAGTCCAGACGGCGGCGATCAGCAGCGCCTGGCGATTTTTGAAGATGCGGAAGCTTTCCCATACGGCGGCGCCGAAGAACGCCGTGGCGATCACGGCGAAGGCGGGGAAATAATTCAGATACAGAACCGGCAGCAAGACCGCCAGGAGGACCAGGGCGGTGATTATCCGTGTTTTCAGCATCAGTTTGTCTTTTCAGTTAATTGCGCGCTGGTACGGCCAAAGCGCCGTTCGCGCTGCTGGTAAGACGCGATTGCCGCGTCGAGGCACTCGCCATTGAAGTCGGGCCAGAAAGTTTCGGTGAAAAACAACTCAGTGTACGCCAGTTGCCACAGGAGGAAATTGGAAATGCGCTGCTCGCCGCCCGTGCGGATGAACAGGTCGGGCTCGGGTGCGTAAGCCATGGCCAGGTGCGGCGCCAGTTGCTCTTCCGTGTAAGCGTGTCCGGCAGGCTGGCCATCGGCGAGCGCCTCGGCCGTCATTTTATTGACTGCCTGCATGATGTCCCAGCGGCCGCCGTAGTTGGCGCAAATGGACACCGTCAGGCGCGTGTTGTTCGCCGTCTTGCGCTCCGCATTAGTGATCAGGGTTTGCAGCTCGTCGTTGAAGCGCGACAAGTCACCCACCACCTTCAGGCGGATGTCGTTCGCATGCATCTTGACCACTTCGCGTTCCAGCATCGTGACGAACAGGCGCATCAGCATCGACACCTCTTCTTCCGGGCGGCGCCAGTTTTCCGAGCTGAAAGCAAACAGGGTCAGGTATTCGACGCCGCGCTCGATACAAGCCTCGACGATGCCGCGCACGGCATCCGCGCCCTTGACGTGGCCAGCCACACGCGGCAGGAAGCGCTTGGTTGCCCAGCGACCATTGCCATCCATAATGATTGCCACATGGCGCGGCACCGTGCCCACTTCAGGTACTGCCGTTGTCGAACTCGAATAGATCATGAAAACACGAATACCAAAAAATAAAAGATAACTATTATGCTCCAAATAGCACTGCCCGGAAAAGCCGTGCTTTCCCGGGCAGCGCCAAAAGGACTGAAAACTAGACGGTCAGCACTTCTTTTTCTTTGTCGACAACCATCTTGTCGATGTCGGCAATAAACTTGTCCGTCAGCTTCTGCACTTCTTCCGACGAGCGGCGCTCATCGTCCTCGGAGCAGGCTTTTTCCTTGACCAGTTTTTTCAGCGACTCATTCGCATCGCGGCGAATGTTACGCACGGCGATCTTCGCGTCTTCCGCTTCGCTCTTGACCAGCTTGACCATTTCCTTGCGGCGCTCTTCCGTCAGCGGCGGCGTCGGAACGCGGATCAGATCGCCCTGTGCCGATGGGTTCAGACCCAGGTCGGCGTCGCGGATGGCTTTTTCGATGGTGTTGGCCATCTTCTTCTCGTACGGCTGCACGCCGATGGTGCGCGCATCGATCAGGGTCACGTTGGCCACCTGGGTCAGTGCCGTCGGCGAACCGTAGTACTCGACCATCACATGGTCCAGGATACCCGTATGGGCGCGGCCGGTACGCACTTTGGCCAGGTCGGCCCGCAGTGTTTCCAGCGACTTCGTCATGCGTTCCTGGGTGTTCTTTTTAACGTCAGCTAAGGACATTACTGTACTCCTTGTCTTGATAATAATGAATATTGCTACTTCGCTTGCGATGAAAACACCAGCGCAGTCGGAAGTGCCGAAAACCGTTCAGGGCAAGGCGCAGCGCCGAAGACAGTACGAATGTACGGCGAGGCACTGCAACGCAGCCATGGACGGTTTCTCGGCGCTCCGCTTCCCTTATACGTGAACCAAGGTGCCTTCATCTTCGCCCATGATGACGCGCATCAGCGCGCCCGGCTTGGTGATCGAAAACACTTTAATCGGCAGTTTCTGGTCGCGGCACAGGGCGAATGCGGTGGCATCCATTACTTGCAGATGCTTGGCGATGGCGTCATCGAACGTAATCGTGTGGAACAGGGTGGCGTTCGGATCCTTCTTCGGATCGGCCGTGTAGACGCCGTCGACCTTGGTGGCCTTCAGGACGATCTCGGCGCTGATCTCGGAACCGCGCAGGGCCGCTGCCGTGTCGGTGGTGAAGAACGGATTGCCGGTACCGGCGGCAAAGACGACCACTTTGCCTTCTTCCAGGTATTGCAGGGCTTTCGGGCGGACGTACGGCTCGACCACTTGTTCGATGCCGATGGCCGACATGACGCGCGCGGTAATGCCGACATGGCGCATGGCATCGGCCAGGGCCAGTGCGTTCATCACCGTGGCAAGCATGCCCATGTAGTCGGCGGTGGCGCGGTCCATGCCTTGCGCACCAGGCGCGACGCCGCGGAAGATATTGCCGCCGCCAATCACGATTGCCAGTTCCACACCCAACTTCGCCACCTCGGCCACATCGGCCACCATGCGCTCGATCGTGGCGCGGTTGATGCCGTAGGGATCATCGCCCATCAGGGCTTCGCCGGACAACTTGAGGAGGACGCGCTTGTAGGCTGGTTTTGACATGAGCTGGGGCTCCATAAATGAGGTTATTCGAGTATGACATGGCGCAGCGCCTTGCAGCGCCGGATAGGCGGGAGGAAGCTGCCCATGCCGCCGCCCGGCACACAGGTGCGGGCGGGCCAAAAAAACGGGCCTCTCGGCCCGCTTTACTTACGCTCCCTGGGAGGCAGCCATCTGTGCTGCGACTTCTGCTGCGAAGTCGTCTTGCTTCTTCTCGATGCCCTCGCCCACTACGTACATGGCGAAACCTTTGACGCTGGTGTTAGCCGCCTTCAGCATTTGCTCAACCGACAGCTTGTCGTTTTTCACGAAAGCTTGGTTCAGCAGGGAAACTTCTTTCAAGAACTTCTGTACGGAACCTTCCAGGCGCTTGGCCAGGATTTCCGGCGATTGCGCTGGCTTGCCTTCGGCGGCCGCTTTGGCTGCGTCTTCTTCGGCTTTCAGTTGTGCAACCGAACGCTCTTTTTCGATCAGTTCCGCAGGAACTTCGTTCGACGACAGCGACACTGGCTTCATGGCAGCGATGTGCATGGCCACGTCTTTGCCCACTTGCTCATCGGCGCCGTCGAATTCGACGATCACGCCAATGCGCGAACCGTGCAGGTACGAAGCCAGCTTGGCGCTGGTTTCGAAACGCTGGAAGCGGCGGATGGTCATGTTTTCGCCGATTTTGCCGATCAGGGCAGCGCGCACGTCTTCCAGGGTCTTGCCATCGAGTGGCAGGGCCAGCAGGGCAGCGACGTCAGCCGGGTTGTGTTCCGCTACCAGACGGGCAGCGTTGTTGGCCAGTGCCAGGAAATCGTCGTTTTTCGCAACGAAGTCGGTTTCCGAGTTCACTTCGACCAGGGCGCCTACGCCATTGGCGATGTAAGTTGCCACGACGCCTTCAGCGGTGATGCGTGCCGATGCTTTCGATGCCTTGCCGCCCAGTTTGACGCGCAGGATCTCTTCCGCACGAGCCATGTCGCCTTCGGCTTCGGTCAGTGCTTTTTTGCATTCCATCATTGGTGCGTCGGTTTTGCCGCGCAATTCGCCTACCATCGCTGCTGTAATCGCTGCCATGTGTTTCTCCTGATTCGGTGAGTCGATAGTCGCGGCCGGGCATGCATGCCTCGCCAGCGGTCACTATCGTTTTTTGTTAAAAAAAAGGGGGAGCTGCTGCCACCCCTTTTCCCTTACTGCTGTGCTTACAAACGGCTATCTTGCGATAGCCTGGCCATTAAGCCTGTTCGTTAACTTCGACGAATTCGTCGCCAGCGGCTGCTTTAACCATTTCAACAACTTCGTTACCGGCAGCTGCACGGCCTTCGATGATTGCGTCAGCAACACCGCGAGCGTACAACATGATGGCTTTCGAGGAGTCATCGTTACCTGGGATCACGAAGTTCACGCCTTCTGGGGAGTGGTTGGTATCGACAACGCCGATGACCGGGATACCCAGTTTAGCTGCTTCGGTGATCGCACCTTTGTGGTAGCCGACGTCGACGACGAAGATTGCGTCAGGAATGCCGCCCATGTCCTTGATGCCGCCGATCGATTTTTGCAGCTTGATCATTTCGCGGGAGAACATCAGCGCTTCTTTTTTCGACAGCTTCTCGATCGAACCGTCTTCGATCATCACTTCCATGTCTTTCAGACGCTTGATCGAGGTTTTGATCGTTTTGAAGTTGGTCAGCATGCCGCCCAACCAACGTTGATCAACGAAAGGCACGCCAGCGCGTTGCGCTTCAGCAGCGATGATTTCGCGAGCTTGACGCTTGGTGCCAACCATCAGAATGGTGCCACGGTTTGCAGCCAGTTGACGCACGTGCTTCATTGCGTCCTGGTACATCGCCATGGTTTTTTCCAGGTTGATGATGTGGATCTTGTTGCGATGGCCGAAGATGAACGGTGCCATTTTTGGATTCCAAAAACGGGTTTGGTGACCAAAGTGGACACCGGCTTCCAGCATTTCGCGCATTGTTACGGACATTATTAACTCCAGGGTTGGGTCTGGAATCCGATCAGTCACCATACAGGCACCCTTGTCGACCGGATTCGCGTGTTTATATAAATTAAAGACACTGTTTTACTGCATTGCTTAAAAGAGAATTCAAGCAACCCGGGATTCTACACTGAAATGCCTGCCGCATCAAGTCCGCACCGCAAATCGCGCGCCCTGCGGAAACAGCCGGCGCACCACGATGGTGCAAGGCGTGGCCGCACCGCCTTTTCATCCGCTTTCTCCCCACAAATCCCCTCCCGGCCATAGGAAGGAGGCGGCGGATTCAGGGCGCCTCGTTTATAATTTCGGCATATTTGCAGACTTTTCCCCATACAGCAGGAATCGTCTGTGCTTTTCACCTGAATTCTTGCAGATTGCGAATTACACCATGTCCACCATCCGTATTAATACCGCCGCCGACATCGAAGGCATGCGCATTGCCGGCAAGCTCGGCGCCGAAGTGCTCGACTACATCACCCCCTTCGTCAAGGTGGGCGTCACGACGGGCGAACTCGATCGCCTGTGCCACGAATACATGGTCAACGTGCAAGGCACCATCCCTGCCCCGCTCAACTACTGCCCGCCCGGCTACACGCCCTATCCGAAAGCCATCTGCACCTCCGTCAACGACGTCATCTGCCATGGCATTCCCGGCGACAAGGTCCTGAAAAGCGGCGACTCCGTCAACCTCGACATCACCGTCATCAAGGATGGCTACCACGGCGACAACAGCCGCATGTTCCTTGTCGGCACGCCGACCATCCTGGCCAAGCGCCTGTCGGAAATCACCTATGAGTGCATGTGGCTGGGCATCGATCAGATCAAGCCGGGCGCCCACCTGGGCGATATCGGCCACGCCATCCAGCAGCACGCGGAAAAAGCCGGCTACAGCGTGGTACGCGAATTCTGCGGCCACGGCATCGGCAAGGTCTTCCATGAAGAGCCGCAAGTCTTGCACTACGGCAAGCCAGGCACCCTGGAGCGCCTGGAAGCGGGCATGATTTTCACGGTGGAACCGATGATCAACTCGGGCCGCCGCGAAATCCGCGAAATGAACGATGGCTGGACCATCAAAACCAAGGACCGCAGCTTGTCGGCGCAATGGGAACACACGGTGCTGGTCACGGAAACGGGCTATGAAGTGCTGACCGTCTCGCCGGGCATGCCACCGCCGCCCGCCTTTATCGGCAATAAAGCCTGATAAGCGTCATTAATCAAGCCTGACCCCACCCGACCCACCGCCACCCAGGGCCCAGATGAAAAAGCAAGTTCAGGAACAGCTGAAACAGCAACTGAAAGCCGACCGCCAGGTCGTCATTGCGGCCTTCCAGGCCGACGGCAAGCCTGAAAAACTGCTGCGCAGCCTGCGCCACAGCGTCGATGGCGTGCTGGCGCGGGCATGGCAGGAAGCGGGCTTGCCGCCAGGCACGGCCCTGGTGGGCGTGGGCGGCTATGGCCGGGGCGAGCTGTTTCCGTATTCCGACGTCGACCTGCTGATCCTGCTGCAACAATCGCCGGACGCCGCCGCCCAGGAAAAGCTCGAGGAACTGGTGCAACTGCTGTGGGACCTGGGCCTGGAAATCGGCCACAGCATCCGCACGGTCGATGAATGCATGGTCGAATCGAAGGCCGACATCACCGTGCAGACGAGCTTGCTCGAAGCGCGCCTCGTGTGCGGCAACGCGGACCTGTTCGCGCAATTGCAGCAGCGCTATGACGCGGCCATGGACCCGCAGGCCTTCTTCCAGGCAAAAACGGCGGAAATGCGCCAGCGCCATGCCAAGTACGAAGACACGGCCTTCAGCCTGGAACCGAATTGCAAGGAAAGCCCGGGCGGCCTGCGCGACCTGCAGGTGATCCTGTGGGTGGCCAAAGCGGCCGGCCTGGCGAACTCGTGGCGCACCTTGGCCACGGGCGGCCTGATCACCCTGACGGAAGCGCGCCAGCTGATGGAAAAGGAGCGCGCCTTCAAGGATATCCGCGTGCGCCTGCACCTGCACGCGGGGCGGCGCGAAGACCGCCTCGTGTTCGACGTGCAGACGGCGATCGCCGAATCGCTGGGCCTGCAAGCGACGGGCAGCGGGCCGCACATGCGCCGTGCCAGCGAATTCCTCATGCAACGCTACTACTGGGCCGCCAAGACGGTGACCCAGCTCAACACGATTTTGCTGCAAAACATCGAAGCGCGGCTGTTCCCGCAGGACGACGTGGCCGTGCCCATCAACGAGCGCTTCAATGAAGTCAACAGCCTGATCGACATCAGCGCCGACGACACGTTCGAGCAATACCCATCGGCCATGCTGGAAGTCTTCGTGCTCATGACGGAGCGCCCGGCCCTGAAGGGCATGACCTCGCGCGCCACGCGGGCCCTGTGGCACGCGCGCTTCAAGATCGACGCCGCCTTCCGCCAGGATCCCGTCAACCGCGCCCTGTTCCTGCGCATCATGCAAGCCCCTGTCGGCATCATCCACGCGCTGCGGCGCATGAACGAGATGAGCATCCTGGGGCGCTACCTGCCGAATTTCCGCCGCATCGTGGGCCAGATGCAGCACGACCTGTTCCACGTGTACACGGTCGACCAACACATTCTGATGGTGGTGCGCAACATGCGCCGCTTCACCATGAGCGAACACGCGCACGAATATCCGTTCTGCAGCCAGCTGATGGCCGATTTCTCGCAATCGTGGCTGCTGTACGTGGCAGCCCTGTTCCACGACATCGCCAAGGGCCGCGGCGGCGACCACTCGAAACTGGGCGTGGCCGACGCCACACAGTTCTGCCAGGACCACGGCCTGTCTGCCGAGGACACGGAACTGGTGGCTTTCTTGGTGGAAAATCACCTGACCATGTCGCAAGTGGCGCAAAAGCAGGACTTGTCCGATCCCGACGTCATCGCCGCCTTTGCGAAAGTGGTCAAGGACGAGCGCCACCTGACGGGCTTGTACCTGCTGACGGTGGCCGACATCCGCGGCACCAGCCCGAAAGTGTGGAATGCCTGGAAGGGCAAGCTGCTGGAAGACCTGTACAAGATCACCCTGCGCGTGCTGGGCGGCGAGCCGCACACGGCCGACCGCGAGCTCAAAAACCGCCAGCAGGAAGCGCTGGCCACCCTGCGCCTGTACGGCTTGCCGCCCGATGCGCACCAGAAACTGTGGCAACAGCTGGACGTGGCCTATTTCCTGCGCCACGACGCGTCCGACATCGCCTGGCAGACGCGCTCGCTGTATGACAAGCTCGACAGCAAGTTGCCGGTGGTAAAATGCCGGCTGGCGCCCATCGGCGAAGGCTTGCAGGTGGCCGTGTACATTCCCGACCAGCCAGACCTGTTCGCGCGCATCTGCAGCTATTTCGACCGCAAGAATTTCAGCATCCTCGACGCGAAGATCCACACGACGAAAAATGGCTATGCGCTCGACACCTTCCTCGTCACCGAGCAAAACTTCGCCAAGAGCTACCGCGACATCATCAGCCTGATCGAGCATGAGCTGGGCGAGCTGCTGCAGTCGCAAACGCCGCTGCCGCCGCCGGGCAAGGGACGGCTGTCGCGCCTGTCGCGCACCTTCCCCTTCCAGCCGACGGTGGACCTGCGGCCCGATGAAAAAGGCCAGTACTACCTGCTGTCGGTGGCCGCCAACGACCGCACGGGCCTGCTGTACGCGATCGCCAACGTGCTGACCAAGTACCGCATCAACTTGCACACGGCCAAGATCATGACCCTGGGCGAGCGGGTCGAAGACGTCTTCCTCGTCGACGGTCCCGCGCTCAACAATGCCCGCAACCAGATATTGCTGGAAACCGATTTACTCGATGCGCTGAAAGTGTAAGCTTTCCGCGCAGCGCCTACCCTTACTGAAACTGAAACAACATGACCGAAGAATTATTACGCTTGTCCAAACGCATGTCCGAACTGGGCCTGTGCTCGCGCCGCGAAGCCGATGAATGGATCGCCCGCGGCTGGGTCCGCGTGGATGGCAAGGTGGTGTCCGAGCTGGGCAGCAAGGTCTACCCGAGCCAGCGCGTCACCGTGGAACGCCAGGCGGCGGCCGAGCAATCGAAGCGCGTCACCGTGCTGATCAACAAACCGGTCGGCTACGTCAGCGGCCAGGCCGAAGACGGCTACACGCCCGCCGTGGCCCTGATCAAGGCGGAAAACCGCTGGGCGGAAGACCGCAGCCCGGAACAATTCCATCCGACCCAGCTGCGCAGCCTGGTGGCAGCGGGCCGGCTGGACATCGATTCCGTCGGCTTGCTGGTCCTGACGCAGGACGGCCGCGTGGCCAAGCAGCTGATCGGCCACGATACCGACATCGACAAGGAATACCTGGTGCGCGTGAGCTACACCAAGGGCGGCACCCTGCCCGACAGCGAGCTGAAAAAGCTCAACCACGGCCTGTGGCTCGACGGCAAGCCGCTGTTGCCGGCCAAGGTTCGCTGGCAAAACGAAGACCAACTGAGCTTTACTTTGCGCGAAGGCAAGAAACGCCAGATCCGCCGCATGTGCGAAGCCGTGGGCCTGAAGGTGCTGGGTTTGAAACGCGTGCGCATCGGCAAGGTCAAACTGGGCGACTTGCCGACCGGCCAATGGCGTTACTTGAGCGCAGACGAACAGTTTTAAGCGGCGACGTCAAGGCGGCATGCCAGGCCTGCATACATAAGCAACAGGAATATAGTGATATAAAATCAATTATTGTGATTTACTTAGTAAATATTGCCTTAAACCTATACACTATTCCCCATTAGAACAAAAGAGATACGCTGTCGTGAACGATCCCATCCCCAATCCCCTGCGCAAGGGCGCGCCCAGTCTGGCTGACGTGGCCGAGCCGATGGCCCCCGGCACCAAGCCGCACCATATGAGCGATCCGTGGGATATCGGCGAAACCTTGTGCAGCCTGGCTGACAACGGCGACGCCATCTCCATCTACCCGGCTGGCGGCGAAGACCTCATCCTGGGGCGCGTCCTGTCCGTCGACGATGACTTGCCGCAATTCGTGCTGGAACTCAATGAAGGTGCGACCCTGCCGCCTGGCGGCGCCACGTTTGTGTCGTGGGTACAAAACGCCAAACTGCAGTTCACCATCAATGGCGAATGGCAAGCGTATCCCGAGCGGCCGAACGTCTACCTGACGAACTTCCCCAGCCATTGCCTGGTCCTGGAGCGGCGCGAATCGGCGCGCCTGGAAACACCGCTGGGCGTTTACTACCTGGCCGCCTTCGTGCTCGAGGGTCGTCCATATGAATTGCAGCTGTATGATTTCTCGGCCGGCGGCATCGGCATGCGCGCCCATCCGCGCGACACGGTAGGCCTGTACGTGGGCCGCAAGCTGTCGCGCGTGCGCCTGGAACTGGGGCCGGACAAGGTCATGATCGCCGACCTGGAAATCCGCCTGTCGCGCACCTTCCGCTCCTTCCTGCTGGGCGAGCAGGTGCAGATCGGCTGCCGCTTCCTGAACCTGACGGATGCCATGCAGGATGAGCTGAAGGCGTTGCTCGATAACCTGGGCAGCAGCCGCAAGGTGCGCTAGTTTAGTACTGGGGTCAGACCCTCAACACCGCCAACACATAGCTTTGCGCTAACGCATCCGGGGGTCTGACCCCGGACGTCCAGGTTAAGCGGCAATTAATCGTCGTCGTTCGGATCCAGGTCGGGGAACATGACCTCGGTATAGCCGAACTGCGTGAAGTCGACGATACGCATCGGATACAGGATGCCGTGCAGGTGGTCCACTTCATGCTGCACCACGCGCGCATGGAAGCCGTCGCAGTCGCGGCTGATGGGCTGGCCGAACTGGTCGACGCCTTCGTAGTGCAGCTCGCTCCAGCGCGGCACGCTGCCGCGCAGGCCGGGCACGGACAGGCAGCCTTCAAAACCCTCTTCCTTGCGTTCCGACAAAGGCGTCAGCACGGGGTTGATCAGCACGGTTTCCGGCACTTGCGGCGCGTCGGGATAGCGCAGGTTCTGCTTGAAGCCGTAGATCACCACTTGCAGGTTGACGCCGATCTGCGGCGCCGCCAGGCCTGCGCCATTGGCCGCGTGCATGGTGTCGAACATGTCGGCGATCAAGGCATGCAGTTCGGGCGTATCGAATTCACGCACGGGCTCGGCCATCCGCAGCAGGCGCGGATCGCCCATCTTCAGGATTTCACGTACGGTCATTTTGCGTCCAGTGTCGATTGCAGTTCTTGCAGGTAAGTGCGGAAGGCCGCGCCCGTTTCCGGGTGTTTCATGCCCATCGCTGTCGTTGCCTTCAGATAGCCAAGCTTGGAGCCGCAATCATAACGCTGCCCCTTGTAACGGTAAGCCAGCACGCGCTCTTCACGCATCAGGGCGGCGATGCCGTCCGTCAACTGGATTTCACCGCCGGCGCCCGTGCCGATTTTTTCCAGGTGCTCGAAGATGCGGCTGGTCAGCACATACCGGCCGACCACGGCGAGGGTCGACGGCGCCTCTTCCGGTACGGGTTTTTCCACGATCCCCGACACCAGCTCCAGGTCAGGCTGATAATGCTGGGCGCTGACGATACCGTACTGCCTGGTTTCCGCGCGCGGCACGTCCTGCACCGCCAGCAAGGAACAGTTTTCATACTGGAACACATCGGCCATCTGCGCCAGAACGGGGCGCACGCCCTCTTCCACATCCATGAAATCGTCGGCCAGCAAGACGGCAAACGGCTCGTCGCCGATCACGGGACGCGCGCACAGCACGGCATGCCCGAGGCCCAGCGGCGCCGACTGACGGATGTAAATGCAATTGATGTGCTTGGGAATGACGTTTTGCACCATTTCCAGCAACTGGCGCTTGCCGGCCGCTTCCAGTTCCGACTCGAGCTCATAGGCCGTATCGAAATGGTCTTCGATGGCGCGCTTGTTGCGGCCCGTGATGAAGATCATTTCCGTGATACCCGCGGCCACGGCTTCCTCGACCGCGTACTGTATCAATGGCTTGTCAACGATGGGCAACATTTCCTTCGGTTGCGCCTTGGTCGCGGGCAAGAAACGGCTGCCCAGGCCGGCGACGGGAAAGACTGCTTTTCTGATTTTTTTCATGGGTCTTCTGTAATGAATGATTAGTCTTGCGCCAACAGGGTCAGCAAACCAGCCTCGTCGAGTATGGCCACGCCCAGCTCCTGCGCCTTGGCCAGCTTGCTGCCGGCGTCCGAGCCGGCCACGACGTAAGCGGTTTTCTTCGACACGGAACCGCTGACCTTGCCGCCGGCCGCCTCGATCAACTCCGCAGCCTCGTCGCGGCTCATGTTGGGCAAAGTGCCCGTCAACACAAAGGTCTTGCCGTCCAGTTTGCCGCCAGCGGCTGGCATTTCAGGCAATTGTGACAGTAATTCATTTCGTAGCGCGTCCAGTTGACCAAGCAGCTTGACATTGCCCTCATCGGCCAGCCATTGCGCCAGCGCTTCGGCCACGGCGGCGGGCAAGCCCGCGTGGAAGCTGGCGCCCTGCGCCGCCAGGCTGGCCAGGGTCACGCCCCGCTCCACCAGCTGTTTGCTGCGCGGCTCCGTCAGCTTCGGAATGCCGATGGCGGCCAGCAAGGTGGTTTGTTCGAGCTGCGTGCGCAGCTTGGCGCTGGGCGCGTGTTCGCCCTGCGGCGTGACACCCGCGTCCAGCAATGCCTGCAGCGCCTGCAGGTTCTTTTCTTCGGCAAAGAAATCGGCAATCGACTCGGCCACGGTGCCGCCGATGTCGGGCAGCACGCGCAGCAAGGCGGCCGGCGCCCGGCGCACGTAGTCGAGGCTGCCCAGCCATTCGGCCAGGGTCTTGGCCGTCGATTCGCCCACGTGGCGGATGCCCAGCGCAAACAGGAAACGCTCGAGCGGCGGGCGCTTGCTCGCTTCGATGCCGGCCAGCAGGTTTTCCGCCCACTTGGTAGGAATCTTGCCTTGTTGCACTGTTTCCGGCGTCGAACCGTCGCGTTCGTCGGCGCGCAGCTTCATTTCCAGCAATTTATCCAGGGTCAGGCTGTACAGGTCAGCCAGGCCATGCACGTATTCGAGTTCGACCAGGGTATCGATATAACGTTCCCCCAGACCTTCGATATCCATCATGCGGCGGCCCGCGAAATGACGGAACGCTTCCTTGCGCTGCGCTGAGCAGAACAGGCCGCCCGAGCAGCGGGCGATGGCCTCGCCCTCTTCGCGCACCACGTGCGAGCCGCACACGGGGCACGCTTCCAGCATCTTGAACGGCAGCGGCGCCGGTTCCGGACGTTTTTCCAACACCACGCTCAGCACTTCCGGAATCACGTCGCCGGCGCGGCGCACGATGACGGTATCGCCCACGCGCACATCCTTGCGCAGCACTTCATCTTCATTGTGCAAGGTGGCGTTGGTCACCGTCACGCCGCCCACGGACACGGGCGCCAGGCGCGCCACGGGCGTCATGGCGCCCGTGCGGCCCACCTGGATATCGATGCCCAGCACTTGCGTCAGCGCTTCTTCGGCGGGGAACTTGTGCGCCAGCGCAAAACGCGGCGCGCGCGACACAAAGCCCAGCTCCTGCTGGTCTTCCGTCGCGTTCACCTTGTAGACGACGCCGTCGATTTCATACGGCAAGGCGGGCCGGCGCGCGCCGATATCGGCGTAGTAGGCAAGCAAGCCCTGCGCGCCTTGCACCACCTTGCGCTCCTTGGACACGGGGATGCCCAGGGTTTCGTACCAGTCCAGCAAGGCCGAGTGCGACACCGGCATGGCGGCGCCTTCCAGCGCACCGATGCCGTAGGCATAGAAACGCAGCTTGCGCTGCGCCGTGATGCGCGAATCGAGCTGGCGCAGGCTGCCGGCCGCCGCATTGCGGGGGTTAGCGAATTCCTTCTGCCCCGCTTCGCGCTGGCGTTCGTTCAGGCGGGCAAAATCGCCCTTGAACATCATCACTTCGCCGCGCACGTCGAGCACGGCCGGAATCTTGTCGCCATGCAAGCGCAGCGGGATGCCGGAAATGGTGCGGATATTCGCCGTCACGTCCTCGCCCGTGGCGCCATCGCCGCGCGTGGCCGCCTGCACGAACAGGCCGAGCTCATAGCGCAGGTTGATGGCCAGGCCGTCGAATTTCACTTCGGCAGCATAGTCGACGTCCGTACCATCAAGGTCCAGGCCTTCGCGCACGCGGCGGTCGAAGTTGATGATATCGTCATCGGTGAAACCATTGTTCAGCGACAACATCGGCACCGTGTGCACGACTTGCTCGAATTGCGGCAAAGGCGCCGCGCCCACGCGCAGGGTGGGGGAATCGGGCATACGCAAGTCGGGATGGGCCGCTTCCAGCGTTTGCAGTTCGACGAACAGCTTGTCGTACTCGGCGTCGGGGATGGTGGGATTGTCGAGCACGTGGTAGGCGTGCAGGTGCCGGTTGAGTTCGGCGGTGAGATCCAGGACCCGCGCTGCGGCGTCCTGGTTGATCGGATCAGTCATTGTTGCAGGATTCTTCAGCTAAATAAACGCAGGGCGCGGGTGGAACCGGCCGGAATGTCGGCCGCGTCCATTTCCTGGTAAAACTCTTGCACCTGGCCGGCGATCTCGGCCAGCGCCGCATCGGACAAGGCCTGGTTGTAATCGTCGACGATGGTGGCGTCGAGGCGGCCCACCAGCGCCTTGGCGCAGGCGACCATGGCGCCGAAACCGTCGCGCGCGGGCGCCACGCATGGCACGTCCAGCAGCAGTGTCAAACGGGGCGTCGTTTCCTCGGCCAGGGTGACATTCGTCGACAGCGAGAACAGATGACTGCCTTCGCCGTCGGGCATGACGAAACGGCCGTCCGGACGCACGTCAAAGCCCTGTTTTTCCAGCGCGAACAGCAAGGTGGAAATGGCCCATGGCGCGCCATTCGTGTGCAGGTTCACGCCCAGCTGGGCGTCGTGACCGGCGACGAAACGGTGCAGATTGCGCGCTTCGGCCATCACTTCCATCATGTCGGGCACTTCCGGCTCGGCGCCGATCTCGTCGGCAACGCCGCGCAGGCGCGTAACCAGTTCCGAGTATTCGAGCTCATTCAGGGCCGTGCTGCGGCTGGCCAGCTGTACGCCGCCCTGCATCTTGGTGTAGACACCACCATGCGTGATCGGTTCCCAGTCGCCATTCACGTGTAAACCAATGAAGTGGACGGGCTTGTTGCCCACCAGGCGCAGGGTTTGCAGCACGGGCAGGATCTTGTCGCCGCGCACGGGCGCTTCCAGTGACAAAGGCAGCAGGCAATCGATGAGCGGGTCGACCAGGCTGGTCGCCTGCTCGCTGGCGGCGCTCACTTCCTGCTGCAGCGGCGCGGCCACGGCAGCAGGCGCTTCCACGCCGGCATCGCCGAGCGACGGTTCCGCATGCACGGGAGCGTCCAGCACGGCGCTAGCGGGCGGCGCGCCGAACGATGGTTCGGCCTTGGCGGCGGGCGCGGCGTCAAAGCGCGGTTCCTGACGCAAGACGGGTTCCTGGGCTTCCACCGCAGGGGCGTCGCCCTCGCGCATCAGCACGTCATCGTGGTCGGTGGAAAAAGCCCGCTCCACGCTTTTCTTGGCCTTGTATTCCTGCCATTTGTTGTACGAGAAAACGCCGACGATAAAGACGCCGCCGGCGCCGAACAAGGTAATTTGAAGGTCTGTCATGCTGCTTGTGCCTCGGTTGCAAAATTTGCGGCGGACTCCATGTCCACCGCCACGATGCGCGATACGCCCTGCTCCTGCATCGTCACACCGATCAATTGATGGGCCATTTCCATCGCAATCTTGTTATGCGAAATGAAAAGGAATTGGGTCTGGTCGGACATGCGCTTGACCATGCGGCAGAAGCGTTCCGTGTTCGAATCGTCCAGCGGTGCATCGACTTCGTCGAGCAGGCAGAACGGCGCCGGATTCAGGCGGAACATGGAAAACACCAATGCGGTCGCGGTCAGCGCCTTCTCTCCACCGGACAACAGGTGGATGGTGGCATTTTTCTTGCCGGGAGGCTGCGCCATGACTTGTACACCGGAATCGAGAATCTCGTCGCCCGTCATGGTCAGCCTGGCCTGTCCCCCGCCGAACAGGATGGGGAACAGCTCGGAAAAGTGGTGGTTGACCTTGTCGAACGTGTCTTGCAGCAAGTCGCGCGTTTCCTTGTCGATCTTGTGAATCGCGTCTTCCAGCGTGTTGATCGCTTCCGTCAGGTCGGCGTTCTGGGCGTCGAGGAAATTCTTGCGCTCCGACGCCTGCGCCAGTTCGTCCAGCGCGGCCAGGTTGACGGCCCCCAAGGACGTGATGGCATTGGTCAGGCGCGTCACTTCGCCCTGCAGATACGATGGACGCATATCCGGATGCAGTTTTTCCGTCAAGACCGCTTCATCGGCGCCCGACTCCAGCAGTTGCTGGGCGAATTGCTCCTGGTTCAGGCGCGCGGCCTGTTCCTTGAGCTGCATTTCCATGATCTTGTCGCGCTGCGGCTGCAGGCTGCGTTCCGATTGCGTGCGCGCATCTTCGGACAGGCGCAGCTGCTGCGTAATTTGATCGAGTTCATGGCGCGCGTCGGCCAGCGCCCGCTCCTGCGTCGTGCGGCGCTCGAGCAGATCCTGCAAGCCGTCGGCGGCCGCGCCGTTTTCCAGGCTGACCAGTTCCTGCTGGCCAGCTTCCAGGCTTTCCGTCACTTGCTGGGCCTGCGTACTGGCCGTGGCGATATTGCGGCGCAATTCCTCGATCTTCGCGCGGTGGGCTTTTTCCGCGTATTCCGTATCCTTGGCGGCCCGCTCCAGGTCGCGCAAGGCTTCGCGCGCCTCGGCCAGACGCTGTTCCTTCTGCAGGAAATCCGTGTGGCCGTCTTCGTGCGCTTCCTGCAAATTGCCCAGCTCCATGTCCAGCTGTTCGAATTTCTCTTCCGATTCGGCCTTGATCTGCTGCTGCTCCGCTTCCTGCGCGGCAATTTCCGCCAGGTCGGCGCCGATCTGCGTGCTGCGCTGGTTGAAGCGCGCTTCCACTTCCGACAGTTTCACCACGTCCAGTTGCAGGGTATGCACGGAGGAAGTGAGCTGCTGTATGCGCAGGCGCAAGTCGGACAGATTGCGCGTGAGCGTCGCCACGGCGGCGTCGGCCCGCACGGAACGGGCGCGCGCTTCTTCGGCCAGTAGCTGCTGGGCACGCAGCTGCTTGCCGATATTGTCGATTTCCTGCTGGCGGCCCAGCATACCTTCCTGCTCCGAGTCGGCCGCATAGAAGCGCACGCTGGTGGCCGTGACCACGTGACCGGCGCGCGTGACGAAATAGCCGCCCGGCGGCAATTTCGCCCGTTCGGCCAACGCCTCGGCCGCGTCTTCCACGGCGTAGGCGTTGTACAGCCAATCCTGCAGCAAGCCGCGCAAGCCGGGATCGTTGAGTTTCAACAAGTTCAAAAACGGTTTCAGGCCTGGCACATCCGGCAACGGCAGCGGCGCCACCGTCGATGGCGCGTACAGGGCCAGCTTGGCCGGCGGCGCGTCGGCAAAGAAAGCCTTGGCCCAGTCGATATTCGACAGTTGCAGGGCCGACGTACGCTCGCGCAGGATCGACTCCATGGCCGCTTCCCAGCCCGCTTCGATCTGCAGCTTTTGCCACAGACGGGGCAAGGTGTCGAGTTCGTGCTTTTTCAGCCACGGCTGGACCTTGCCCTGCGTCTGCACCCGTTCCTGCAATTGTTTCAAGGCGGAAAGACGCGCTTCCAGCTGGGCGTTGGCCGCCGTTTCGGCATTGACTTGCGCCTGCGCCTCGGCCCGCTCCTGCTCCAGCTTCGGCTGCTGCTCCAGCGCTTCTTCCAGGTAGAAACCCTGCTCTTCCAGGGTTTGCTGCTTTTCTTCCAGCTGCAGTTTCAGGTTTTCCAGGTGGCTGCTATCGGGCAAACTGAGGCTGTTCTTTTCCTGCTGCAGGCGCTCGCGGCGGCTCAACAGGCTGGCGAGGATATTGGAAGCATTGCGCTGGTGCGCCGATTCCAGTTCCAGCTGCTGCTGGGCCTGCATAATCCGCGCGCGCGATTCCGTGCTCTTGTTTTGCGCGGCGCGCCAGGCGGCGTCCAGCTCGGGCAATTGCTCGCCCTTCTGCTCGGCCATCATTTGCGACTGTTCCACCTTGGCGGCCAGTTCCTCGAGGTGGAATTCCGCCTCTTCGATCTGTTCCTGGTATTCGCCGCCCTGTTGCGTCCACTGGTCGCGCTGGGCCGTCAGGGTGGCCAGCTGGGCCTGCAGGCGGGCGCGCGATTCGATGACGAACTTGATCTGCGCTTCCAGGCTGCCGATTTCGGCATTCGTCTGGTACAGATGGCCTTGCGCCGTATGCAGGCGGTCGCCCACGGCAAAGTGCGCCTGGCGCATCTGCTCGAGGGTCAGTTCCACGTTGCGCAGCTTGGCCGTCTGCTCTTCCAGGTCCGTCTGCGCCTGCTCCACTTCGCGGAAATAGCGCGTCTGCTCGTTTTGCGCCTCGTTCTTGCGCAGCAGCCACAACAGTTTCTGCTTTTCTTCCTGGTCCGCCTGCAAGGCGTGGAAACGCGTGGCGACAGCGGCCTGCGCTTCCAGCTTTTCCAGGTTGGCATTGAGTTCGCGCAAGATGTCTTCCACGCGCAGCAAATTCTCGCGCGTGTCCTGCAAGCGGTTTTCCGTCTCGCGGCGTCGTTCCTTGTATTTCGATACGCCGGCCGCTTCTTCCAGGAACACGCGCAATTCTTCGGGGCGCGATTCGATGATGCGCGAAATCATGCCCTGGCCGATGATGGCGTAGGCGCGCGGGCCGAGGCCCGTGCCGAGGAAGATATCCTGGATGTCGCGCCGGCGCACGGGCTGGCCATTGATGTAATAGGTGGAGGTGCCGTCGCGCGTCAGGGTGCGCTTGACGGCGATCTCGGCGTACTGGCCCCACTGGCCGGAGGCCTTGCCATCGTTGTTATCGAACACCAGCTCGACCGAGGCGCGGCCAGCCGGCTTGCGGTGCGTGGAGCCGTTGAAAATGACGTCCTGCATCGATTCGCCGCGCAGCTCCGACGCTTTTGATTCGCCCAGCACCCAGCGCACGGCGTCGATGATGTTCGACTTGCCGCAGCCATTCGGCCCGACCACGCCCACGAGCTGGCCTGGCACCTGAAAATTGGTGGGATCGACGAAAGACTTAAATCCCGACAACTTGATGGAAGAGAGACGCACGTGTTTTAGAGTTCCTGGCCTATGCTGGCGGTTGAATTATCGGCGAACCCGGTTCATATTCAGTTCAGATGCACCATTGCGACGGCAGCCTGGCCGCTCGCCGCAAAAAAAAGTGGTTCATCATACCATTTCCTGATGCTTTTCTGGCCAAAAAACCGTAGCGCCAGGCGCCTGCTGGCAGCGGATCACCGGGCAGGACGGCCATCCTGCGCCAGTTTCCAGTCCGCGCGGGAAAAAACGCGCTCATGGCCGGACAGCACCATGGCCAGTTTTTGCAGCCATTGCTCGGTCGGCATGGGTTCGGCCTTGAAGCTCAGCGCCACCATCAGTACCAGGCTGGCCAGGGCCAGCGCATGGCTGACGGCGAAATTGACGGCGCCACGGGCATTCCACATGAAACCCAGCGCCAGTGCCAGGCCCAGCACGCAGCCGCTGACGGCTTCGGACACGCTGTGCGCATGCACGACCACGCGCGAAATGGCCACCAGCACGGCAAAGGCCACGCCGACGAGCACGCCGGCATGGCGCCAGCGCGGCTCGGCCCGCTGCAGCAGCACATACATCAGCACGGGAAACACGGCGCCGGCGCGCATGGCGTGGCCGCTGAAACCGGTAAAATCGAGCGTGCTGCTGCCCACGCCCCAGCTCATGAAAGCCAGCTTCGACAGCACCACGAGGGCCAGGCCGCCGCCATACCACAAGCTCCAGCTGAGTACCAGCCGCCACTGGCGCGACACGAGCAGCCACAGGGCAATCGCCACGCCAGCCGGCCCCATCACGGACATGTCGGCCGCAAAAGAAATCCCATTCCACCAAGTCATCGTGCCTACGCTTATTTCATGATCAGCGTGCACTATGCCACGACTGGCCCCGCTTGCGCCCGGGTTTTCATCAACTACGGAGAAGAATTACATTCCATTACAATTTCCACCTCAGAAATTGCCATATGAAAATATCTCGCGGATGCCGCACCGGTGGCGCGTCAGATATTCGTCAGGCGCTTGCCCTTGGGCGGAGCAAAGTCGCGGATCGATTCGACCATGCCCACTTCCAGCGCCTGGTCGGCCGTCAGGTGCAGGTCCGAATATGCGTGCACCTGCCACTGCTCGTCCGTCAGCTTGACGTGGCCGCGCAGGATGCGCTCGGTGCGCATGTCATCGGCGCGCAAGCCCTCGACGATGATGCTGAGCGCATCGGGGCGCGAACCAGGCGAGGCGGTCGCATGCGACTTGTGCACCATGAAACGGGCCGTGTCGCTGGCATGGCGGTGCCGCCCCGCCAGGAACAGGGTGACGGCGATGGACGCCACGGCGCCCGCGTTGTAGGTGATGATGTCGAGCGGCAACTTGCTGAGGAAGTTGTACAGACAGATGCCATCGCTGACATAGCCGCCGTTGGACTGGATCAGGATGTGCGCGGTGGTGAGCTTGTCTTCCGTGATGTCGGCGGCGGCATTGAAGACGCGCCGCACCATGTCGCTGTTGACGTCGCCCGAGAGGGTAAAGTAACCGTGCTGCTCGGTGTTGTTTTGCGTCTCGCTTTGTGTAGTGTTCATGGCAGGCACCCGCAAGAAAGCCAGGATTTCATCATAGCGCATTCCTGCGCGGCCGGGCGCCCTTTTGCAGCGGAACATTCCCCTCGCCAGCCCCGCAAACCGGGGCTTTTGCTGCAATTTGGCAACGTCTTTACAGATTGACAGAAACACCCTGCTGGCATATATTCCTCCCACTTGATCGGGAGAGGGCAACCCAGCGTTGCCGCCGAAGGGGCACTACCCAAAAACTCTCAGGCAAAAGGACCGATCAGGCGGACTGAAGTTGTTGCTTTGGCGACACTACAGCTCAACTCTGGAGAGCGGCCGCGGCACATGCCGGCGGCCCACCGAAGGGGCGCACGGGGCAAGCCCCCCGTAATCTCTCAGGTACAAAGGACAGGGGGGTCAGTGATCACGCTGGAAAGCCGTGTTTGGCTATTCTATGTTTTGTTAACTTCCCCTTTACCTTCGTCCCGAGGAATCCATGACGCTCAAAGCGACCCCACTCAACAACGCCCACCGTGCCCTCGGCGCCCGCATGGTCGATTTCGGCGGCTGGGACATGCCCGTCAACTACGGCTCGCAAATCGAAGAGCACAACGCCGTGCGCGGCGACGCCGGCATGTTCGACGTGTCCCATATGTGCGTGGTCGATATCGAAGGCCCGAATGTGCGCGCCTTCCTGCGCGGCTTGCTGGCCAATAACGTCGACAAGCTGCAAGTGTCGGGCAAGGCGCTGTACTCGTGCATGTTGAATGCCGAAGGTACCGTCATCGATGACCTGATCGTCTACTTCTTCAACGAAAACTGGTTCCGCCTCGTCGTCAACGCGGGCACGGCTGAAAAAGACGTGGCGTGGATGCAGCAGCAAAACACCAACACCAACAGCGGCCTGACGATTACCGAACGCCGCAATGCGAACCAGCCGATGGCCTTGGTGGCCGTGCAAGGCCCGAACGCGCGCGCCAAGGTGTGGCAAGTGCTGCCGGAAACGCAAGCCGAGTCCGAAGCCATCAAGCCGTTCAACGTCGTCATCGTCAAGGATACGGCCTTCGGCGAAGTCATGCTGGCGCGTACCGGCTACACGGGCGAAGACGGCTTTGAAATCGGCGTGGCCGCCACCCAGGTGGAAGCGCTGTGGAACGCCCTGGCTGCCGCCGGCGTCAAGCCGGCCGGCCTCGGTGCGCGCGACACCCTGCGCCTGGAAGCAGGCATGAATCTGTACGGCCAGGACATGGACGAAAGCGTCAACCCGCTCGACGCGGGCCTGGCGTGGACCATCGACCTGGTCAGCGAGCGCGACTTCATCGGCAAGGCCGCCCTGCTGGCCAAGGGCCAGAACGCGCAATTCGTGGGCCTGATCCTGCGCGAAAAAGGCGGCGTGCTGCGCGCGCACCAGAAAGTCATCATCGCCGGCAGCGACGCCACGGGCGAAATCACCAGCGGCACCTTCAGCCCGACGATGCAGGAAGCCATTGCTCTCGCGCGCGTGCCCAACGGCGTGGCCGTGGGCGACACCGTGCACGTGGAAATCCGCGGCAAGCAGCTGGCCGCTTCCGTCGTCAAGCTGCCTTTCGTGCGTAACGGTAAAATCCTGGCTGCGTAAGCGATTAGAGCCGCCCGCAAGACCGTACAACCATAATTAATAACGAACACTTACCATCTGGAGCCACACATGAACATTCCTGCAGACCTGAAGTACACCGCTTCCCACGAATGGGTACGCCTTGAAGGCGACGGCACCATCACCGTCGGCATCACCGAGTACGCGCAGGACGCGCTGGGCGATATCGTCTTCGTCGAACTGCCAACCGTGGGCAACAGCTACGGCGCCGGCGACGACGCCGCCGTGGTGGAATCGGTCAAGGCAGCGAGCGACATCTACGCGCCGATCGCCGGCGAAGTCGTGGCCGTCAACGACGACGTCGTCAACTCGCCTGAATCGATCAACGCCGACGCCTACGCCAACTGGCTGTTCAAGATCAAGCCAGCCGACGTGTCGGCCCTGGACGGTTTGCTCGACGCTGCCGCCTATGGCGCCACCACCAGCGCGTAATCGCGTTTGATTCACGGGCCGCGTTTGCGGCCCGTTTGCATTTAATTTTGTAGCTATACCCCGCCGCCGCGCCCGCGCGCCGCCTCCCGGTTTTTCAGTCTTTTTTGGCCTCTATATCATGACCCGCACCAGCCTGACCCAACTCGAAGCACGCGATGCCTTCATCGCCCGCCACATCGGCCCTTCCGCCACCGAACAGCAAGCCATGCTGGCGACCCTCGGCTATCCATCGCGCGCCGCGCTGATCGACGCCCTGGTGCCAAGCAACATTCGCAACAAGGGCGCCCTGCCCCTGGGCGCGTACTCGCAGCCGATGCCGGAACAGGAAGCCCTGTCGCGCCTGAAAGCCATCGCCGGCAAGAACCAGGTACTCAAATCCCTGATCGGCCAGGGCTATTACAACACGTTTACGCCAGGCGTCGTGCTGCGCAACATCTTTGAAAACCCAGCCTGGTACACGGCGTACACGCCTTACCAGCCCGAGATTTCGCAAGGCCGCCTGGAAGCGATTCTGAACTTCCAGCAAGTGATCACGGACCTCACCGGCATGGGCATCTCGAACGCCTCGATGCTGGACGAAGGCACGGCCGCCGCCGAAGCGATGACCCTGATCCAGCGCGTGGGCAAGTCGAAATCGAACGTGCTGTACGTCGCCAATGACGTGCTGCCGCAAACACTGGAAGTGGTGCAGACGCGCGCCCAGCCGATCGGCATCGAAGTGCGCACCTTCGACCCGGCCGAAATCGAGTCGCTGGACGCCTGCTTCGGCGTGCTGCTGCAATACCCTGGCGTAAACGGTGTCGTGCGCGACTACCGCGCCGGCGTGGAAAAACTGCACGCGAATGGCGCCATGGTCATCGTCGCGGCCGACCTGCTGGCCCTGACCATGCTGACGCCGCCTGGCGAATGGGGCGCCGACGTCGTCGTCGGCAACAGCCAGCGCTTCGGCGTACCGCTCGGTTTCGGCGGCCCGCACGCGGGCTACCTGTCCACGCGCGATGAATTCAAGCGCAATATGTCGGGCCGCCTGGTGGGCGTGACCGTCGATGCGCAAGGCAACAAGGCCTACCGCCTGGCTCTGCAAACGCGCGAACAGCACATCCGCCGCGAAAAAGCCACGTCGAACATCTGCACGGCGCAAGTGCTGCTGGCCGTGATGGCCTCGATGTACGCCGTCTACCACGGCCCTGCCGGCCTGCTGCAGATCGCCCAGCGCGTGCACCGCTTTACGGGCGTGCTGGCCGCCAACCTGAAGACCCTGGGCTACGGCGTCGTCAACGCGACTTACTTCGACACCCTGACCATCAATGTGGCCGATGCGGCGCAGCTGCACGCGACGGCCATGCACCACGGCGTCAACCTGCGCAAGATCGACAATACCCATGTCGCCGTGTCGCTCGACGAAACCACCACGCGCGACGACATCGCGCTGCTGTGGAAGGTGTTCGCGCACGGCCTGGCCAACGCGCCTGCCGCGCCTGACCTGGACGCCGTCGAAGCGGCGGTGACCAGCGCGCTGCCGGCGCAGCTGGCGCGCGAGAGCGCCTACCTGACGCACCCCGTCTTCAACAGCTACCACTCGGAACACGAAATGCTGCGCTACCTGCGCAGCCTGGCCGACAAGGACCTGGCGCTGGACCGCACCATGATCCCGCTCGGCTCGTGCACCATGAAGCTGAACGCGACGAGCGAAATGATTCCCGTCACCTGGCCCGAGTTCTCGAACATCCACCCGTTCGCGCCCGATGCGCAAACGGTCGGCTACCGCGAAATGATCGCCCAGCTGGAAGAGATGCTGTGCGCCTTGACGGGCTACGCGGCCGTCTCGCTGCAGCCGAACGCCGGCTCGCAGGGCGAATACGCGGGTCTGCTGGTGATCAAGGCCTACCACGAATCGCGCGGCGAAGGCCACCGCAACATCTGCCTGATTCCCTCTTCGGCGCACGGCACCAACCCCGCATCGGCCAACATGGTCGGCATGCAGGTGGTCGTCACCAGCTGTGACGCCAACGGCAACGTGGACCTGGCCGACCTGAAAGCAAAAGCGGAAAAACACAGCGCCAACCTGGCCTGCGTGATGGTCACCTACCCATCCACCCACGGCGTGTTTGAAGAAGGCATCCAGGAACTGTGCGAGATCATCCACTCGCACGGCGGCCAGGTCTACATCGACGGCGCCAACATGAATGCGCTGGTCGGCGTGGCAGCTCCCGGCTCGTTTGGCGGCGACGTGTCGCACCTGAACCTGCATAAGACCTTCTGCATCCCGCACGGCGGCGGCGGACCAGGCGTGGGTCCGATCGGCGTCGGCGCCCACCTGGCGAAATTCCTGCCGAATCAGCGCTCGTCCGGCTACCAGCGCGACGCGGCCGGCATCGGCGCCGTCAGCGCCGCGCCATTCGGCTCGGCCAGCATCCTGCCGATTTCGTGGATGTACATCGCCATGATGGGCGCGGAAGGCTTGACGGCAGCGACCGAGACGGCGATCCTGGCGGCGAACTACATCGCGCGCCGCCTGGCGCCGCACTACCCGGTGCTGTATTCGGGCCACGACGGCCTGGTCGCGCACGAGTGCATCCTGGACCTGCGCCCGATCACGGACGCCACCGGCATCAGCAATGAAGACGTGGCCAAGCGCCTGATGGACTTCGGTTTCCATGCGCCGACCATGAGCTTCCCCGTGCCGGGCACGCTGATGATCGAGCCGACGGAAAGCGAATCGAAAGTGGAAATCGATCGCTTCATCGACGCCATGATCGCCATCCGCGGCGAAATCGCCAAGGTCGCCAGCGGCGAATTCGACCATGACGACAACCCGTTGAAGAACGCGCCGCACACGGCACAGGTATTGATGTCGGACAACTGGGAACGCAAGTACAGCCGTGAAATTGCGGCCTACCCGGTCGCCTCCCTGCGTCAGCGCAAATACTGGCCGCCGGTCGGCCGCGCCGACAACGTGTACGGCGACCGCAACCTGTTCTGCGGTTGCGCACCGATCAGTTCGTACGAAGAGGAATGACGCCAGACCAAACCTACTGCGCGTCGCGCTTTGCGGCCGGCGATGCTCACCGTACTAGAGTACGGTTGCGCTTCTCGGCCACAAATCACTGACGCTCGCTACGGTTTTGTCAGGCGTCGAAACTCAGCAATCTAGAAATAAAATCCCGGCAAAAGCAGGAAGTATTAAATTAAAACAGAACGGCAGGCCGCAAGGTCTGCCGTTTTCTTGTGCGCCGCGTTATAAAGCCAGCAAGACGGCACCAGGCAGCCCCAGCACCGTGCCCAGTATCGTCAGCAACACGACATCGCGCCGCTCGCAGCGGCTGCGGTGCGAACTCCAGGCGGCAAACAGCAGCGCCACGGCCACGCCGCTGAGCGAAATGCCCACTTCCGTCATGTCAACTCTCCCGTCATTGTTGCTTCTTTCATCGTCCCCATCCTTTTCATTGAGTGATCAAGCTACCTACCGGCAGGAAGTAAGCGTACAATAAAAAACACGGCGATGTCCATGCCGTGTTTTTGAACGATGAAGGAAGCACAATGCAGCAGCAAACCACTCTCCCCGCCACCAGTCTCGCTCTGGCGGCTTCCCTGGCCGTGGTGGCCGTGCTCGGTCCGGCCGGCATCGATATGTACCTCGCTTCGATGCCCGCCATGGCGCGCGAACTGCACACTTCGTATGCGAACGTGCAGCTGAGCCTGACCCTCTTCCTGCTGGCCCTGGGCGGCGGGCAGCTGCTGTGCGGGCCGCTGACGGACATGCTGGGCCGGCGCCGTCCGCTCTTGGCCGGTATCGCCGTCTACATCATGGCGGCCGTGTGGGCGTCGCAGGCGGATCAATTGCACACCCTGCTGCTGGCGCGGACGGTGCAGGGCCTGGGCGCGGCGCTGACCCTGGTCGTGGTGATGAGCATGGTGCGCGACGTGGCCGATGGGGTTAAAGCGGCGCAGCTGTTTGCCCTGTTGATGACCATCGTGGGCCTGGCGCCCGTGCTGGCACCCGCCGTGGGCGGCTTGCTCGATGCGCACTACGGCTGGCGCGCCGTGATGCTGGCCCTGGCCGCGCTGGGCGCCTTGACCCTGCTCAATAGCGCGCTGTTCCTGCCGGAGACCCTGCCCAGCGCCAAGCGGGTCTCGCCGCGCGGCATGCACCGCACGTATGCGCGCATCGCGCTCGACCGCGCCTTCCTGCTGCCCGCGCTGGCCCTGTCGGCCGCATTCTTTTTCCTGTTTGCGTATATTGGCGGCGCGTCGCTCGTGTACCAGCGCGATTTCGGCCTGTCCGCCGGCAGTTTCGGCCTCGTGTTCGGCGCGACGGGCGTGGCCGTGCTGCTCGGTGCCATGGCCAGCGGCCGCCTGGTAAGCCGCCATGGCGTGGCGCGCTTGAGCGTGGCGGGCAGCGCCGCCATGCTGGCCGGCGCGGGGCTGGCCCTGCTCGGCGCCTGGGCCGGAGGGGGAATCATGGTCGTCGTCCCCGGCATGTTCGTGGCCCTGTTTGGCCTGGGCATGGCGGAAGCGGCGCTGATGGCCATGGCCATGGGCTCGCAGCAGCGCGCGCTCGGCTCCACGGCGGCATTGCTGGGCGCCATACAGATGAGCTTGTCATCGCTGGCCACGCCGCTGGCGGCCGGCCTGTCCGAGCGGGGGCCGCTGCCGTGGCTGCTGTTCTTGACCGTGGCCGGCCTGCTGGTATCATGGCTGACCCTGGCCACTGCGCGCATCCATCCGGCACACGCCAGCAGCCTGGGAGCGCACTGACGCTTCACCCAACTACTACCCTCATATGAAGAAACGCTCGGCCTCGGCCGATAACATCTGCGCCGTCGCCGTCGTGCACTTTTCCGAACACGGCTACGACGCCTCGTCCCTCAGCGATATCGCCGCGCAGGCAGGCATGCGCAAGGCCTCGCTGTACTCGCACTTCGCCGGCAAAGACGCCCTCTTCCTCGACGTGTTTGCCGACGCGCTGGCCGAAGAGCAAGCCTTCATGGACGCCTGCTTCGCCGACGAGGCCGCGCTGGCGGTGCCGGGCGGACAGCGGGCCGGTGCCCTGTACTGCGACCGCATGGCGCAGCGCTATGCGGAGTCAGCCCATTTGCGCTTTTTGCTGCGCACCGCGTATTTACCGCCAGCGCCCCTGCGCGTGGAAGTGGGCACGGGCTACGAAGCCTTGCTGGCGCAATTGCAGCGCCATTACGTTGCCAGCCTGGGGCGATTGGCGCCCGCCCTGCCGCCGCAACGCGCCGACCTGTACGCGCAAGCCTACCTGGGCATCGTCGACAGCCTGCACGTGGAACTCATTTACGCTGGCGGCGCCGCGCTGCAGCAGCGCCACGCGGCACTGTGGCAGATATTGTCCGATTCGCTGGCGATGGCGGCGCAACCGGCCTGATGCGGCATAGCTTACTGCCGGCAAACAGGTCTGACACGAGCCGCTATTGACTCGTCAGAAGCAGCGCTTTGAACCATCCGATATGGTACGATTTGCCGGCGGATCTTTCGCATGCGAAGTTCCGCTTGCGCCCCATTGCGGTCGTTCAGCTTGAAGCAAAACCAACGCGCTAGGTATGCATTAGGACGCAACAGTACCTTGGGCGATCTCGGCGGCGTTACTGACAACATAATTTCGGCCGTCTTCCTTTGCGTAAGAAAGATACCTTGCCAATTTGGGTGACTTGATATCCTTGAGCACCCAAAGTGCCATGATTCTTTGATACTCATGGCCGGATGCCCAAGCACGCTCGCATAGGTCTTCCGCATGGCTGGATCCAATCTGACCCAACGCCCGTAGAGCCATGCGGCTGACGTATTCCTTATCGTCCTCGACAAACTTCATCAAAGCTGACTCAGCGTCAATAAATTCGAAATTGCCGTTACCCAACTGTTTCGCAAACTGCCACCTAACGTCAGCGTCGTCAGACAACAGCGCATGGGGAAGCAAGAACATGAACCATTCGCTGCGGTTGGCCAGTTCCTCGACTAGTTCTTCCATCTCATTATCGCGACCGATTGCATACAGAATGTCTAAGATGTCTGTAGCGCCCGACGTTTGTGGTGGGCAAGAGTCCAGATGAGTCGTAAAAGACTGGTTCAGTTGTTGCCAATGGACATAGTTACATTCCCATTCACGGGATCGCCCTTCGATAGGATGATAATTGGCGGCCCCTGCCTTAAATCGAGCGACCTCTTCATGTAGTGAACTACCCATCAGTATCTCTCGGAAGTATTCAGAAACGTCTGTAAGACTATGCTTTTAACGGACGTCTGGTTTTGGCCGGTCACTGTCATCCTAAGGCGTTCCATCAAAAGACTAGCGCGGCAACGGGCACAGTCAACAATATCACCAGAACCACCGTGAGCCAGAACTGCTCTAACTCGCCCTCACGCAATAGCCTGCGACAGGCCAAGATAGCGCGAAACAATGCGACTGCATACAAGAGCCCCCCCCCCAGCAGGATAGCAAGCAAAATAATCGGCCAAAAAATACTGAGTTTCAACCACGCATCAAGAAACACTGTATTCCCTTCATCTAATAACTCTGCAGATTACCAATGTCAGCTCATGGCCGCTTGCCGTTGTTGGCAGGTCACGCCCTTTGATGTTGAAAAACTCAGGTACGTACACCATTAGATCAATATTCTGCGAGCCCAGCACGGCCTGTACCGCCGCCGGTGAACGACCACCGGCGGCCTGGAGGTTGGATACCTCCCAAAACTGTTGCCACTCAATTTCTTCAACACAATAAACCGAAAAACGTCGGCCGCTGCCAATCGTGCCGGCCGTATAACAGTTATTCACGGGTTTCTACGCATGCGGAGCAGCAGCATCGTGGAAGCTGGCAGGGAACGCGTAGCCCTTGGCGAGGCGCGCCACGCCAAAAATGGGTCCGGTTTAGGCGTGCACCAGTAGAAAGCAAGTCAGCGGAACGACGGCAAACAGCACAACAAGGCCAAGGCATCCTGATCTCGAGCCGGATCTGAAACCTGCAGGAGTAGCGCGTCAGCGTACCCGAGCATAACGGATTGCCAAGCAGAAAGAATCACACATTGTCACAACAACGTGAATGGCCGTGGCATCGGACTTTCGTGTTCGTCCACGCCCACATTACACTTTGGAAACCTAAGATTTCTTCAGTTGACACTGTTGCAGCCCATCCATAAGATGCCCTCATTATTCATTTACGGAGTCCCACGTGGGTACTTGTTCTAGTGACAGTAGCCGATCTTGTATCGGTGATTGCCTCGGCAGCTAAACAGCAAGCAACGCGGAACTTTCTTTCCTCCGTGCCTTGCTGAGCAAGGTGCGGTGTCTCTCGCGGCCACTCCGGCTGCGCGCCTCTCCCCCCTCTTTCCGATCGCGACCGGCTACTGACCCGGATTGCCCGCCAGCACGATTGTGTCTTGGCGGCACGCAAGTCTTGCCTGCGGCTGCGCCGCCCGTCAACACCTCGTCGTGAAAGGAAGAGCCATGAATCTCTTCACCCGCTTATTCGAATCGTTCCTACGCAAGCGCCATACGGCCGGCAACTTCCGGCGCCGCGCCATGCCGCTGGAAAACAGCACGGCCCGCCCCGTGCCCGACCACCTGGCGCGCCAGCTGCTGGCCGCCGCCCATGAAGACCTGGACAGCGCCCTGAACCGCCTGCACACGCGCCTGGAAGGCTTGCGCGATGCCGAGGCGCAAGTCATCGGCGCGCAAACGGGGCCGAACGAGGTCGAACATGAAAAACCGCTGGCCTGGTACCAGCACCTGTGGCTGTGCTACAAGAATCCGTTCAACCTGCTGCTCACCGTGCTGGCCATCGTTTCCTACCTGACGGAAGACCCGAAGGCGACCATCGTCATCGGCACCATGGTGATCCTGTCGACCCTGCTGCGTTTCGTGCAGGAAGGCCGCTCGAACCGGGCCGCCGAACGCCTGAAAGCCATGGTCAGCAATACCGCCACCGTGCTGCGCAATGGCCAGCAGATCGAGCTGCCCATACGCCAGCTGGTGCAGGGCGACATCATCGTGCTGTCGGCCGGCGACATGATCCCCGCCGACTGCCGTTTGTTGTCCGCGAAAGACCTGTTCGTCAGCCAGGCCGCTATGACGGGTGAATCCTTGCCGGTGGAAAAGATGGCCGAACTGGCCGACGGCGCGGGCCGCGACCCGATGGAGCTGGCCAATCTGCTGTTCATGGGCACGAATGTGATCTCCGGCGCCGCCACGGCGCTGGTCTTGGCCACGGGCAACCGCACCTATTTCGGCACCATCGCCACGCGCGTGACGGCCACCGAGCGCACGCCGACGGCGTTCGAGGCGGGCGTGAACAGCGTCAGCTGGCTCTTGATCCGCTTCGCCCTCGTGATGGCGCCGCTCGTGTTCCTGATCAATGGCTGGACCAAGGGCGACTGGATGGAAGCGTTTCTGTTCGCCCTGTCCGTCGCCGTGGGTCTGACGCCGGAAATGCTGCCCATGATCGTCACCAGCACCCTGGCCAAGGGCGCCGTGAAACTGTCGAAAAAGAAAGTCGTCGTGAAGCGCCTGGATGCGATTCAGAACTTCGGTGCCATGGACGTGCTGTGCACGGACAAGACGGGCACATTGACGCAGGACAAGATCGTGCTCGAGCGCCATACGGACGTGTTCGGCCAGCCGTCCGATGAAGTACTGCAATTTGCCTACCTGAACAGCCACTACCAGACGGGCCTGAAAAACCTGCTCGACCGCGCCGTGCTCGACCATGTGGAATTGCAGACGGAAATGCAACTGGCCCGCGATTACGTGAAAGTCGATGAAATCCCGTTCGATTTCGTGCGCCGCCGCATGTCCGTTGTCGTGTCTGAAAAGAATGACCACCATGAGCTGATCTGCAAGGGCGCCGTCGAGGAAATCCTCGCCGCCTGCAGCCATCTGCGCCTCGGTGGCGTCAACATTCCGCTCGACGCCGCCCTGCTGGACAAGGTACTGGAAACCACGCATGGCCTCAATGCGGAAGGATTGCGCGTAGTGGCCGTGGCCGTCAAGGAAGTGCCTCCGCATAAAACCGTGTACGGCGTGGCCGATGAAACGGCGCTGACCCTGATCGGCTATGTGGCGTTTCTCGATCCGCCGAAGGAATCGACGGCGCCCGCCCTGCGCGCGCTGGCGGAACACGGCGTCACCGTGAAAGTATTGACGGGCGACAACCACCTGGTGACGGCAAAGATCTGCCGCGAAGTGGGCCTGGCCGTGCACGGCGTGCTGCAAGGCCCGCAACTGGACGACATGGACGACGCCACTTTGGCCCGCGCGGCGGAAGACAATACCGTGTTTGCCAAGCTCAGCCCGCTGCACAAGGAACGCCTCGTGCGCGCCCTGCGCGGCAACGGCCATATCGTCGGCTTCATGGGCGACGGCATCAATGACGCGCCCGCCCTGCGCGCGGCCGACATCGGCATTTCCGTCGACTCGGCCGTCGATATCGCCAAGGAAGCGGCCGACATCATCCTGCTGGAAAAAAGCCTGATGGTGCTGGAAGAAGGCGTGCTGGAAGGCCGGCGCACCTTCAGCAACATGCTCAAATATATCCGCATGACGGCCAGCTCGAACTTCGGCAATGTGTTTTCCGTGCTGGTGGCCAGCGCCTTTTTGCCGTTCTTGCCCATGCTGCCGCTGCACTTGCTGGTGCAAAACCTGCTGTATGACGTGTCGCAGATCGCCATCCCGTTCGACAATGTCGACGCCGAGCTGATCCAGCAGCCGCTGAGCTGGAACCCGCGCGACATCGGCCGCTTCATGGTGTTCTTCGGGCCCATCAGCTCGATCTTCGACATCAGCACGTTTATCCTGATGTGGCATGTATTCGGCGCGAATACGCCAGAGCAGCAGACCCTGTTCCAGTCCGGCTGGTTCGTCGTGGGCTTGCTGACGCAAACGCTGATCGTGCACCTGATCCGCACGCCCAAGCTGCCCTTCATCGACAGCATCGCGTCCGTGCCCCTGCTGGTGGCCACCACCATCATCATGGCCGTGGGCGTGTTCCTGCCGATGGGCCCGCTGGCGACCTACTTCAAGCTGCAAGCCTTGCCGTTGGGCTATTTCCCATGGCTGCTGGGCATCCTCGTCTGCTACACCGTGCTGACGACGTTCATGAAACGCGTGTATCTGCGCAAATTCGGCTGGCAATAGTATGATGAGCCGCTCTTTCCCCTACAAAAGGCACGCATGAGCGGCTCCTCCCTTTCCAAACGTCATCTCGCCCTGCTGCTGTCGGCCCTGGTCTTCCCCGGCAGCGGGCATTTTGTCTTGCAACGCAAGGCCCGTGGCTGCCTCTTCCTCGTGCCGGCCCTGGTCGCGCTGGCGATCGTATTGCGCCAGATCATGGCACGATTGGACCAGGTAATGGCACAGATCGACAGCGGCGCCCTGCCCCTGGACGTGCAGCTGATCATGGAAAAAGTGGAGGCCCTCTCGGCCAATGACGGCCCCGCCATGACGGTGGCCGTGTGTGTGCTGGTGGCGTGCTGGATAGGCAGCCTCATCGATACATGGTTCCTCAAACCATGACGGCGGAAGCAGAGGCGCGCAAACTGCGCAAGGAAGCGAAGATGCAGGCGCGCCGCGCGCAGCTGGCGCTCAAGCGCCAGGACCATGGCGGCCCGCTGGCCTGGCGCGGCTGGTTCGACGGTTCCGCCCACCCGAACCCGGGCAAGCTGGGCATAGGCGCCCTGCTGCTGGGGCCGAACGGCGAACGCATCGAAGTGAGTAAGGCGGCCGGTTATGGCAGCAGCAGCGACGCGGAGTATGCGGCCCTGACGGCCTTGCTGCAGGCGGCACTCGGCTTGCGCCCGCCGCCCGTGCAACTGCTGCTGTACGGCGACAGCCAGGTGGTGATCAATGATGTGCTGGGAACGACGCCGGTCGGCGCCAAGGGACTGGAAACGCAGAGGGCCACCGTAGTGGCCCTGCTGAAGCAATTCACGGATGTGAGCTTGCGCTGGCTGCCGCGCCACAGAAATGGCGAGGCGGACCGGCTGTCGCAGCTGGCGATCGCAAGCTTCACCCCAGAGGCTTAAATACCGGGGTCGTACCCTCAGGGTACGACCCCAGCCGTTACTGGGTAAGCAACTTAGGCGGCGCGGCCGAGCTGCAATGCTTCTGCTGGCGCCTTGGCTGCCGGACGCTTGCCCCCCTTCAAGCCGCTGACACTGGCCTGCTGCCCATTCAATTTGAACACGCTGACCACCTGCGCCAGGTTATGCGCCTGGTGCTGCATCGATTCGGCGGCCGCCGCCGACTCTTCCACCAGCGCCGCATTTTGCTGCGTGACGGCATCCATCTGGCCGATGGCCCGGTTGATCTCGTCGATGCCCACGCTTTGCTCGCTGCTCGCCGCCGTGATTTCCGTGATGATGTCGCTCACGCGCTGCACGCTGTCGACGATATCGTTCATGGTCGAACCGGCTTGCGCCACCAGCATGCTGCCCGCGTTGACTTGCTCCACGGACGCGCCGATCAGGGTTTTGATCTCTTTCGCGGCGCTGGCCGAGCGCTGCGCCAGGTTGCGCACTTCCGACGCCACGACGGCAAAGCCGCGGCCCTGTTCACCGGCCCTAGCCGCTTCCACGGCCGCATTCAGGGCCAGAATGTTCGTCTGGAAGGCGATGCCGTCGATGACGGAAATGATGTCGACGATCTTGTTCGACGACGCATTGATCGATTCCATCGTGCCCACCACTTGCGCCACGACTTCGCCGCCCTTGACGGCCACTTGCGCGGCCGAGGCCGCCAACTGGTTCGCCTGGCGCGCATTGTCCGCATTCTGTTTCACGGTGCTGGTCAATTCTTCCATCGAGGACGCCGTCTCTTCCAGGGAACCGGCCTGCTCTTCCGTGCGGGAAGACAGGTCCTGGTTGCCTGCGGCAATTTCCGTCGACGAGGTCGCAATGCTGTCCGTGCCCGTACGCACTTCGCTGACGATGTTGAGCAGGCTCGTGTTCATGTCCTTCAACGCTTGCAGCAATTGCCCCGTTTCATCCTTGGCGCTGGCATCGATCTGCGCCGTCAGGTCGCCATCGGCCACCTTGCGGGCGATATCCACGGCCGTGCGCAGAGGACGCACGATGCCCATCGTCAGCAACCAGGCGCACACGACGCCAAAGCCCAGCGCCAGCACGGCCAGGGTCAGCAGCAAGTTGCGGCTCGTCTTGGCGACATCGTCGATCTCGCGCGCCGTCGTGTCGATGCTGGCGCGCTGGTGCTGCAGCATGTCGTTGACCACTTTCAGGTATTTCGTCGAACCGGGCACGAAGATACCCTGGAAAGCCTTCTCCGCTTCCGCTTCCTGTCCATCCGCCTTCAGCTTCGATACTTGCGCGCGTGAATCGAGATAAACCTTGCGCTGTTCGCTCACCAGGCGGAACAGTTCCTTTTCTTCCGGGCTGGAAATCAAGGCTTCGATTTTCTTTTGCAGTTCGCCCGAGACGACGGACGACTGTTTCGCCTCTTCCGCAAAATACGCGCCCAAGGTCGTGTCGCTGCTGCGCGCGATGGCCGTGGTGCGGCGCACGCCGCTATCGATCTTGGAATACCAGTCGGAAATATAGCGTTCCTTCGCCAGCGGGAGTTCCATCATGGTGCGCGTGGCCGTGGCCACGTCGTGCAAACGCCACACGCTGATGCCCGTGATGAGCATGGAAAACAGCAAAATCACGGCAAAACCCAGGCCGAGGCGCACACCAATACTGACGTTTCTTAACAAATTCATGTGAATATCCTAAAAAAGCGGAACCAGACTATATAAAAGGGGGACAGCAGAAAGCGGCTGCACCGGGCGGCCGCGGCGGCATCAGCGCGTGCCGATGCGCAAGGTGGTTTGCGGCGCTGCCGGGCGTTTCAGCGCTTGTGTTACACCGTTCGCACCGCTGGCCTGCTGGCCGTTGAGCTTGAACACGCTGACGACCTGCGCCAGGTTGTGCGCCTGGTGCTGCATCGATTCGGCGGCCGCCGCCGATTCTTCCACCAGCGCCGCATTTTGCTGCGTGACGGCATCCATCTGGCCGATGGCCCGGTTGATTTCGTCGATGCCCACGCTTTGCTCGCTGCTCGCCGCCGTAATTTCCGTGATGATGTCGCTCACGCGCTGCACGCTGTCGACGATATCGTTCATGGTCGAACCGGCTTGCGCCACCAGCATGCTGCCCGCATTGACTTGCTCGACGGACGCGCCGATCAGGGTCTTGATCTCTTTCGCGGCGCTGGCCGAACGCTGGGCCAGGTTGCGCACTTCGGACGCCACGACGGCAAAGCCGCGGCCCTGCTCGCCCGCGCGTGCCGCTTCCACGGCCGCGTTCAGGGCCAGGATATTCGTCTGGAACGCGATGCCGTCGATGACGGAAATGATGTCGACGATCTTGTTCGACGACGCGTTGATCGATTCCATCGTGCCCACCACTTGCGCCACGACTTCGCCGCCCTTGACGGCCACTTGCGCGGCCGACGCCGCCAACTGGTTCGCCTGGCGCGCATTGTCCGCATTCTGTTTCACGGTGGAAGTGAGCTCTTCCATCGAAGACGCCGTCTCTTCCAGGGAACCGGCCTGCTCTTCCGTGCGGGAAGACAGGTCCTGGTTGCCGGCGGCAATCTGCGTCGAGGACGTGGCGATGCTGTCCGTGCCGCTGCGCACTTCGCCAACGATATTGAGCAGGCTCGTGTTCATGTCCTTCAACGCCTGCAGCAATTGCCCCGTTTCATCCTTGGCGCTGGCATCGATCTGCGCCGTCAGGTCGCCATCGGCCACCTTGCGGGCAATGTCCACGGCCGTGCGCAGAGGGCGCACGATGCCGGTCGTCAAGACCCAGGCGCAGACAACGCCAAAAGCCAGCGCCAGCGCGGCCAGCACCAGCATCAGGTTGCGGCTGGTATTGGCGACGGCGTCGATCTCGCGCGCCGTCGTGTCGATGCTGGCGCGCTGGTGTTCCAGCAAGTCCTGCACCATCTTCTGGTACTTGGCGGCGGCCGGCACGAAGGTCTTTTCAAACACTTCATTGGCGGCATCGACCTGCGCTTCACCCTTGAGCTTGTAGACCTGGTCGCGCGAACCGATGTACACCTTGCGCTGCTCCAGCAAGCCCGCGAACATGGCTTTTTCCTCGGGCTTGTCGATCAAGGCCTCGATTTTCTTTTGCAGCTCGGCCGAGCTGGCCGACGAGACTTTCGATTCTTCGGCGAAATAACCGCTGAGCGAGGTATCGCTGCTGCGGGCAATGGCGATGGTGCGGCGCACGGCGCTGTCGATGCGGCCATACCAGTCGGAAATATAGCGTTCCTTCGCCAGCGGCTGCTCCATCATGACGCGCGTGGCGCTGGCCACGTCGTGCAGGCGCCAGACGCTGATGCCCGTAATGAGCATGGAAAACAGCAAAATCACGGCAAAACCGAGTCCGAGGCGGACACCGATGCTGACGTTGCGTAATACATTCATGTGACTATCCTAAAAAGCCCTGATGCCAGCATGCCGCACGGCTGATGGCATCCCTTTGGCGCGCTGGCTGGCGGCGGTGTCAAGGCGGGTGTAAAAGTGAAACTGAAGTGAAACTGGCGCACGGTTCGGCGGAACCGTGCGCCAGGAAATGCGCTAGCGTGCGCCTTGCAGAAAAACCAAGCAATGTCGAGAGTCAATTGTTTTTAAGAAACCCTCTCGGATTAGGATGTCGGGAAATGTTCAGGGGCAATGCAACGCCGTCCCGGACTTTTCCTGGCGGCCTAGGCTGCGAGTTTTTCGATCAGGCCCATGTCGGCGCTGGACATCAGCTGGTCGATATCGACCAGGATCAGCATGCGCTCGTCGATGGTACCCAGGCCGATCACGTATTCCGTGTTGATCGAACGGCCCATGTCCGGCGCCGGCTTGATCTGTTCCGGCATCAGGGTGGTGACGTCGGAGACGCGGTCGACGACCATGCCGACGACGCGGTTGCCGATATTGAGGATGATGACGACGGTAAACTGGTCATAGCTGGGCGTGCCCAGGTTGAACTTGATGCGCATGTCGACGATCGGCACAATGATGCCGCGCAGGTTGACCACGCCCTTGACGAACTCGGGCGCGTTGGCGATGCGGGTCGGCGTTTCATAGCTACGGATTTCGCTGACTTTCTGGATGTCGATGCCATACTCTTCCTGGCCCAGGGTAAAGGCCAGGTACTCGGCAGCCTTGGCAACGGTTGCGCCAGTGTCGCTGGAATTGGTGTTCATGATGATCCTTTCGTTAACTCGCCTGGGGCGCAGTCAAGGCACGCTGCGCGCAACCTTGGATGTGACGCGCCATGCACGATGGAATGGCCGCCACTGCTATGTTTTTGCAAATACTTTCTCGCAATTAGCTTATGCTTCTAATTTCCGTGCGGCAATGTTACCCCATGTAAATTTTACATGCACTAAAAAAGAGCGGTCGTCTGATTTTGGCTTTTCAAAAATACAATTTATGTGGCGAATACGGCACGCCGCGGCGTCACGCTCCCCGCCGCACGGGGCGACGTTTTATGCCACACTGGCGGCCCCCGCTTTTTATGATGGTGAACCATGCATTCTTTGCTTTCCCAATGGCAGCCACGCCTGCTGGCGCTGGCCACGGCCGGCCTGGGCGATGACAGCGCCCACGACATTAACCACCTGCACCGCGTCTGGCGCAATGCCAGCGTTCTGCTGCAGGAATATGCGCAGGCCGACGCCCTCACCGTGATGGCCGCCTGCTATCTGCACGACCTGATCAACCTGCCGAAAAACCATCCTGAACGCCATCTGGCCTCGCGCCAGGCGGCCGCGCTGGCTTGCCGCCAGCTGGCGGAACTGGATTTCCCGGCAGAAAAACTGGCCGGCGTGGCCCACGCCATCGAGACGCACAGTTTTTCCGCCAATCTGCCGCCGCACACGATCGAAGCGCAGATCGTGCAGGATGCCGACCGTATCGACGCGCTGGGCGCCGTCGGACTGGCGCGCCTGTTCTACACGGCTGCGCGCATGGATAGCGCGCTGGCGCATGGCACGGATCCGCTGGCAGCGCATCGCCCGCTCGACGACAAGGCCTACGCGCTCGACCATATCGTCACCAAGCTCGACAAGCTACCCGGCAAGATGCAGACGGCGGCGGGCCGCGCGCTGGCCGAACAGCGCCTGGCCGTGCTGACGGATTTCCGCGCCGCCTTTGCCGACGAATGGGGAATGGGCGCATAAGCTTGGCGGCGATAGCCAGCAACGCGCATGCTGTCTATAATGCAAGCCTCAGCTATCGCGCCGCGCGTCAGCAGCATCCTGTAACGCGCCGGCGCGATGCCAACGCGCCGAAAGCATGCATGTCCGATAAAACCAGCCCCGACAGCCATTCCCCGTCCTCGCCCGCCGCGCCCGCGCGCGCCGGCAATCTCAATTTCATCCTCGTCTGCGTCTTCATCGACATGCTGGGCATCGGCCTGGTGGTGCCCGTGCTGCCCATCCTGATCGGCGACTTTGTCGACGGCAAGGATGCGCAGGCGTTCTGGTACGGCATCATGGCGGCCGTCTTCGGCTTGCTGCAGTTCATCTTCATGCCCATGCTGGGCGCCATCAGCGACCGCGTGGGACGCCGTCCCGTGCTGCTGTACTCGATGGCCGGCATGGGCATCAACTTTCTCGCCACGGGCTGGGCACCGAACCTGGCCTGCCTGTTCATCGGCCGCATCATCGGCGGCGTCTCGTCGGCCAGCATGTCGGTCGCGTCCGCCTACGCCTCCGATATTTCCACGCACGACAATCGCGCCAAGAGCTTCGGCAAGATCGGCGCCGCCTTCGGCCTGGGCTTCATCTGCGGGCCCATGCTGGGCGGCCTGCTGGGCGAGATCAACCTGCACCTGCCGTTTTACGTGGCGGCCGGCCTGTCGGCGGCCAATTTCATCTACGGCTATTTCTGCGTGCCCGAATCGCTGCAGCCGGGTCCCAGCGCGCCATTTACCTGGGCACGCATCAATCCGTTTGCCGCCCTGCTGAAACTGGTGCGCCGCGTGGAAATCCGCGGTCTGGTGCTGGCCTTCGGCCTGATGACGTTTGCGCAAATGATGCTCAACACCACGTGGGTGCTGTACACGCATTTCCGCTTCGACTGGACGCCGCGCCAGAACGGGATCGCCCTGTTCTGCGTGGGCCTGTGCGCGGCCGTCGTGCAGGCGGGCTTGCTGGGCATACTCATCAAGCGCTTCGGCGAAGTGCGTTTGTCACTGCTGGGCATGGCCTCGGGCGCCCTCACCTACCTGCTGTACGGGCTGGCCACGCAAGGCTGGATGATGTACGCGTTGATCCTGTGCAACCTGCTGGCCTTTGCCGCCGGCCCTGCCCTGCAGGGTATCATCTCGAAATCATCGAACGCCGGCGAACAGGGTGAGCTGATGGGCTCCCTGCAATCGATCAGCAGCCTGGGCATCATCATCATGCCTTTGCTCGGCAGCATGATCCTCGGCGAGGTGAGCCACTTGCCGCCGCAGGACTGGCGCATCGGCAGCACCTTCTATCTGTGCGCCATCATGCAAACCCTGGGCATCGTGGTGGCCTGGCGCTACTTCCAGGCACAGCGCCTGGCCAGACTTGCGGTTTCCACCACAAAGTAGTCGGCAGGATAATATTGCATTTGAGAAATAGATAGGCGAGAATGGGATAATCAAGCGGACGTTGCCGACGCCCGCGATTCGATGGTGAGCAAGGATGGGTATGACTGACTTTTATTCCAGCGCCTGGCGCCGGACCATGGCCATGCTGGCGCTGGCGCTGCCGACCCTGGCGGGCGCGCAATGCTCGCGCGATATCCAGGTGCCCGTCTCGGCCATCGGCGCCAGCGTGGTGGTCAATGGCGCCGCCATCGGCGGCATCTACCCCGACTTGCTGCGTAGCATGGGCGCCAAGCTGGGCTGCAATTTCATCTTCACGGCCGTGCCCCGGGCGCGCCTGGAGGCGATGTTCGAGGCGGGCAAGGCCGATATGCTGATTCCCGCCAGCAGCACGCCGCGGCGCGACCAGCACGGCCTGTTCATCCCCTTGATGGGCAACCGGCCCCTGCTGATCTCGCTGCAAGGCGCGCGCGCGCCCATCAACACCATGCAGGAACTGATCGAGCGGCGCGACTTGCGCGTGGCGCTCGTGCGCGGCTACGACTATGGCGCCTCTTACCAGGCGCTGGCCAAGGAACTGAGCAGCCAGGGCCGCCTGTTCTACGAGGTCGATGCGCTGTCCGTGGCGCGCCTGATGCAAAGCGGCTTCATCGACGCCACCATCATGAGCCCCACCATCCTGGCCGGCGTGGCGCAAAACGATGCGCGCGTGTACGGCCTGGCCGACCGCCTGCGTCTGGAAGCCTTGCCGGAATTGCCGTGGGGCATGAGCGGCGTCTACCTGTCGCGCAAGTCGCTGACGGCGGATGACCAGGCGGCCCTGCGCGAACTGCTGGAAAAAGCCAGCCGCTCGGGCACCCTGATGGAAGGCTTCCAGCGCCATCACCGCCAGGAACTGTTGTCGCAGAGCATACGCCCGCGCTAAGGCCTGCATGTCCGGTCTCGTCGTCGCCGTCGTTCTGTTTGCCGCCCTGCTGCATGCCAGTTGGAATGCCATCGTCAAGTCGGGCAAGGATACTTTCCTCACGACCGTGCTCGTCTCCGCTGGCGCGGCCCTGATCTCACTGGCAATCCTGCCCTTCGTCGATGCTCCCGCGCCCGCCAGCTGGCCCTACCTGGCCGCCTCGGCCGTGGCGCAGCTTGCCTATTATTCTCTGCTGGCGGCGGCCTACAAGGCGGGCGACATGAGCCACGCCTACCCGCTGATGCGCGGCAGCGCCCCGCTGATCGTGGCGCTGGCCAGCTGGCCGCTGATCGGCGAGCGCCTGTCTTCCATGCAAATGGGCGCCATCGCCTGCATCTGCGCGGGCATCCTCGGCCTGTATATTGCCGCGCGCCGGCCCGCCACGGCCATCGCCGCGAAAAACAAGGGACGCGCCACCGCCTTTGCGCTGGGCAACGCCTGCGTCATCGCCAGCTATACCCTGATCGACGGCATCGGCGTGCGCCTGTCCGGCGCGCCGGCCGCCTACACGATGTGGATTTTCGTCTTGAACGGAACCGGGCTGCTGCTGTGGACGGTGCTGCGCCGCCGCGCCGGCCTGCTTGCCTATGCGCAAACGCAATGGCGTTTGGCCGCGCTCGGCGGTTTCGGCACCCTGGCCTCGTATGGACTGGCCCTGTGGGCCATGACGCAGGCGCCCGTAGCCGCCATCGCGGCCCTGCGCGAAACGTCGATCCTGTTCGCCATCGCCATTGCGGCCCTGTTCCTGCGCGAAAAAATCAGCCCCCGCCGCTATGTGGCCATCGGCCTGATCGCGGCGGGAGCAGTCTTGATGCGAATCGCCTAGCGGGCGTCGAGCGGCGCGATAGGCAACTCGATGGCGCTGGCCGCCCCTGCCGCGTGGTACACGCGCTGCGTCGCCTTTCTATAATGGCCCGGGTCGGCCAGGAAGATGTTCGGCACGTAGTTTTGCGGGTTGCGGTCGTACAGCGGGAACCAGCTCGACTGTACTTGCACGGCAATGCGGTGGCCGGGCAGGAAGACGTGATTCGCGTTCGGCAAGGCGAAGCGGTAGCGCTCCACTTTGCCCGCCGGTATCGGTGTCGGGTGCTCGAAGCTGTCGCGGTAACGGCCGCGGAAGATATCCATGGCCACGCCCAGCTGGTAGCCGCCCATGGCCGGCTGCGACGGTACTTCGTCCGGATACACGTCGATCAGTTTCACCACCCAGTCGGCATCCGTGCCGCTGGTGGCCGCGAACAGGTTGACCATCGGCGCGCCGGCGATGCGCACGGCCGTTTTCAACGGTTCCGAAACATAGCTGAGCACGTCCGTGCGGTCCGCATAGCCGCGCTGGTCGCTGACCAGCCATGGCTTCCACACGTCGCCATCGCTCAGGCGCACGGGACGGGGCACGAAAGGCACGGGCTTGGCGGGATCGGCCACGTATTCATCGAACGCGCCTTGCGCCGCATCCGCAGCGCCCGATGGCGCCGCAAAGCCCAGCCTGGAACCGTCCTGCAGGTAGATCGGCGTCAATTTCGTGTCGCAGGTCTCGCAAGCTAGCGGCCACTGCTGCAGGCGCTGCCATTGGTTCGTGCCGCTCTGGTAGGACACGACGGGCGCCGTGTTCGCTTCCGGCGCGCCATCCTTCAGGTATTGATTGAGGAATGGCTGCATGACTTTTTCGCGGAACTGGCGCGCCGTATCGCCGTCAAACTTCAGGGCGCCCAGGCTGGAGCCATCATAGTTGACGCCGCTATGGCGCCACGGGCCGATGGCCAGGTAATTGAGGTTGTTGTGCTTGTCGCGCCCTTCCATCGCCGCGTAGGTGGCGTAGGGGCCATAGATGTCTTCCTGGTCCCACTGCCCCACCACGTGCATGGTAGGCACGATCAGCGGACGCTTGGCCAGGATTTTATCGAGCGCCTGTTCTTGCCAGTAACTGTCATAGGCCGGATGCTCGAACAGCTTTTTCGTATAGGTCAGCTTGTCGATGCCAAATTTCTTCGCGAAATCACCGGCCGAGCCGATGCGCAGATACGCGTCGTAGTCGTCGTAGACGCCCAGCACGGGCGCCTCACCGCTGCCGCGCACGCTCGTTTGCCACGCCAGGTAAGACAAGCTCGGCATGCGGAAGGCGCCGTTATGGAACCAGTCGTCGCCGCGCCAGCCGTCGACCATGGCGCTCATGGGAATGGCCACCTTCAGCGCCGGATGCGGATCGACCAGGGCCATCAGCACCGTATGTCCCTCATACGAGGAACCGAGCATGCCCACCTTGCCATTGCTTTCCGGAATATTTTTCGACAGCCACTCGATGGTGTCCCACGCATCGGTCACGTTATCGACCTTGGTATTGTTCAGCGGGCCGCGCACGGGGCGCGTCATCACGTAATCGCCTTCCGAGCCATGCTTGCCGCGCACGTCCTGGAAGACGCGGATGTAGCCATTTTCCACCAGGGTGTCGTCGCCCTGCGGCAAGGTCGCCAGCATGCTGGCGCTGGTGGCGCGCTGGGCGCGGCGCGCCGCGTTGTACGGCGTGCGCGTGAGCATGATCGGCGCCCGCTTGGCGTCTTTCGGCACGACGATCACCGTGTACAGCTTGACGCCGTCGCGCATGGGGATCATCACCACGCGCTTGACGTAATCATTCATATCGGGCATCACCAGCTTTGCGCCGATGTCAGGCGTCATCGGCGGCGTTTGCGCCATCGCCGGTACTGCAAACAAGAAACTGATAACAAAAGCCAGGCCGGTGAGCCGGACGGGGGACGACACGCGCATACTGTTCTCCAATGATTCATGCCACACAAAAGTGGCCGAATGGCAATAGTACCCGGAAAGCAAGTTCCGCAATAGGCTAGCCTCTGACGCAGCGCAGCAGATATATGGGCACGCAACTTGACAGAACGCGCCCGAACTGCAACCATAACGCCATGAAATTTATCCCGTCACAACACGCCTGCTTGAATTGGTGGTCCCGCTCACTTTCGCGCGGCCACTCTACAGTGATGTGAATTTGATCCACGCCGCCTCGATCGGTGGCGTAACAGGCTCAGCCTGGATCATCCCCGATGCAGGCGGCTCAAAAGGAAACTTGATGAGCTTGCCTAACACCCCAGATACCCAAGACCAGAACGACGCCCCGGCAGCACCGCTGTCGCCCGCTGCCATCGCTTCGCAATCCGTGATCCTGACGGGCGACCGCCCGACCGGCCCCCTGCACCTGGGTCACTACGTGGGCAGCCTGCGCGACCGCGTCGTCTACCAGAACAGCTACAAGCAATTCATCATGCTGGCCGACGCGCAAGCGCTGACGGACAATATGGACGACATCGACAAGGTGCACCGCAATGTCGTCGAAGTGGCGCTCGACTACCTGGCCGTCGGCATCGACCCGAGCAAGACCACGGTGTTCATCCAGTCGCAGATTCCCGAACTGGCCGAACTGACCTTTTACTACCTGAACATCGTCACCGTGGCGCGCCTCGAGCGCAATCCCACCGTCAAGGAAGAAATCCGCCTGCGCGGCTTCGAGCGCGACATTCCAGCCGGCTTTTTGACCTACCCTGCCAGCCAGGCGGCCGACATCACGGCCTTCAAGGCGGGCGTGGTGCCCGTGGGCGAAGACCAGATCCCGATGATCGAGCAAACGAATGAAATCGTGCGCCGCTTCAACCGCATGTACAACCGTGAAGTGCTGATGGAATGCAAGGCGCTGGTGCCCGATATCGGCCGCCTGCCCGGCATCGACGGCAAGGCGAAGATGAGCAAGTCGCTGGGCAACACCATCAACCTGGGCGCGACCTCGGCCGAAATCACGGCTGCCGTGAAAAAAGTCTATACCGACCCGCTGCACCTGCGCGTGGAAGACCCGGGCCACCTGGAAGGCAACATCGCGTTTACCTATCTGGACGCCTTCGATCCGGAAAAAGCGGCACTGGCCGAAATGAAAGCCCATTACGTGCGCGGCGGCCTGGGCGACAGCATCGTCAAGAAGCGCCTGGATGTGGTCTTGCAGGAAATGCTGGCGCCGATCCGCACCCGCCGCGAAGAGTTCGCCAAGGACAAGGGACAAGTCATTCAGATGCTCAAGGAAGGCACGTTCAAGGCGCGCGAAGTGGCGGCCCGCACGGCCGACGAAGTCAAGTCGGCGCTGGGTCTGAATTACTTCTAATTACCATTTACAAATAGCAAACTGATGCGCCTTGGCGGAGTCGGGTAAAATCCCGCTTCCTCCAGGGCGCAATGCATTTGGCACCGTGACATCAGCAATCAGTAGAGAAGACAAACGCGCAATGACCGATACCGCTATCGAACAGCTGCTGCAGCAGCATTTTTCCATCGATGCGCTGCAACAGGCACCCGCGCCCTTGCAGCAGGCGCTGCGCATGCTGGGCGGCTGGCTGGCGGCCGAACGCGCCGAACCATATCCGCACACGCCGTATGCGGAATTGCTGACGCAGCTGTCCGACACTTGCCTGCCCGCGCACGGCATGCCCGTGGCCGATTTCCTGCAGGAACTCGATACCACCGTGCTGGCCAATACGGCCCAGCTGAACCATCCCCAATACATCGGCCACATGACGCAGGCCTTGCCCTGGATCAGCGTGCTGGCCGAAGCGTTTACGGCCACTCTGAACCAGAACCAGGTCAAGATCGAGACGGCGTACGTATCGACCCTGATCGAAAAGCAGATCCTGGGCTGGCTGCACCGCCAGGTGTACCAGCACCCGGACGCCGTCTATGCGCAGGCGATGGCCGCCACCAGCGGCGCGCTGGGCAATGTCGTCAATGGCGGCACCATGGGCAACCTGACGGCGCTGGCCGTGGCGCTGGAAAAACAATTGCCCGGCACGCGTAAGCGCGGTTTGTTTGCCGCCATGCAAGAATCCGGCTACGCGGGACTGGCTGTGATCGGTTCGGCCCGCAGCCATTATTCCGTGAAAAAGGCGCTGGCGACTTTGGGCCTCGGCGAAAACGCCCTGCACCTGGTGGCCGTCGACCGCGACAACCGCATCGACATCCAGGCACTGGAAGCGACGATTGCCGACTTGAAGTCGCGCAAGATCAAGGTCGTCGCCATGATCGGCATCGCCGGCACGACGGAAACGGGCGCCATCGACCCGCTGGCCGCCATGGCGGCGATTGCCGCGCGGGAAAACATCTGGTTCCACGTGGATGCGGCCTGGGGCGGCGCCCTGCTGATCGCGGAACAGTACCGCCCGCTGTACGACGGCATCGCCCTGGCCGACTCCGTCGTCATCGACGGGCATAAATTGCTGTGGGTGCCGATGGCGCAAAGCATGGTGCTGTTCAAGGATAGCGCCAGCCTGAACCTGCTGAAGCACAACGCCAACTACATCCTGCGCGACAACTCGGGCGACCTGGGCCAGACGTCGCTGGAAGGCTCGCGCCGCTTCGACGCCCTGAAACTGTGGACCTCGTTCAAGGTGCTGGGCGTGTCCGGCTACACGACCTTGCTGCAGCAGGCGGCCACCCTGTCCGGCCAGTTGCAGGACTTGTTGGCCGACCAGCAGGATTTCGAACTCGTCACGCGCTCCGACACCTTCATTCTCACCTACCGCTACGTGCCCGCGCACTTGCGCCAGCGCATGGACAGCTTGCTGGCCGGCGGACAGGTGGAGGCTGCTACAGAACTGAACAAGCAGCTGAACACCTTGAACGCCAAGCTGCAAAACCGGCAAAAGGCGCAAGGCCACAGTTTTGTGTCGCGCACGGTCCTCGAATCGACGCGCTACCCTGGCCCGACGAATGTATTGCGCGTGGTCATGACGAATGTCAAGACGCGCCCCCACCACCTGCGCGCCATTTTGGCGGAACAGCGGGCCATCGGCCAGGCGCTGGTGGCGGAACTGGGCCTGTAAGGAAACACCCACCCATCGCCCATGACTGGATGACTGATGCACCGCCTGAGCGCCCTCGCCGATCTGCTGCAGCATCTGTTGAAATGGCTGCTGCTGGCCTTTGTCGTGGCCGTGCTGGCTGGCACCGCCTCGGCCGGTTTCCTGTTCGCCCTTGAATGGGCAACCGCGACGCGCCTGGCGCACGCCTGGCTGATCTGGCTGCTGCCCGTGGCCGGCTTTGCCGTCGGCTGGCTGTATCTGCGCTATGGCAGCAGTGTCGAGGGCGGCGCGAATCTGCTCATCGATGAAATCCACGACCCGAAAAAAACCATCCCGCTGCGCATGGCGCCGCTGGTGCTGGGCGGCACGGTCATCTCGCATCTGTTCGGCGCCTCCGTCGGGCGCGAAGGCACGGCCGTGCAGATGGGTGGCGCGCTGGCCGACCAGCTCACGCGCATGTTTCGCCTGAACAATGAAGACCGCCGCATCATCCTGATGGCCGGCATCAGCGCCGGCTTTGCCTCCATCTTCGGCACGCCGCTGGCGGGCGCCATCTTCGGCCTGGAAGTGCTGGCCATCGGCCGCCTGCGCTATGAAGCCATGCTGCCCTGCCTGGCCGCCGCCGTCATCGCCGACCAGGTGGGCTTGCTGTGGGGCGTCCAGCATACGCATTACGCCGTGCCCTTGATCCCCGCCCTCTCCGCCTGGACTTTATCCGCCATGGTCAGCGCGGGCGTGCTGTTCGGCGTGACCGGTAAACTGTTTGCGCAAGCCACGCACGGTTTGAGCGCACTGATGAAGCGCCGGATCGGCTACGCCCCCCTGCGTCCGCTGGCGGGCGGGCTCGCCGTCGCCGTCGCCGTGTGGCTGCTGGGCACCGACAAATATATCGGCCTGGGCATTCCCACCATCGTCGACGCCCTGAAGGAACCGCTGCCGGCCTGGGATTTCCTCGGCAAGATGGCGTTCACCATCGTCTCGCTGGGCACCGGCTTCAAGGGCGGCGAAGTGACGCCATTGTTCTTCATCGGCGCGACCCTGGGCAATGCGCTGGGGCCTGTACTGCACCAGCCCGTCACTCTGCTGGCCGCCATCGGCTTCGTCGCCGTGTTTGCGGGTGCCGCCAACACGCCGATTGCCTCGACCCTGATGGCGATGGAACTGTTCGGCGCGGACATCGGCGTGTACGCGGCCATCGCCTGCGTCGTGGCCTACCTGTTTTCCGGCCACGCTGGCATTTACCGGGCGCAGCGCAGCGGGCATGCCAAGCGCCATCCTGCCAAGGAGCTTGAGCCATGACACAGAATATCTACGACAACGACGCCTTTTTCACGGCCTACAGCCAGCTGCCCCGCTCGATTGGCGGCCTCGACAGCGCGCCCGAATGGCCGGCCCTGCGCGCCATGCTGCCAGACGTGCAAGGCAAGCAAGTACTTGACCTGGGTTGCGGCTATGGCTGGTTCTGCCGCTGGGCGGCAGAACAGGGCGCGGCGCGGGTATTGGGCGTGGACGTGTCGGAAAAGATGCTGGCGCAGGCAGGCGGCATGGGAGAACATGCAGCTGTCAGCTATGCCCGGCTTGATCTGGAACAACTGATCTTGCCGCCAGCCGGCTACGACCTCGTCTACAGCTCGCTGGCCTTCCACTACATCGCGGATTTCGCCACCTTGCTGGCCGCCATCCGCCACGGCTTGAAGCCCGGAGGCAAGCTGGTGTTTTCCATCGAGCACCCGATCTTCATGGCGCCGCGCCAGCCGGGCTGGCTGACGGATGGACAGGGCCGCAAGCGCTGGCCCGTCGACAGCTACCAGCAGCAAGGTCCGCGCGTGTCGGACTGGCTGGCGCCCGGCGTGATCAAGCAGCACCGCACCCTGGGCACGACCATCAATGCGCTGCTGCGGGCAGGTTTCCAGCTGGAACACGTGGAAGAATGGGGGCCGACAGATGCGCAGGTGGCGCAGCAGCCGGCCCTGGCGGAAGAGAGGGAGCGGCCGATGCTGCTGCTTGTCGGCTGCGGCCTGCGCTAGTCCCGGGCCCGCTCGAACAATTTGCCCGCCAGTTCCTCGATATCGGCGCGCATGGCCAGCGCATCCAGCCACTGCGGCGGAATCGCTTGGGCGCCATAATAGGCGCCGGCAAGCTGGCCGACGATGGCGCCGGTCGTATCGGCATCTTCGCCCAGATTGACAGCGCGCAATACCGCCGCTTCCAGTGAGTCGGTATGGAAGAAGCACCAGAGCGCCGCTTCCAGCGATTCCACGCAATAACCGGTGCCGCGTATCTGCTGCTCCGTTTTGGCGAGGAAACTGCCGCTGGTCAGCTCCACCAGCTTCGGTTCGGCAGGCTGGAACGCGATACTGTCCAGCAGCGCGTCTTTCGCCGTGCCCGCCAGCGCGCTGCACAGCAAGGCGGCGAGCAGCTGGCAGCTTTCGACGGCTTCCGGCGCCGCGTGAGTGGTGCGGGAACTGTCGGCGGCGCAGGCCATGGCCGCTTCGGCATCGGGATAGGCAAACAGCACGACGGGGACCAGGCGCATGAGCGACCCATTGCCCGCCGTGTCAGGCGCGGCGGAGCCGCTCCAGGGATTGCCCGTCTCCTGGAAACTGGCCAGCGCGCTCCTTACCGTGCCGCCGATATCGAAGCAGGTGCCGGTGGAACTCAGGTAGCCCCATTGCCACCAGTTCAAGTACCGCACCATCTGGTCCGCCGCATCGAACGCCCCTTTCTGGACCAGGCTTTCGGCCAGGCACAGCGCCATCGACGTATCGTCCGTCCATTGTCCCGGCTGCAAGCCGAACGGACCGCCGCCAGTCATGCCCGCCACCGGCGCAAAGCTGCCGCGCGGAGAAAATTCCACGGTCGTGCCGACGGCATCGCCGCAGGCAAGTCCCAGCAAGGCGCCCAGATAGCGCTTGTGTAAGGTTGGTTTGTGCAAAGTTGACGCCATCATGATTCTCCGTGGATTCCTGGCGGGCCACACTCATCCGGTTTCCGCTGCCAGCACGATTGGGCGCCTGCAGGCACTAGCCATCGTGGGGGCAATACTGATCATCGCCGCGAGCATCCTCAGCGAATGGAGGCCAAAGCGCAGCGTGCCCGATACAGCCAAGGCGGTGCAAACGTAAGCCGGCATGGATGGCCGGCATTGAGCAACATCAAGCAGCCAGCATCGACCCGGCGTGCAGGACTTTCAGCGCACACCCATCTCGTCCAGCCAGCCAGGCACGCCCAGCGCATGGGCGGCCCGCACCAGGCTCGCTTGTTCTTTCGCGCTGGCATGCCGCAATTCGGCCGCGACCGATTCCAGTGCGGCAATATCGGCATCAGGATCGCCTTCGTCCTGGCCTTCGATGTAAGTGGTGGCAAGTATCAGTGCGCGGGCCAGGGTATCTATATGCTGCTCCAGTAGTGGTTTAACAATGAGGGGTCAATCGGTGGCACGCCGCAGCGCCGTATCTCCATGCAAGGCCAGCGGCACGGCCCTGGCCCAGCGGTTCGAGGACAGCGAAAACGTCAACGCGCGCACCTGATGGTACCAGCCGGCGGGCACGTACAGCATGTCGCCCGGCTCGACGATGCATTCGATCATGGTGGCCTGGCTTGCCAGAGGGAAGCGCTGGAAATCAGGCGCTTCCGGGTCGAAGGGCGAACCGAACAGGATGGCGTTCGCTTCGCTGGGATACAGGAAGGCGTCGTGGTGCGGCGGCGCCAGGAAAATGCGCTTGCGGCCCCACACTTGCGCGAAAATATTATCGTCGTAATCGCAATGCAGGGGCGTCACCGTGCCGGCCGGCCCCACCCAGAAGCGCGGCGGGCCCATCTTGTCGAAATACGTGGGCCAGTGGCACAGGCGGTTCAGCTCGCGCAATTCCAAGTTGCCCAGGTACGGCGGCAACGCGTGCGCCCCTTCTTCCACCAGGTCCAGATATTGCCCCATCGACATGTCCTGCATGGCGCGGTCGGCCGCGAACGCCGTGTTGATATAGTCACCCACCCGCGCCCGCACGGGCACGTGGCTGAACTGTTCGCGCAAGACCTCTGGCACCAATGCCGACAAAGGCCAGCGCCGCACCAGCCCGCGCATCAGGAAGGGCAAGCCCAGCGCGGCGCGCGCGCGGAAGGCGGCGGCGTCCAGCATGGCCAGGCGCGGCACTTCGGTAATGGCGGGCAAGTCCCGCGCCGCCCGCTTGATGGCCTCGCGCATGGCGTCGATGGACGTGACGCCGCGCACCTGCGCATCCTTGTCTTCGCGCGCCAGCTTGCGTGCCAGGGCCGCTTCGGGCGAGCTGAATTCGGCTGGCGGCCGGGGCGGCAGCGCGCGCGGCGCGATGGGGGCAGCCGCAAGCGGGAGCGGCACTTCTTTTTCTACGGACATAAACCTTCTTTGCGATCAAGGCGTCACATGGCATGGCATGGCATGGCGCGACAGTGCGCCATTTTAAGCCAGCAAGGCCCGCATGACATATTCCCCCGACGTATCGACACCTGACAAAACCGTCGCGAGCGGAAGGTAGAGGTGGCTAAGAAGCGCAACCGTGCTGAAGCACGGTGAGCATCGCAGGCTACCTATACCGACGCGCAGCAGCTTAGGCCAGGCGTCCTCAGACAGGTGTTTTGAAGATCGGATCGACGATAAACTGCTGCGCCTTGATGCGCAAGGTGCGCTCTTCGTCCAGCTCGGCGCGCGTTTCGCCCAGCTCTTCGCGTTCCGCTTCCAGTTCCAGGCGCGCGGCCGCCAGTTCCGTTTCCACGCGCGTCAGGCTTTCCAGCTTCAGCTGGGCCTGGATCAGTTCCGCGCGCGCCGCTTCGGCGGCCTCTTCCAGGCGCGGGATGCCTTCGAGCTTGAACTGTGCCTTGGCCAGGTCCATGCGCGCCTGCTCGGCCGCCTCTTCCAGGCGCGGCAAGCCTTCCAGGCGCAGCTGCGCCTTGGCCAGGTCCGTTCTAGCCTGATTCGCCACCTGCCGCTCACGTTCGAGTTCCTCGCGCAAGGTTTCCAGCTCGCCCGCCTGCAAGTCGAGCAACTCTTGCTGGCGCTCGTTCTCGCTGGCCAGGTCCATCAATTCCTGTTGATTGTCGTTCATCTCGGCTTCATGCGCGCTGTGGCTGGCGCTTAATTCCTGCCCTACATAATCGAGGATGGCTTGCTGCAGCACGGGCGACAGTTCGGCGGCGGCGGCGATCTGGCGCTGCGCACCGGCCTTGCGGCGCTGCAAGAGCTTGCTGATGGTGCCCAGGCAGGCGCCGTTACCCAGCCGTTCGCGCAAGGCGCGCACCGTAATGGCCTGGCCTTCGCCCGCCATCGCTTCCATTGCCGCATTGATCTGTTCCGCGCTTACTTTTGCCATGTCGTCTGCTCTTGAATGTTGCCCAGGGCAATCTTGCCCAGGGGCATTATCTTATGCCAGCGGCGGCAAAGCGTAAAGTATTTCTCAATAGTAATTGCAATTGCACAACGGAAGCGCGAGAAAACATGCGGCCTGGCGTGTTTTACTCTTCCAGCAAGCCGTTTTCCGTGAGCATATCCTGTACCAGTTCCAGGCGCAGCACGGGATTGTCCTGACTCAGCAGCAATTGCTTTTGCATGGCACTCAGGGACAGCAGCTCGCACCAGCGGTTCGCCACCCAGCCGCACTCGTCGAGGCGGTACGGCGGCTGCAGGGGCATTTGATCGGGCGGAATCTTTTGCTCCTGCAAGGTGCGGATCAGGGCACCCAGTGCGTCGGCCACGTTCTGCTGCTCCTGGGGGATGGGAATGGTTTTATCGGGCGGCAAGGTTTCGACCTGCGCCATCCACAAGCCGTTTTTCAGCTGTTCGCTGGAGACGATGTGAAAGCGCTGCATGCCCATGCATTTGATTTGCAGCAAGCCCGACAAGGGCGCGGCCCAGTCGATGACGCGCGCCAGGGTGCCCACGGGCGCCAGGGTTTCCAGCTGGCCCGGCTTGCGCACTTCCGCGCCGTCCAGCAGCTGCACCACGCCGAACGGCTGCTCTCCCATGATGCACTGACGTATCATGTCCAGGTAGCGCACCTCGAAGATCTGCAGGGGCAGATAGCCATCGGGATACAGCACCGTATTGAGCGGGAACAAAGGTATCGAGGTCATGGCGCATGATGGCACGAATGCGATATCCGTGCTGCGCGCCTTGTGCGTCCTTTACTTATAAAAACGGCGCTTTTTCGCCCGCTCCGCCGCCTTCGGCGCCAGCACTTTCACGATCTTTTTCTGAATCGTGCCGCCGGCGGACGTGCCCGGCACGCGGTGTTCCGCCTCGAAACCGGGCTCCTCGTTGCGTTTCAAGGTTTGCCGCGTCAGCGCTTCCACGGCCGACAGCAATTCGACTTCATCGGCGCAGACGAGGGAAATGGCCTCTCCCGAAGCGCCCGCGCGGCCCGTGCGGCCGATGCGGTGGATATAGTCTTCCGCCACCGTCGGCAAGTCGAAATTGACGACGACGGGCAATTGATCGATGTCCAAGCCACGGGCGGCCACGTCGGTGGCCACCAGCACCTGCACTTCCGCCGATTTGAAACGCGCCAGCGCGCGCAAGCGGTTCGGCTGCGTCTTGTCGCCGTGGATGGAATCGGCGCGCACGCCCTGCTCCAGCAAGGTATTCACCAGCAGCTCGACGCCCTTGCGCGTCTTGACGAAGACGAGGACCTGGCCCCAGCGCTTTTTCTTCAGCAGGTGCAAGAACAGTTCCGGCTTGCGTTTCTTGTCGCACACGATCACCGACTGCTTGACGGCTTTCACCGTGCTGTTGCGCGCGCTCACTTCCACCGACACGGGGTCCTTCAGCATGGTTTTCGCCATGGCGCGGATGGCGTCCGAGAAGGTGGCCGAGAACAGCAGGGTCTGGCGCTGCTTGGGCATCGTCATCAGCAAAATATCGAGTTCGCGCTCGAAGCCGAGGTCCAGCATGCGGTCCGCCTCGTCCAGCACCAGCGTCTGCACTTGCTCGAACTTGACGGCGCCCTGCGTCTGCAAGTCCAGCAAACGGCCCGGCGTGGCCACCAGCACGTCGAGGCCCTTGCGCAGCTTGCTGATCTGCGGCTCGATGGGCACGCCGCCATAGGCGACAAAGCTGCGCAGCGGCAAGTTGCCGCCATAGCTGCGGAAGCTGGCATAGACTTGCTCGGCCAGCTCGCGCGTGGGCACCAGCACCAGCACGCGCACGCATTGCGGCGCCACCACGCCTTCCAGGGTCAGGCGCTGCAGCAGCGGCACGGCAAAGCCGGCCGTCTTGCCCGTGCCCGTCTGGGCGGCGGCCATCAGGTCGCGCCCGGCCAGCACGGCCGGGATTGCCTGTGCCTGCACGGGTGTGGGCTTGGCATAGCCAAGCTCATCGAGTTTGCGGGCCAGGGGATCGATCAGGCCGAGGGAGGAAAACGTCATGGGGAAAGCAATCTTGGCAAATGAAAAGGCGGCGCGCACGGGCTGGCCGCGCGCGCAATTGCCGAGATTATAGGCCAGCGGGGATGCCGGCCGGGGTTTTCAGCGCGAGAACATCGCCATCAGAACTTCATTTCCAGGGTGGCGCGCGCCTGCGGCGAACTCGGCGAAATGCTGTTGCGCACGATCGTGCCGCTGGCATCCGTATAGATGGTGTCGCTTTCGAAGTCTTGCGCCAGCAGGTTCGACACGGCCAAGCGCAGCTGGTTCTTCGCATCGAATTTCCACAACGCATAAATGTCGAGGTCGCGCCGCGGCGACGTGTAGGCGCTCTGGCGCTCGGTGATGCGCACGGGGCCGCCGTTGCGGAAGTTGAAGCTGCCGCCCGTGGTCAAGACACCGTCCGGCGTCTTGTAGTCGAGACCGACATTGCCGCTGACGGGCGTTTGCTGGTCGAGCCGGTTGTTTGGCCCCGGCACCCGCTCCACTTGCGACCAGTTGCGGCTGACGCTGGCGCGCAGGTCGATGGCCGGCACGGGCGCGGCCATCACGACGCGCAGCGGGAACTTCGCTTCCAGTTCCAGTGTCTGCGTATTTGCGCGGCCATCGTTGACGGGCGTGGAGACCCAGCGATCATTGATAAACAACAAACCCTGGCGCGTATAACCATCGATGCGGCGGGCCGAGGCGCGCGCGCTGAGCAAGGCGCCTTCGGCCCAGTAGTGCTCGTACGAGGCGTCGATGCCCAGCGCCAGCTCCGGTTTCAGGTAAGGATTGCCTTCGCGGTCAGGGTCCGTCTGGCTGTTATTCGTCGAGGTATTGCGGCGCGGAATCAGGCTCGCCGTCGGCTGCGCCTTGTAGGTGCGCGTCAGGGCCAGGCGCACCTGGTCGCCCTTGGTATCGGGCAACTTCCACAGGGTTTGCAGCAGCGGGCTCCACACGCTGGTGCGCTGGTTCACTTCGTCGTAGGTATCGCCCGCGCTGCGCGTATCGATGCCTTCCCAGCGCACGCCCGCGTACATGGACCAGCGCGGCGTGATTTCCCATTCATCCTGCAAGTACAGCGCCAGGCGCTTGATGGTGGCGTCGAAACCCTCGTCGCTGTTGACGGGCGGACGCACGCCCAGCGCCGCTTCGCGCTGCCGGCGCGTTTCATCGCGCTCCGTGTAGGCGCCATCCCAGCCCATCGACAAGGCATGGCCGGGCAGCAAGGGCGAGGAATACTTGCCGGTGGAACTGACGCCGTTTTCCGTCGCCTTCACGCCCACCTTGCGCTCGAGCGCCAGGCCGCCGCCGTCGATAAAGCCCTGCTGCAGGCTGTCGGACGTATTGCGGGCGGCCGAGGCGCCGATCTTCAGTTCCAGTTTGGCGCCGCCGGCCAGCTTGTGCATCCACGTCAGGTCGCTGCGGCCGAAGGCGTTGTGGTTGCTGGAAGTACCCGTGTTGGCGTCGTAGTCGGGGCGCACGCCCAGTTCTGTTTCCGCGCGGCTGAAATTGCGGTGATTCGAGCGTCCGCCGTTGAAAAAGAATTGCGCCGTCACGTTGTCGCCGTTGGCCAGCACCCAGTTCAGGCGCGGCGACAGATTGATGCCTTCCGGGCGGCCATCGCCCGTGCCATTCGTGCGGCGCAGCAGGTTTTGCCGGCCGTCGGGCGCGTAGCCCAGTTCCAGGCCGGGATTGTCGTAATGGTAGTCGTAGCGGTACAGCGAACCGGCCAGCGAGTATGAAAAATTGCCGTCGCGGTCAGACAGTTGCAGATTTACGCTGGGCGAAAAGCTCACGTCGCTGCCCTGCACACCCAGCTTGAGTTCGCGCTGCGCCGTCTTCACGGCTTTCTTGAGCACCACATTGATGGTGCCGGCGATCGACTGCGTGCTGTATTCGGCGCTGGCCGCATGCAAAATCTCGATGCGCTCGATCACGTCGGGCGACAGGGTGTCGAGTGAAAAACCGGCCGGCGCCCGTTCGCCGTTGAGCAATATCTGCGTATAGCCGCTGCCCAGCCCGCGCATGCGGATTTCGCCACCCGAGCGCCCGGCCGCGCCGGACACGGTAATGCCGGGCAAGCGTTTGAGCACGTCGGTGACGTTCGTGTCGCCATACTTGAGGATTTCCTCGCTGCCCACGATCATCTTGCTGGCGGTATCGTCGCGGCGCGGATCGTAGCCGCTGCCCTTGACTTCGACGGTTTGCATGGGATTTTCAGCCTTTTCGGCCTTCAACGGCACGGCGGCGGTATCGACGGCCGGCGTTTCGGATTGCTGGGCATGGGCATTCCATGCAAGTAAAACGGCGGAACAAAGGACGGTGAGGCGGAGGCAACGGCGTGGCATCATGACCTGACTGAAAAAAGTTGGCTGAATAAAAATGGCTGAAAGCTAAAAAACAGGCCGCCGTATTGTGCTGTAATTTTTTCTGACTGGCACAGTTTCCCGAAAATATTTCCTATAGCAAATTAAATTCGGCGGCAGGCTGCGATACGCCCCCTTGCATACGGCGCATATCATTGCGCGCCACATCGCCGCTATAATGCGTTTTCACATTGTTCCCATCACCCCGTCAAAGGCTTCCCATCGTGTCTGACCGTCTTGCCGTCCTGCCTCAATATCTGCTTCCAAAAGGAGCGTTGACCAACTTTGCCGGCCGGATCGCCGGCGCCAAAGGCGGCGCCATGACCACGCGTTTGATCCGCTGGTTCGTCGGCCGTTACAACGTCAACATGGATGAGGCGCTGGACCCGGACATCACGCACTACACGAGCTTCAACGACTTTTTCACGCGCGCGCTGCGCCCCGATGCCCGTCCGCTGGCCAAGGCCGACTACATCTGCCCCGTCGATGGCCGCATCAGCCAGTTCGGCAAGATCGACAAGGACCAGATCTTCCAGGCCAAGGGGCACAACTTCAGCACCACAGCCCTGGTGGGCGGCGACGCGGCCCTGGCGGCCCAGTTCGAACATGGCAGCTTCGCCAACCTGTACCTGAGCCCGCGCGACTACCACCGCATCCACATGCCGTGCGACGGCCGTTTGACGCGCATGATTTATGTGCCAGGTGAATTGTTCTCCGTCAACCCGACGACGGCGCGCGGCATTCCCGGCCTGTTTGCCCGCAACGAGCGCGTCGTCTGCGTGTTCGACACGGCCAACGGCCCCTTCGTCATGACCCTGGTGGGCGCCACCATCGTCGGCAGCATGGCCACCGTCTGGCACGGCGTCGTCAACCCGCCCCGCACGGGCGAGATCCGCGACTGGAGCTACGCGAACGACAATGTGGTGCTGAAACAGGGCGAAGAGCTGGGCCGCTTCCTGCTCGGTTCCACCGTCGTGATGCTGTTCCCGAAAGACACCGTGCAATTCAACGCCAACTGGCAACCGGCCGGCCCCGTGCAGCTGGGCGAAGTCATGGGCAACGTGCCCAGCTAAGCCAACAGGATGCGCGCCTACACGGGCGCGTCCGTGCGATACATCTCTTCCATCAAGTCCAGAAACGCCCGCGTCTTGGCCGGCATCAGGCGCCGGCCGGGAAACACGGCCCAGCCCGTGACCAGCGGGAAACTCCACTCCGGCAACACGCGCACCAGCTCCCCCGTCGCCACATAGGCCTTGGCGAAGCGGTCCGTGCTGGCCGCGATGCCCACGCCCGTGCAGGCCATGCGCACCAGCAATTCCGGCGAGTTTGCCAGCAGGCGCACGGGCAAGTCGCGCTCCCATGTCGTCTTGCCGCGGATCAAAGTCCAGTGCACGAGGCCATGCACGGCACGCGGCAAGCTGAGCAGATCGTGGCCATACAGGTCGTCGGGATGCTCGGGCAAGCCGTGCACGCTCGTGTATTGCGGCGAGGCGTACAGCGCCAGGGTGCTGAAGGCCACGCGGCGCGCGGCCAGGCTGGCGTCGTCGGGCAAGTTGCCCATGCGGATGGCCAGGTCGAAATTTTCTTCCAATAAATCCACGCGGCGCGCCGACAAGTCGAGTTCCAGCGAAATGGCCGGATAGCGGCGCACGAATTCGGCCAGCACCTGGCGCATCAGCGCGTCGCCAAAGTCCGCCGGCATGGAAATGCGCAGCAAGCCGCTGGGCCCCGCCTGCCGGTGCTGGGCCAGCGCGCCGGCCGCCTCCGTTTCCTCGACCACCTTGCGCGCATGCTCGAGCAGGCTGGCGCCAAATTCCGTCAGCGCCAGCTTGCGCGTGGTGCGCAGCAGCAGCCGCTCGCCCAGTTTCGCTTCCAGCTGCGAGATGCGGCGCGACAGGGTTGACTTGGGCAAGTCCACGCGCACGGCAGCGCGCGAAAAACTGCCGCACTCGACGACGCGGGCGAACAGCAATAAATCTCCGGGATCGATATCCATAGTTTTGATTGTTCCATTGGTGGATTAATGATATCCATTTTAACGGCTTCCGGATGGTTTTTGGAATTGCTATAGTTCATCCATCGCAAGACACCTCACAACGGAGAAAACAAGATGAACATCCTGCAAATCAATTCCAGCGCCCGCAGCACCGGCTCCGCCTCGACCCGCCTGGCTGACGCCATCGTTGCCCGCGTACAAGCCGCCAATCCTGGCGCCGCCCTGGTCCGCCGCGACCTGGCTGCCCAACCGCACCCTGTGCTCGACGAGCCGACCCTGCAAGCGCTGTTCACGCCGGCCGACAAGCGCACGCCGGAACAGGCGGCCCGCATCGCCCTGGACGACGCGCTGATTGCGCAAGTGCAGGCAGCTGACGTCATCGTCATCGGCGCGCCGATGTACAACTTCGGCATCACCGTGCAACTGAAAAGCTGGTTCGACGCGATTGCCCGCGCCAACGTCACCTTCAAGTACACGGAAAACGGCCCGGTTGGCCTCTTGACCGGCAAGAAAGTCTACGTGGGCCTGTCCCGCGGCGGCTTGCACCGCGACAGCGCCAACGATAGCCAGGTGCCTTACCTGAACACCATGTTCGGCTTCCTGGGCCTGAGCGACGTGCAGTACGTGTATTCGGAAGGCATGGGCATGGGCCCGGAAGCCGTGGCCAAGGCGCAAGCGCAAGCGGACGCCGAGATCAACGCGATCCTGGTGTAATTCCCAGCAGTGAAAGGGACGGCGCACTGGCGCCGTCCCGGCCTAGAGGAGAGAACAATGAGCGACACCACCACCGTCAACAAGCCACGCGCCGTCGAGCGCGTGATCGCCGGCCAGGCCGTCATGGATGGCGCCGGTGTGAAGATCAACCGCGTGCTGACGCAGCAGCTGCAGCGCCGTCTCGACCCGTTTTTGATGCTCGACAACTTTGCCAGCGACAAGCCGAACGACTATATCGCCGGCTTCCCCGAGCATCCGCACCGGGGTTTCGAGACGGTCTCGTACATGATCACGGGGCGCATGCGCCACAAGGACAGCGCGGGCCACGAAGGCTTGCTGACGTCGGGCGGCGTGCAATGGATGACGGCTGGCAGCGGCGTGATCCATTCGGAAATGCCGGAGCAGGAAGAAGGCGTGATGGAAGGTTTTCAGCTGTGGCTGAACCTGCCCGCGCGCGACAAGATGCGCACGCCGTGGTACCGCGATTTCACGAGCAGCGAAATCCCCCGCTACACGACGGACGCAGGCGTGGCCGTGCAAGTGATCGCCGGGACCAGCCATGGCGTGACGGGCGCCGTGCAGCGCGAGCTGACGGAACCGCTGTACCTCGATATCGACTTGCCTGCCGGCAGCAGCTTCGAGCAGCCCTTGCCACCAGGCCATAACGCTTTCCTGTACACGTTCCGTGGCGAAGTGCGGGTCGATGGCAAGGCCGTACCCGCCCTGCGCATGGCGATCTTCGCCAATACGCCGGGCAGCGACGGCGTGCGCATCGAAGCACCGGAAGGCGGCCGCGTGATCCTCGTCGTCGGCCAGCCCTTGAACGAGCCCATCGCGCAGTATGGCCCGTTTGTCATGAATACCCAGGCGGAAGTATTCCAGGCCGTACAGGATTTCCGCGAAGGCAAGTTTGGCGAGACGGCTGCGCAGTAAATGATGTATCTCAGCAAAAACCTGCAGTGCCTTTAGGCCTGCAGGTTTTTTTACGTGCCGACTATGTTGTTGCTTTTCAATTACACTGGCGGCAAGTTCATTCCACAAAGTATTCCATGCAGCCGACGCACACCGAACACGACGCCACCCATTTGCACGCCCACCTGAAGGGCGACGCCAAGCACACCCACTCGTTCGAGGGCCGCAGCCAGAGCATCCTCGCGTGGGCGCTGGGCCTGACCCTGTCGTTTGCCGGCATCGAGGTGGCGGCCGGTTTCCTGTCCAATTCGCTGGCGCTGATTTCCGACGCGGGCCACATGGTCACTGACGCGGCCGCGCTGGGCCTGGCCCTGCTGGCGCAACTGATCGCGCGCCGCCCCCCGTCGCCGCGCCACTCGTTCGGCTTCGGCCGCGCCGAGGCGCTGGCCGCCTTCGTCAACGGCCTGGCCATGCTGTGCGTGGTGGGCTGGATCTGCTATGAAGCCGTGCTGCGCTTTTCCGCCCCGCAACCCGTCAAGGGCGGCATGGTCTTCATCGTCGCCTTCATCGGCCTGGCGATCAACGTAGTGGTGGCGTGGGTATTGTCGAAAGACAAGCAAAGCGTGAACACGCGCGCCGCCCTCGTGCACGTGATGGGCGATTTGCTCGGCTCGGTCGCCGCCATCGTCGCGGGCGCCGTGATTTACTTTACGGGCTGGATGCAGATCGACCCGCTGCTGTCCGTGCTGGTATCGCTGCTGATCCTGAAATCGACTTTCGGGGTATTGAAAGAGTCCTACCACTTCCTGATGGAAGGCGTGCCCCTGCACATCGACTACATCGAAGTGGGCACGGACGTGGAACAAGTGGACGGCGTGATTGCCGTGCACGATCTGCATGTGTGGGACATGTCGCCGGGCCAGCCGGCCCTGATCGGCCATGTGGAAATCGAGCACCTCGACCATTGGCCGAAGGTATTGCGCGCGATCAAGAAGATGTTGCTGGCCAAGCATGGCATCGACCATATTACTTTGCAGCCGGAGACGGCGGCGATGGCGGGGCTGCATCAGGGTGACAAAACGCATTAATTGAACCCAACGGCAAAGACCGGGGTCAGACCCGCCGGGTCTGACCCCGGCCTCTGCTCTCGGGGTAACTCCAACTAACTGCGCCGCGCTTCCAGGACCCCGCTGACATCCTTGATCACATTCAGCGCCTTCAACAACTGCGCCGTCGAACTGATCTCGGCCGTAAACGTCATGCGGGCCTGGCCCTTGGCGCTTTGGGTATTGACGCCGATCACGTTGATCTTTTCGCGTGAAAAGATTTCGGAAATGTCGCGCAGCAAACCCTGGCGGTCGCCTGCCAGAATAAAGATGTCGACCGGATACACGGTGTCGTGCCCGCCCGTGCTGCCCCATTCGGTAAAAATCACGCGCTCGGGCGATTTGGCGCGCATTTCCTCGAAGTTTTTACAGGTGGCGCGGTGGATGGAAACGCCCTTGCCGCGCGTCACAAAACCGACGATGCTGTCCGGCGGCGCCGGCTTGCAGCACTTGGCCAGCACCGTCATCAAGCCTTCCGTGCCGACCACCAGCACGCCGGACTTGGCGCCCTGCTCCACGCTGGAAGCGCGGCTTTTACCCACCAGCACGGCGTCTTCCGGCACCGCCACTTCGCCATTGTCGTGCAGCGCCTGCTCCACGTGGCGCAGGCTGAATTCATCCTTGCCCACCGACAGGAACAGCTCGTCGACCTTGGCAAAGCCCAGCTTTTGCGCCAGCGCCTCGAGGTTGACGGCCGTCTTGCCTTCGCGTTGCAGGGATTTTTCCACCAGCGCGCGGCCATGGGCCAGGGTTTCCTGCATGTCGATGGCGTGGAACCAGGCGCGGATCTTCGAGCGCGTGCGCGTGCTGACGGCGTAGCCGGCGCTGAGCCAGTCGCGCGACGGCCCGGCCGTGCCCGGCGCGCCCTTGGCCGTGATGATTTCGCAGGTCTGGCCATTCTTCAACTGCGTATTCAGGGGCACCATGATGCCGTCGACCTTGGCGCCGCGGCAGCGGTGGCCCACGTCCGTGTGCAGGTGATACGCAAAGTCGACGGGCGTGGCGCCCACGGGCAATTCCAGCACGCGCGCCTGCGGCGTCATGACGAAGATGCGGTCGTCCAGGGTGGCGGACTTGAGCTTTTCCACCCATTCGCGCTGGATTTCCTCCTGGCCCACGACGGCGTCGGCCACTTCCGTCTTCCAGGCCAGCAGCTGGCGCAGCCAGGCGATCTTTTCGTCGTACTTCTGGCCGGCAAAGTTCGAGCCGCCCTCTTCCTTGTAGCGCCAGTGCGCAGCCACGCCGTATTCGGCAAAGCTGTGCATTTCATTCGTGCGGATTTGCACTTCCAGCGGGCGGCCATCCTCGGCCGTCACCACCGTGTGCAGCGACTGGTAACCATTCGGTTTCGGGCGCGAAATGTAATCGTCGAATTCTTTCGGGATGGGAGTCCAGATATTGTGGACCACGCCCAGCACCGTGTAGCAAGTTTTCACGTCGGCAACGATGACGCGGAAGGCGCGCACGTCATACAGGGCCGTAAAGTCCAGTTCCTTGCCGCGCATCTTGTTCCAGATGCTGTAAATATGTTTCGGGCGGCCAAATACTTCCGCCTGGATACCGGCCGAAGCCAGTTCCGTCTGCAGGCGCAGAATCGCCGAGGACACGAAGCCCTCGCGCATCATGCGCTTTTCTTCCAGCATCTTGGCGATGCGTTTATACGCTTCCGGTTCGATGAAGCGGAACGACAAATCTTCCAGCTCCCACTTCAGTTGCCAGATGCCGAGGCGGTTGGCCAGCGGCGCGTACAAATCCAGCGTTTCCTTGCCGTATTCGCGCGTCATTTCGTTGAACAGCTTTAAATCGGCAAAGTAACGCAAGGTCGTCACGCAGGCGGCCAGACGCACCAGCACGACACGCATGTCGGACGCCATCGCCAGCAACATCTTGCGCAAGGTTTCCACCTGGGCCACGGCTTGCTGCGCCGCATTCTTGCCGCGCCCGGCAGCGCCGCCGTGCTGCGCCTGGGTCAGCGCACGCAAACGGATCAGCTGGCGCACGCCTGTCGCCAGGTCGCACACCTGCTTGCCGAAGCGCGGCTCGATGTCGGCCGCCGTGTCGGGTTCCAGCAGGGTCAGCTCGAACATCAGGCCGGCGATGCGCGTTTCCGCATCGCTGCGCAGGAACGCCAGGGTGGTGGCCACGCCGATGGCGAAGTCCAGCGCGGAGCGGCCGGCAAAGGTCTGCTTGTCGCCATACGCTGCGGTGGCATACGCGAGCGCGTCCAGCACGCGCGCGCAGTCCGGCGCACTCAAGCCCTCTACCAGTTGTTCCGAGGTGGCGCTATTCGGGGCCGAGATGGAAACCATGTGATACCTTATAAACTTAACAACTCAATAACTTAGCGCTCTGCAGCGATGATGACGATTTCTACCAAGCAAGCCGGATTGGCCAGTTTCGCTTCCACGGTGGCGCGCGGCGGCGTGTGGCCGGAAGCGACCCAGTCGTCCCACACTTCATTCATGCCGTCGAAATCCTTCATATCGGCAATGTAGATCTGGCACGACAGAATGCACGTCTTGTCGCTGCCCGCTTCCATCAGCAAACGGTCGACGTGGCCGAGCACTTCACGCGTCTGGCCGACGATGCCTTGCGTGGTGTCTTCCGCGATCTGTCCTGCCAGGTAGATGGTGTTGTTGTGTATCGCTACTTCAGAAAGGCGTTTGCCTACGTGCAGTCGTGTAATTTCCATGCTTCTTCTTTCGGTTGTTTCAAAATCGGTACAGCGGTATTGCTTGTTGCCTTCTTACTTGCCCAGCAAAAACTTGCGCGCGATGGCGATCTGGTCGTCGTGAACGAAAGTGGGCGCATGGCCCACGCCGGCGATTTCCACCAGTTCCGCTTTCGGGCCGCGGCCCAGCATGATCTGCGCCGTCTCGTGCGACAGCAGATCGGATTCCGACCCGCGCACCAGCAAGGTGGGGCAGCGCACGGCATCGTACGCGGCCCACAGCATGGCTTCGTCGCTGGCCGCCGACTCCGGCGTGGCCGAGCGGAACGGCATGGCCAGTCCCATATCATAGTGACGGCGCCAATGGCCATCCTTGTCCTGCCGCAACACATCGACTGCCAGTTTATGCCATTCCGCATCCGTGTGCGGGCCGAAGCTTGCGGACACGTCGCGCACAAATTTGGCGCCCTGCTCGAAGGTATCGAAACGCAAGTCCTGGCCGATGTAGTCGCCGATGCGCTGCAAGGCTTCCGGCGCCAGGGTCGGGCCGATATCGTTCAATACCAGCTTGCTGATCGGGCTGTGCGGCAACGAGGCCAGACCCAGGCCGATCAAGCCGCCCATCGAGGTGCCGAACCAGTCCACCGTCTGGCGCTCGCCATTGGCCAGCACGCGCGCCAGCAGGGTCACCATGTCGCTCACATATTGCGGCACGCGGTAGAACTGGGGATTGGTCAGCCAGCCCGAGCGCCCGCGTCCCACCACGTCGGGGCAGATCACGCGGTAATCGCTGGCCATGGCGCGCGCCAGGTTGTCGAAGTCGTCCGCCACGCGCGTCACGCCATGGGCGCAGACGAGCACGTTCGGATTGTCGGGCGCGCCCCACTCCTTGTACGACATGGTGTGCAGGCCTGCGGGGGAGATGCACTGGACGGATTTGATGCTCGCTTCGATCATTCGATTTCCTTATTCGATATAAAAAGAGCACCGCTTTCTGCCTGCCAAGGGATGTCCCGCGCGCGACGCTACGGCAGTGTAGCGCAGCGCGGGCAATGCTCCAAGCGCGCGGCTGAATTGCTGCGTCGCAGCATAGCACTGGCACATTCGCCATGGCGCAATACCCGATATAGCGAAACTGCATATCTGCGGTTATCCACAATTGAGCACGCCTGCCAATGGGCGGATGATTCGCAGCATCAACCCGCAAGAGGAGACCACTCGTGAAAAAACCATTCTATAAAATCCTGTACGTGCAGGTGCTGTTCGCCATCGTGGCTGGCGTGCTGCTGGGGGTGTTCTACCCATCGAACGCCGTCGACATGAAACCGCTGGGCGACGGCTTTATCAAACTGATCAAGATGATCATCGCCCCCGTGATCTTCTGTACCGTGGTCTCCGGCATCGCCGGCATGCAGGACGTCAAGAAAATCGGCCGCGTGGGCGGCAAGGCGCTGCTGTACTTCGAAGTGGTCTCCACCTTCGCGCTGGCCATTGGCTTGCTGGTTGCTAACATCCTGAAACCGGGCGCCGGCTTCAACGCCGATCCGGCCCACCTCGATGCCAAGTCGATCGCGCAATACACGCACGCCGAAGGCATGAGCACCGTCGACTTCCTGATGAATATCATCCCGAAGACCTTCGTCGATGCCTTCGCCAAGGGCGACATCCTGCAAGTGCTGTTGATCGCCATCCTGTTCGGCTTCTCGCTGTCCCTGCTGGGCGAGCGCGGCCGTCCCGTCACCAAGCTGATCGACGAACTGTCGCATGCCATCTTCGGCATGGTCAACATCATCATGAAAGTCGCTCCGATCGGCGCGTTCGGCGCGATGGCCTTTACCATCGGCAAATACGGCCTGGCGTCGCTGATCCCGCTGGCTAAACTGATGGGTTCGTTCTACCTGACCTGCTTCCTGTTCGTCTTCGTCGTGCTGGGTCTGATCGCCAAGTACACGGGCTTCTCCATCGGCCGCTTCTTGCTGTACATCAAGGAAGAATTGCTGATCGTGCTCGGTACCAGCTCGTCGGAATCGGCGCTGCCGGCCCTGATGAAGAAACTCGAGCGCCTGGGCTGCTCCAAGCCAGTCGTCGGCCTGGTCGTGCCGACCGGCTACTCGTTCAACCTGGACGGCACCAATATCTACATGACCATGGCCGCCCTGTTTGTTGCACAGGCAACCAACACGGAACTGACGATCTGGCAAGAGCTCACCATCCTGGGCGTGGCGATGCTGACGTCGAAAGGCGCGTCCGGCATCACGGGCGCCGGCTTCATCACCCTGGCCGCCACCCTGGCCGTGGTGCCAACGATTCCCGTGGCCGGCATGGCGCTGATCCTGGGTATCGACCGTTTCATGAGCGAATGCCGCGCGCTGACCAACTTCGTCGGTAACGGCGTGGCCACCATCGTCGTGTCGAAATGGGAAAAGGAACTGGACATGGACAAACTGCACAGCGAGCTGGCCCATCCC
>NZ_PDZN01000022.1:0-113068 GCF_002735765.1 Janthinobacterium sp. BJB304
CGCGGGTGAATGGCGGAAGGGGCGGACGAATTTCACTACTGGATGACATGATATGACCTTAACGGTTAGGTGAACTAGATCCTGCCTGTCGCGGCAGGGTTGATAAAAGCAGGGCTGCCGCCCTGCCTGCACTATCGGCGGCACTAGCATCGCCAGTGACCATTGCAACTGCTGTCGCGCCATCGATTAGGATTAGAAAATAGGTTGCGACTTCATCAGGATTCGCCAAACCTGACTCACTGGTCAGCTCACGAAGGTAGGAAAGCAGACGCTCTTTATGCCGCGCCGAAACGGCCCCAATTTCGGGGTTCGTAACCCCCAATTCACCCGCCGCATTGATGAAGGCACATCCGTGGAAGTCAGCAGCGTCAAACCACTGCCGGAGAGCGAGAAACACCGACTCCAGCCGCCCGATAGGCGTACTGGCCCGCGAAGTTTCCTCTATAAACCACGACATCCACCGCTCGTCCCTCCCCTGCAGGGCCGCTGCCACCAGCTCCTCTTTGTTTGGGTAAAGCTTGTAAATACTGCGCCGAGCCACACCCGACTCTCTGACTATCGCGTCCATGCCTGTCGCGTGAATGCCCCCGGAGTAAATGAGCTTCTCCGTGCTTGCCAACAGGCGGGCGTTAAGGGGCGAGTTTTGGGAAGTGTCCATGTGACGTAAGATGTAGAATGATCGTTCTCAATATAGTAGAACGATCATTCTTGCGGGTCAACTATTTTTTTAAGTTTCTGGGCCAAGAATTGAGCACCTCTACTAAAGTGGTTGTATTTTGATATCACTCCCACCTACACCGAATTCCCTTTTTGCATTTGACCGGTGGCAGATCGCCACAAGATTTGGGACGACTGTAGCCCCGTAGCCCATAGGCAAAGGCTATGCTGATATTTTCCCCTCAGCCGGTAACTCCGCAGGCGCAAAACCAGTTCAGGACTTCCGCATGCGGATTCCTCTTGTGGATGATGTATTTCATGATTTCGAGACTTCGTGGCTCGGCGTACGGGGGGCAAGATCAAACTGACCGTGAAATCGCCGGCCGACATGAGCGTAATGGCGCCCATGCACGAGAAGCTGAATTGGAAGCCAAGCGCCACATCAGTTTAATCATGGATTGGCTCCGGCCGTCGCCGAAGAAAAACTTAACGTAGTGTCCGGGATGGGTTGACCACTACAGTCTTCCCTTGCCGTAACGGGTATAGAGGGATGGCATGTACGAACAGCTTGCGGCAGTATCGCCGCTGTAGCAGTGGTTCAACTGATACAGCATGTGCCTGTACGCGCCGCCTTGTGCCTTGTCGCCGCCGTGCCGCGCTTCTAGACTGGGGCCTTTTCCACGCTGCGACTGCCTGCCATGACCGAACTCCTGCCCCTGATGAGCTATTGCTTTGTAATGTCCGCCACGCCCGGGCCGAATAACGTCATGCTGGCTACCACCGGCGCCAATTTCGGCTATCGCGGTGCGCTGCCGGTGATCCTCGGCATCCAGGCCGGCATCTTTGTGCAGACCATGCTCATGTGCGTGGGGCTGGGCAGCGTGTTCGTTGCGTACCCGATGGCGCAGCAGCTGCTGCGGATCGCGGGCGCGCTGTACCTGATGTTTTTGGCGTGGAAGCTGGCCGGCGCCTCGGTGGCGGGAAGCAGCGCGCCGAAGGCCGTGTCGTTTGCGCAGGCGGCGCTGTTTCAGGCGCTGAATCCCAAGAGCTGGATCAAGGCGATCACCATGGCGTCGGTCTTCATGCCTGCGCACGGCAACATGCTCGCCAGCGCGCTGCTGGTGTCCGTGACCGGCACCGTGGTGGGCACGCCGTGCAACGCCATGTGGGCGCTGTTCGGCGTGTCGATCCGCAGCGTGCTGAAAGCGCCGCGCAACCAGCGCATCTTCAATCTGGCGATGGGCGCCATCCTGCTGGTCCTCGCCCTGACGTTTTTACGCTAGACTTGCGCCATGTTCGCCATCGACCGCTCCTCACCCATCCCCCTGTTCAAGCAGATCGAAGCCGCACTGCGCCAGCAGATCGCGCAACGCGTGCTGCCTGGCGGGACCAGGCTGCCGTCGATCCGCCAGCTCGCCACGCAGCTTGCGGTGAGCACCAACACCGTGGTGGTCGCGTATGATCGGCTGGTGGCTGCAGGCGTCATCGATACGCACGGCACGACAGGCTTCTTCGTCTGCGCACCGGCCGACGCCGGCCGCGCCATTCCCGACGAGGTGGCGCTGGAAGCGGGACAGGAGCAGGAGCCGGTCTGGCTGAGCCAGCAAGTGAACGACCAGCGGCCGGGCGTGCTGCTGGCCAGCAGCGGCGCCTTGCCGCCCACCTGGCTGCAGGACGCGCTGCCGGCGGCCGCCGTGCAACGCGGTCTGGCGCGCAGCGCGGCCGGCATGGCTTCGCGCTGCCCGCCGCAAGGGCTGGCCGAACTGCGCGAGCAGATCGCGCTGCTGTTGCGCGGCATCGGCATCGCGGCGGACGCCAGCCACATCCTCACCACGTTCGGCGGCACCCATGCCATCGATCTGATCTGCCGCACGTTCCTGCAGCCCGGCGATACGGTGCTGGTGGAAGACCCCGGATACTTCCTGATGTTCGGCAGGCTGCGCCAGGACGGCGTGCGCCTGGTGCCCATCCGGCGCCGCCCCGATGGCCTCGATCTGGACGAGCTGGAAGCGGCTTGCCGCACGCACCGTCCGCGCCTGCTGTTCATGCAGACGGCCTTGCACAATCCCACCGGGTGGAGCAGCAGCGCCGCCAACCTGCACAAGGTGCTGATCATGGCGCAGCAGTACGGCTTCCTGATCGCCGAAGACGACGTGCACGGCCATTTTCAGCCGGGCCACAGCACGCGGCTGGCGTCGCTGTCCGGACTGGACGGCGTGATCTACTACTCCAGCCTGTGCAAGGCGCTGAGCCCGGCCCTGCGCATGGGCTACCTGGCCGCGGCGCCGGCCCTGCTCAAGCCCTTGATGCGCACCAAGATCCATTCCATCATGACCTTGCCTGCGCTGAACGAATACGTGCTGCTGGAAGTGCTCAAGGCCGGCAATCTGCGCAAGCACCTGGAGCGGCTGCAACGCAAGATCATGGTGGCGCGCAACGCCAGCACGCGCCAGCTGAGCGCGGCCGGCGTGCTGTTCGAGCAGCCGGGCGACGCAGGCATTTTCCTGTGGGGCAGCATGCCCGAAGGGCTGGACGTGGACTTGCTGGTGCAGGATGCCTACCGCAACAAGATCTTGCTGATGCGCGGCGCCGCGTTTTCGGCCAACGACACGCCCGATCAGCACATCCGCTTCAACGTCGCCTTCAGCCAGCATCCGCGCGTGAGCGCCTACCTGGAAGAACGCCTGCGCGCGGTGGCTGGCGCGCGCTCAAGCCTGGCCCGCGCCCGCGCCGCCGCCAGCATCGAGGGCAAGTCCTGAGCATAGTCCGCGCCTTTCTTCAGTATTTATTGATATTCTGGAGGAACGCTTTTTTCGTAAGCGTGTCAATTTGGTATGCCGTCACCCGTCGCAGGGAAGGCGCACCGCTTGCCCATCCCACCTTCACCAAGGAAGCAAGGAACCGCCATGAACAAACAGATCATCCTCAACCTGCCCGTGAAGGAACTGGATCAGTTCTTCGTGCGCACCTGACGCACGTGGTTTTCCAGTTCGCTGAACGAGGGGCGTTCCGTGGCGGAAATGACCTTGCGGCCGAATTCCACGGCCAGCGCCGGCGCGTAGCCATTCAGGCTGGCCAATAACGTCACTTTTACGCACTGGTACATCTTCGCCGTTTCATGGTGCTTGCGGCGCAGCAAGCTCGCCAGCGGCGCGATGAAGCCGTAGGCCAGCAAAATGCCAATGAAGGTGCCCACCAGCGCCTGTGCGATCAGCACGCCCAGCTCGGCCGGCGGCAAGCCGACGGAGGCCATCGTGTGCACCACGCCCATCACGGCGGCCACGATGCCGAAGGCGGGCATGGCGTCGGCCAGCTGCGAAATCGTCTGGATCGGCATTTCCGCGTCTTCATGGTGCGTCTCGATCTCGTTATCCATCAGGTTTTCGATCTGGTAGGCGTCCATATTGCCCGACACCATCAGGCGCAGATAATCGGTGATGAATTCCAGGATGTGCTCGTCACCGAGCGTGTACGGGTATTTCACGAAGATGGCGCTGCGGTAGGGGTCGTCGATATCGTCCTCGACCGACATCAAGCCTTCCTTGCGGATCTTGCTGAGGATTTCATACATCAACCCCATCAGCTCCATGTAGCGCGCCTTCGTGTATTGCGAGCCGTGGAACAGGGTGGGCAGGGCGGCGAACGTGGCGCGGATGGCCTTGGCGTCATTGCCGACAAAGAAGGTGCCCAGCGCGGCGCCGCCGATCATCAGCAGTTCCAGCGGCTGGAACAGGGCGCCCAAGTGTCCCCCCTGCATGGCGAAGCCGCCGAAGACGGAAAACAGCACGACGAGAAATCCGAGTATGACTAGCAAAACCTACTCCTTCATAATATTGCCATATCGCAATATTATAGTTTAACCTGATTCTGCCGCTGTGGCCGCTTCCGGCTGCAATTGCTGGATGAGAAAATTGATAAAAGCGCGCACTTTGGCGGGCAACTGGTGGCGGCTCGGGTAGTAGGCGTACAGGTCGGCCGGCGCCAGCGTATAGTCGGCCAGCACCACGCGCAGGCGGCCGCTGTCGAGGTAGCGCGCCAGGTCCCATTCCGAACGCAGCAGGATGCCGTGCCCGTCCAGCGCCCAGCCCAGCACCACGTCGCCGTCGTTGCTGGCCACCGTGCCGCGCACCTTCACCGTGTGGCTGGCGCGGCCACGGCTCAAACGCCAGATGCCGTAGGCGTCGTCGTTCTGCCGGTGCACGATGCAGCGGTGCTGCGCCAGGTCGTCCGGTGTCCGCGGCGTGCCGTGCGCCTGCAGGTAGGCGGGCGAGGCGCACAGGAAGCGCCGGTTCGACATGATGCGCCGCGCCGACAAACGCGTGTCGGGCAAGTCGCCGAAGCGGATGCCCAGGTCGTACGCCTGCTCGACCAGGTTGATGGGGCTGTCCGTCAGCTGCAGCTGCACTTCCAGTTGCGGGTGGCGCAGCGCGAATTGCGACAGCAGGGGCGCGATCACCGTGCGCCCGAAGCCCAGGGTGGCATTCACGCGCAGCAGGCCGCGCGGCTCGGCGCCGCCGCTGGCCAAGGACTCTTCCATGGCGCGGATATCGTCGAGGATCTGCCGCGCCTGCCGCAGATAGCTTTCGCCGTCGCCCGTCAGGCTGATGCGCCGCGTGCTGCGGTTGAGCAAACGCACGCCCAGGCGCTGCTCCATCAGCACCAATCGCTTGCTGACGGCGGGCGGCGTGATGCCCAGTTCGCGCGCCGTGGCCGACAGGCTGCCCAGCTTGGCCAGCAGCACAAAGAAGGCCATTTCCGTGGTGGCGTCCGTTTTCATGGTTCATCTTTCACTTCAAGTGAATAATGCTTTAAATTGATATCGATTATATGGCTTTGTATCGCGGGTAAGCTGGCGTCATTGTTTTCACCCACAGGAGAGCCGCATGAAAATCGTCGAGATCCGCGAAAAGACCATCCCCATTTCTTCCCCCATCCGCAACGCCTACATCGATTTCACGAAGATGACCTTAAGCCTGGTGGCCGTCGTCACGGACGTGATGCGCGACGGCAAGCCCGTCGTTGGCTACGGCTTCAATTCGAACGGCCGCTACGGCCAGGGCATGCTGATGCGCGAGCGTTTCATTCCCCGCATCCTCGACGCAGATCCCGCCTCGCTCGTCACGGACGACGGCGCCAACCTCGATCCGCACAAGGTGTGGGATTGCATGTACACCAATGAAAAGCCGGGCGGCCATGGCGAGCGCTCGGTGGCCATCGGCACCATCGACATGGCCATCTGGGATGCCGTGGCGAAGATCGAGAACAAACCGCTGTTCCAGCTGCTGGCCGAGCGCCACGGCACGGGCGTGCCCGACAAACAGGTCTTCGTGTATGCGGCGGGCGGCTATTATTACCCGGGCCAGAGCCTTTCCGCCCTGCAGGACGAGATGCGCAGCTATGTCGACCGCGGCTACACGGTGGTCAAGAAAAAGATCGGCGGCGCCTCGCTGGACGAGGATTTGCGCCGCATCGACGCCATCATGGAGGTGCTGCAGGATGGGCAGAAGCTGTGCGTGGACGCCAACGGGCGCTTCGATCTCGACACCTCGATCGCCTACGCCAAGGCGCTGCGTGAATATGACTTGTTCTGGTACGAGGAGGCGGGCGATCCGCTCGACTTCGAGCTGCAAGCGACCCTGCGCAGCTATTACGACAAGCCCATGGCGACGGGCGAAAACCTGTTTTCCATGCAGGATGCGCGCAACCTGATCCGCTACGGCGGCATGCGCGCCGACCGCGACTGGCTGCAGTTCGATTGCGCCCTCAGCTACGGCCTGGTGGAATATTTGCGCACCCTGGACATGCTGCACCAGCACGGCTGGTCGCGCAGCCGCTGCATCCCGCACGGCGGCCACCAGATGTCCTTGAATATCGCGGCGGGCCTGGGCCTGGGCGGCAATGAATCGTACCCGGATTTATTTCAGCCGTTCGGCGGCTTTCCCGATGGCGTGCGCGTCGAAAACGGCCATATCACCATGCCGGATCTGGTCGGCATCGGCTTCGAGGGCAAGGCGAACCTGTATGCGGAAATGCGCGCGCTGAGTGGCCAATAGGGTTACTCGCTACGCTGCCAGAAGCGCAGCCGGTTGCCGAACGGGTCCGCCACTTCCAGGATGCGGCCCCAGTCCTCGTCACGGATGCCGGGCCGCGCATACGGATAATCCCTGGCCTGCAGCTCCGCTTGCAGGGCGGCGATGTCGTCGACGGGAATCAACAGCGCCGACCCCGGCGTGGCGTCGCCGTAGTGCTCGCTCAGGTGCAGCACCAGGTCGCCCCGCGTCACTTGCAGGTACAGCGGCGCCGTGGGCTCGAAGCGATGCTCCCAGTCCAGGGTAAAGCCGAGGAAGCCGAGGTAGAACTCGCGCGCCTTTTCTTCCGAGAAGATGCGCAGGATGGGGATGGCAGGGGATAGGTGCATGGCGGCGCTTTCAATCGGTGGCGATGCCGCCATTCTAGCGTCAGGCTGGCGCCTGCCGTTTGATCTGCGCGGCGGGGCTGGTCTTCTCCCAGCGGAACAGCCACATGATGATCAGCTTGGTGGTGGCGCTGACGCTGGCGAGCAGCAGCAGGGGCCAGCCCGTCGACAGGCCCATGACGCAGGCGAAGAAGATGGTGCTGACATCCATCGCCAGGATGAACTGGCTCATCTTTAACGACACGGCGCCCGTCCTGCCCGAGCGCCAGATCAGGCGGATCTGGTGCGCATAGCCCTGCGCCAGCAGCACGGTGACGGCGACGATTAGGCTTTGCGAGATCACGCGCTTTTCATCGGTGAAGGTGGGACCGAAGGCCAGCCCCGCCACGCCCGCGCACAGCAGCAGCGCGCAGGCCAGCAGCGCATTGCGCGAGGCCAGGCTGCGGCGGTCGCGGTCGATTTCATGCAGGATGGCCAGCGCGATCAGGGAAGCGACCAAACGGGGCCAGACGATGTAGTGGTTGAACGGCGTGATCGAATAGCCGTAGACGAAGAACGCGCAATACGCGAGGAAGCTGACGGTGAACTGGTTGATCGACAGGATCTCCGTCGTCTGGCCGGCGCCGATGCCGGCATCGCGCTTGCGCCGCCAGATTTTTTGCAGCTGCGACCACAAGCCGTACAGGCTGATGACGATGAAGAGGGAATTGAGGCTGCCGGCGAGGGCATAGAGGGCTTGGTGCTGCAAGGCGTCACCTGAATGTTGTCGTTGTTGCTGTAATGCAATGAGTGTGGCCGTGTATGCTGGCCGGCAAGGGAAAGGCTAGTCCGGTGCCATGGCCGGCCCGGCGCCAAGGACGATGCGTGCTTCGGCGGCAGCGATCTTGATGCTCAGGCCGCTCATGAAAATGCACGAAAGATCCGTGCAGCCTTCGCTCGCCTCATGCGACGCGACGCCATCCATGTCATCGCGCATGGCATTCCACATGAAGCCGATGGAGGAAAGACATTTTTCCCCGTTGACATGTTCATCTTCGTCCGATTCGCGGATTTTCAGCACATGCACGTCTTTGCAGACCAGCGTCAGCGCAGGGGGCATGGATGGTCTGACCCAGTCGCCCGCACTGCGTTTCCAATGCAGGTGCAGCCGCTGTTCAGCGATGCGGTAGTCGATCTGCGTGAATTCATAATCGTTGTGCAGGTCAAATACTTGCTCTTCAAGCAAAATTGCAGTTGAACCCTGGACGATGGAGAAGCCATGAAGTTTCATGCGAAGGCAGAAATGATTGCAAAAGAAATCATTATGCCATCGAAATAATATTGTATGTCGGTCCTGGACAGGCTGGGCACGCCCGAAATACTTGCACATCTTCACTTGCCCCTATAATTGAGGCATGACTTTCTTATCACTGCGTGCCCGCTTCGTGCTGGCCACCGTCGGCAAAATGGCCGTTTCCCTGATTATCCTGTTGACCGCACTGTGGGGTGCGCTGGCCCTGTGGTACCAGCTGTCCGGCGGCACGGCGGCGCAAGCCATCGGCGCGCTGCTGTGGGCCGCGCTGGGCGTGGCCAGCATCGCGCTGTGGTGGACGCGCGGCGACGCGCGCGTGCTGCTGCCGTATGCGGCCGGCTTTATCCTGCTGCTCGTGTGGTGGAGCCTGATCGCGCCGAAACAGCAGCGCGTGTGGGCCGACGACGTGGCGCGCAATGTCACGGGTACGGTCAAGGGCAATCTCGTCACCCTGGACAATGTGCGCAATTTCGACTGGCGCAGCGATGATGACTACACGGTCAAGTGGGAGCAGCGCAGTTACGACCTCGACGAACTGCGCACGGTGGACACGGCGCTGTCGTACTGGACGGGGCCCTACATCGCGCATACGCTGATCTCGTTCGGCTTTGCCGACGGCCGATTTTTGACGTTTTCCATCGAAATCCGCAAGGAGAAGGGCGAGAGCTTTTCCGCCATCGGCGGCTTTTTCAAGCATTTCGAAATGAGCCTGATCGCCGCCGACGAGCGCGACATCCTGCGCGTGCGCACGAATGCGCGCGGCGAGGACATGCATCTGTACCGCGTGATGATGCCGAAAGCGGCCATGCGCTCGCTGTTCCTCGCCTACCTGGACGAGGCGCAGGCGCTGAAGAACCAGCCTCGCTTCTACAACACCCTGACGGCCAACTGCACCACCATCGTCTTCGAGATGGTGCGCCGCATCGTGCCGGGCCTGCCGCTCGACTACCGGCTGATGGCCTCGGGCTACCTCGACCGCTATCTGTTCGACGTCAAGGGCCTGGTACCTGGCCAGACCTTCCAGCAGTTGCGTATTGGCGGCCACATCACGGCGCGCGCGCGGGCGGCCAACGACGATGCGGACTTTTCGCACGCGATCCGGCGCGGCATGCCGGGCTACGATGACGCGGGCCATCCGACGCTGCAAATGCCCAAGCAGTAGCCGCCTGCCTTATACTGTCGCTATTCCGACCGGCCGCACATTGCGGCCGGTCTCACTTTACGAATAAAGAAGGCCCGCTATGCCATTTTCCTCCCTGGGTCTGATTCCCGCCCTGGTCCGCGCCGTCGACAAGGCCGGCTATGCCGCGCCGACGGCCATCCAGGCGGCCGCCATTCCCGCCATCCTGCGCGGCAGCGACGTGCTGGGCGCGGCCCAGACGGGTTCCGGCAAGACGGCCGCCTACGCGCTGCCGCTGCTGCAGGCGCTGATGGCGCCCGCTTCCGGCCCGCGCCAGGTGCGCGCGCTGATCCTCGTGCCCACGCGCGAGCTGGCCGCGCAAGTGGGGCAGACGGTGCACGCGCTGGCCAAGCCGCTGCCGGTCAAACTGAAGATTTCCGTGCTGTTCGGCGGCGTGTCGATCAATCCGCAGATGATGGACTTGCGCGGCGGCGCCGATATCGTCGTCGCCACGCCGGGCCGCTTGCTGGACCTGGTGCGCCAGAACGCCGTGAAGCTGGGCGGCGTGTCGCTGTGCGTGCTCGACGAAGCCGACCGCCTGCTCGACATGGGTTTTAGCGAGGAAATCAACGCCATCCTGGCGCTGCTGCCAGCGAAACGGCAAAACCTGTTCTTTTCCGCCACCTTCCCCGACAGCGTGCAGGCGCTGGCCGACAGCCTGCTCAAGGAGCCCGTGCGCATCGAGGTGGCGTCCGAACCGCAGGACAAGCCCGACATCGTGCAGCGGGCCATCACGGTCGACATGCCGCGCCGCACGCAGCTGCTGCGCTACCTGATCCTGCAGCAGCAGTGGGAGCGCGTGCTGGTGTTCGTCGCCACCAAGTACGCGGCCGAACACGTGGCCGACAAGCTGCAGCGCGCGGGCCTGCACGTGGGCGCATTCCACGGCGAATTCAGCCAGGGCACGCGCAGCCAGCTGCTGGCCGACTTCAAGGCGTGCCGGCTGCAGGTGCTGGTAGCCACCGACGTGGCCGCGCGCGGCATCGACATCGCCGGCCTGCCGGCCGTCGTCAACTACGACTTGCCCCGTTCGGCCGTCGACTACACGCACCGCATCGGCCGCACGGGCCGCGCCGGCGAAAGCGGCACGGCCATCAGTTTCGTGACGGCCGACACGGAAGCGCATTTCCGCCTGATCGAAAACCGCAACGACTTGCGCATCGTGCGCGAAGTGGTGGCCGGTTTCGAGCCGACGGAACTGCCTGCGCCCGTGCATCCCGTCACCGATGCGGTGAACGGCGGCGTGAAGGGCGCGCGCAAGAGCAAGAAGGACAAATTGCGCGAAGCGGCTGCCATGGCGGCGAAGGCGGCCGGGGACAATTAAATTGGCCTTATGTGCGCTGGCCGCTTGAACGGCCAGCCATCCCGCTTTAAGATTATGTTTCTATAAAGCAAGGGGACGGCAATGCACATGATATACACCATACGCGCGGGCGTGCTGGCGGGCGCGCTGGCGCTGGCCGGTTGCGCCGGCCTGGGCGGAAAAACTGACAGCACCGGCATGCAGATGCCGGGCAAGACGCCGGCCGATGCCGCCGTGGCCGCCACCTGGTACAACCCGCCCAGCGAATTTCCCGGCATATGCCTGACCCAGTTCAAGGATGGCAGCCTGCGTTTCGACGGCGGCTTCGCCTTTTTCAACCCGGGCCGCTGGACGTATGACGCGGTCACGTCCGAACTAAGTCTGGCATTGGCGCCGACGCCGTCTCTGGAACTGGCGCATGCGCAAACGGTGCTGCACAAGAATCTGCTGAGGGTCGAGGCGTCCAGGAATACGCTGGTGTACGCCGTGAAGGCCGACACGCAAGCCATCGGCCTGGGCGGCTTTGTGTTCTACCGCAACACGCCTTGTCCGGCGCGGCGCGGATAAGTCACGGATAAGTGCAGGATAAGTGCAATGAAGGAATATTTAGTCGTATAATTTCAACGCAAGCTGGCTGCCGCGCAAGACTCGCAAGACTGTCTCGCGCGGCAGATTCCCCTCCAGGCAAGCTCCGATATCGCCATGGCGATGAGAGGATGGTCCGATGGATGTGCACGACGAGCATGGCATGCCGGGTATGGCGGCGCTGGCGGCGGACGCCGGGCAGCAGCCTGCGGCGCCGCCGCGCACCTTGCTGCTGGTCGATGACGAGCCGAATATCCTCGCTTCCCTCAAGCGCCTGCTGCGGCGCGATGGCTACCATATCATTACGGCCAACAGCGGCCAGGAAGGGCTGGACGTGCTGGCCAGCCATGCCGTCGACGTGATCGTGTCGGACCAGCGCATGCCGGGCATGCTGGGCGCCGACTTCCTGCGCAAGGCCAAGCTGCTGTGTCCGCAAACCATCCGCATCATGCTGTCCGGTTATACCGAGTTGCAGGCCGTCACGGACGCCGTCAACGAGGGCGCCATCTTCAAATTTCTCACCAAGCCCTGGGAAGACCATCAGCTGCGCGAGCATATCGCCGAAGCCTTTCGCCTGAAGGGCATCGACGACGACAATGTGCGCCTCAATACGCAGCTGCGCGACGCCAACCAGGCGCTGGCGGCGGCCAATGCCGCCATGCAGGCGCTGGTGCGCCAGCAGCAGCATCAGATCAGCCGCGACGAGGTCAGCCTCGGCATCGCGCGCGAATTGCTGCAATTTCTGCCGCTGCCCGTGATCGGCCTCGATGAGGACGGCATGATCGCCTTCATCAACGCGGCGGCGGCCAACCTGTTCGAACGGGGCGCGGCCCTGCTGGGCAACGAGGCGGCGATCGTCTTGCCGCAATTGTTCGACGGGCAGGGCGCGCCTTGCCTGGCAGCCATCGATGGCCAGCCGTATACGGTGGCGGTCCATCCGATGGGCCTGCATTCGCGCTCGCGCGGCAGCCTGGTCACCCTGAGTCGTCATGGAGCGGATACATGAGTGAAAGCGGACGCGAAATTTCCATGGAGCAGGCGCAGGAAGGCATGGTGCTGGCGCAGGCCTTGAACGACGCCAGCGGCGCCGTGCTGCTGGCCCAGGGCGCCACCCTGACGGCGGCGAACCTGGCGGCTTTGCGCCGGCGCAATGTGGAACGCTGCCACGTCGTCATGGATGAGGCGCCCGACCCCGCCGCGCAGGCGCACGCCGAGCAGGAACGCTTGCGCCGCCTGGAACGGCTGGCCGTGCTGTTCCGCGCCACGCCGCCCGATTCCGCCGGGGCCGAGCTGCTGGCGCTGGTGCAGCGCTACCGGCAAGGGGGAGCGGCATGACACGGCTCAGCTTTGAACATATCATCCGCCAGATACAGGAACTGCCTTCGCTGCCCGTGGTGGTGCTGGAACTGCTGTCGAGCATGGATCAGGACGACACGGACGTGCACGTGCTGGCGCAAAAGATCGAGCTGGACCAGGGCCTGGCGGCGAAGACCCTGCGTATCGCCAATTCCTCGTTCTACGGCATGCAATCGAAGGTCACCAGCATTCCGCAAGCCGTATCCGTGCTGGGCTTTCACAGCATCCGCACCGTCGTCACGGCGTGCGCCCTGACGGGCAGCTTCGCGCCGGTGAGCGGCGGCTTCGATTTCCAGGCATTCTGGCGCCATTCGCTGGCCACGGCCATCGCCGCGCGCCTGCTGGCGCCGCACCTGCGCGTCAATCCCGAAACGGCGTTCACGGCCGGCTTGCTGCACGACCTCGGTACCCTGGTGCTGGTGACGCGCTTCCCGGCCGAGCACGCGCTCGTGCGCAGCTACCGCCAGGCGCACGACTGCCAGATGGCCGAGGCGGAACGGGCCGTCATCGGCATCGATCACGCGCAGGTGGGCCGCGCCCTGGCCGCCTACTGGAAGTTTCCCGAGGCAATACAGCAGGCGGTGGCCGACCACCATGCCATCGACCGGCTGGAAGCGGGCGGCTTGCCGCTGGCCGTGCACATGGCCAATGCCGTCGCCCTGGCGCTCGATCTGGCCGGCGTCGACGATGCGCTGGTGCCGCCGCTGTCGCCGGCGGGCTGGCGCAGCATTGCGCTGGACGAGCAGGCCTGGCTGGCGCTGCTGGCGCAAACGGAACACACCTTCGATGAAATGTCGCGGATCATGCTGGCATGAACAGGATAGAGGCCATGGAAAAAGATGCAGGACAGGCGCTGCCCGCCGTGCCGGAACGCCGCCAGGGCGACACCATCGCGCTGTCGGCATTTTTCGACGGCCATCCCGTGGCCACTTTCGCCATCGATACGAACCACGTGGTGACGCACTGGAACAGCGCCTGCGAACAGCTGCTGGGCTTTACGGCCGCCGAAATGGTCGGCACGCGCGACCACTGGAAGGCGTTTTATCCGCAGCCGCGCGCCTGCCTGGCCGACCTGCTGGTGGCCGACGATATCGCGCTCGGCGAAAACGACCTTTACCTTGGCAAGCTGAAGCGTTCTCCCGTGATCCCCGGCGCCTTTGAGGCCGAGGATTTCTTTGCCGATATCGGGCCCGACGGCCACTGGCTGCATTTCACGGCGGCGCCCCTGCGCGACCGCCAGGGACGCCTGGTGGGCGCCATCGAAACCCTGCGCGACGTGAGCGAGCGGCGCCTGGCGGAACTGGCGCTGCGCAAGGCGCACGACAACCTGGAACACCTGGTGGCCAAGCGCACGGCCCAGCTGGCGGAAATGAACGAACGCCTGGCCGACGATATCCGCCAGCGCCAGATCGCCGATCTGGAACTGCGCGAGCGCAACCTGGCCCTGACGGAATTGAACAGCAAGCTGTCGCTGGCCCAGCAAAAGCTGCTGCAGTCGGAAAAACTGGCGTCGATCGGCCAGCTGGCCGCCGGCGTGGCGCACGAGATCAACAATCCCATCGGCTATGTGTTTTCCAATGTCGGCACCCTGGAAGGTTATCTGGATGACCTGTTCAGCATGCTCGACGCCTACGAGGAAGCCGAGCCGGCCGTCGCCGACCCCATGGTGGCGGCGCGCCTGCGCGCGTTGCGCGAACAGATCGACCTCGATTTCCTGCGCACCGACATTCCCATGCTGATGGGCGAGTCGAAGGAAGGCATTGCGCGCGTGCGCCGCATCGTGCAGGACCTGAAGGATTTTTCGCGCACGGATGCGCACCAGGAGTGGGTCTGGGCCGACCTGCGCCAGGGCATCGATACCACGCTCAACATCGTGAACAACGAGGTCAAGTACAAGGCCGACGTGGTGCGCGAATATGGCGACATTCCCGACATCGAATGCCAGCCTTCCGAGCTGAACCAGGTGATCATGAATCTGGTCGTCAACGCGGCCCACGCCATGGGCGAAGCGCGCGGACGCATCACCCTGCGCACGGGCAGCGACAACGCCACGGAAGTATGGATCGAGGTCGAGGACACGGGCGGCGGCATCGCGCCCGAACACCTGTCGCGCATCTTCGATCCGTTCTTTACCACCAAGGCCGTCGGCAAGGGCACGGGACTAGGCCTGTCGCTGGCCTACACGACGGTGCAGAAACACCATGGCCGCATCGATGTGCGCAGCATCATCGGCCGCGGCACCACCTTCCGCATCACCTTGCCCGTGCGCCAGGCGCAGCCCGTCACACCATGAACGAACAGGACAGCATGAGCACTAGTACTAGCGCCAGCGCCAGCACCAGCACTGCGGCCGCGCCGCCCACCATCCTGTGCGTCGACGACGAACCGAATATCCTGTCGTCGCTGCGGCGGCTGTTCCGCCCGCACGGCTACCGCGTGCTGACGGCCGACGGCGGCGCGGCCGGCCTAGCCCTGCTCGAGAGCGAGACGGTGGACCTGGTCATCTCCGACATGCGCATGCCGCACATGGATGGCGCGCAGTTCCTGGCCCAGGTGCGCCAGCGCTGGCCCGGCACCATCCGCCTGCTGCTGACCGGCTATGCCGACATCCAGTCCATCCTCGACGCCATCAACCAGGGCGAAATCTACCGGTACGTGACCAAGCCGTGGGACGAGAACGATATCGTGCTGGTGGTGCGCCACGCGCTGGAACGGCGCGCGCTGGAACAGGAAAAGCTGCGCCTGGAAGCGCTGACGGCCAGCCAGAACGTGGAGCTGCAGGCGCTCAATGCCAGCCTGGAAGCGAAGGTGGCCACGCGCACGCAGCAGCTGAAACAGTCGCACGACGAGGTGCAGGCGGCCAACGAGCGCCTGAAAGCCACGTTCGTGACGACGATCAAGGTGTTTTCCAACCTGATCGAAATGCGCGGCGGCAAGCTGGCCGGCCATGCGCGGCGGGTGGCCGAGCTGTCGCGTAAGCTGGCGCAGGCGCTGGGCCTGGAAGGGCAGGAGGCGCGCGACGTGTTCATCGCGGCCCTGCTCAAGGACATCGGCAAGCTCAGCCTGAGCGACGACGTGCTGGAATTGCCGGCCAGCGCCTGGACGGGCGAGCAGCTGGCCGCCTTCCGCAAGCATCCGCTGCGCGCCGAACAGCTGCTGATGGCGCTCGACGAGCTGCGCGCCGTTTCCGTGATCCTGCGCTCGCAGCTGGAGCGCTTCGACGGCGGCGGCTTTCCCGATGGCCTGGTGGGCCTGGCCATTCCCATGGGCGCGCGCATTCTGGCGCTGGCGTCGGACTACGACGGCTTGCAGATCGGCGCCATGGTGCAGCGCAGCCTGCGCGCCGACGAGGCCCGCACCCTGATCTACGACAGCATCGGCAAGCGCTACGACCCGGCCGTGGTGGCCGCTTTCCGCAGCATCATGGAGGAGACGGAGCCGCCGGCGCGCGACCTGACCGTGCTGTCGGGCCAGCTGGAACCGGGCATGGTGCTGTCGCGCGATTTGATCAGCCGCGATGGCCTGATGCTGCTGGCGGCCGAACACGTGCTGACGGCCCGCGTGATCGCCCAGCTGCTCGATTTCGAAGGCAAGAATGGCGGGCGCCTCAGCATCCGCGTGTATGCGCCAGTGAAGGACGCCTAGGCGGCCGCGGCCGAGGCGGTGGGCGGCTGCAGCGGCAGGTGCACGGTAAAGCGCGTGCCCTGGCCCACTTCCGACGCCACTTCGATGCGTCCTCCGTGCTTGTTGACGATGCCGTACGACAGCGACAGGCCCAAGCCCGTGCCGCTGCCCACGGCCTTGGTGGTGAAGAACGGCTCGAAGATGCGGTTCAGGTGCTCGGGCGCGATGCCGGCGCCCGTGTCGCCGATCTCCACCCACACCCAGTCGCCCGCGTGGCCGGTGCGGATGCTGATCACGCCGTCGCTGCTGATGGCCTGGCCCGCGTTGACGAGCAGGTTCATGAACACCTGGTTCAGCTGCGAGGCCAGGCACAGGATCGGCGGCAGCTCGCCATAGTGCTTCTCGATGCGCGCCTTGTATTTCAATTCGTTGGCGACGATATTGAGGGTGCTGTCCAGGCCCGCATGCAGGCTGCCCACTTGCCAGTCCGTCTCGCCCACGTGAGAAAAATCCTTCAGCGCCTGCACGATGTCGCGCACGCGTTTCAAGCCATCCATCGATTCGCGCACCAGATCGACCATGTCGTCCTGCAGGAAGGCCAGGTCGGCCTGCGCGCGTACCTCGGCCACGCGCGCGGCCAGGGCCGAGCCGTCCGGCGTTTCGCGCATCGCCGCTTCGTATTGCCCGATCACGCCGAACAGGGTGCCGACATAGCCTTGCAGCGAACTCATGTTGGAGTTGACGAAGCCGATCGGGTTATTGATTTCGTGCGCGATGCCGGCCGCCAGCTGGCCGATGGAGGCCATCTTTTCCGATTGCAGCAGCTGGTCGTGCGCTTCCTGTAACTTGCTGATCAATAGTTGCTGCTCTTCGCCGCGCGCCTGCAGCATCGCTTCCATGCGCTTGCGTTCCGTGATATCCGTCAGCGAGCCGATCACCTCGAACGGCACGCCGTGCTCGTCGCGCACGAGGCGCAGGCTGTCGTGCATCCACAGATAACTGCCGTCGTGCACGCGGAAGCGGTATTCATAGGCGCGCGCGCCTTCGACGAAGATCTGCGCCAGGCTGGAAAAGATGCCGGGCGCATCGTCCGGGTGGATGTGGTCGAACCAGAAATTGGGGTCGGACACCATGTCCTCTGGCCGGTAACCCAGCACGTTCAAGGCATTGTTGCTGACAAAAGTCATCTTGAAGTCGCCGCTGGGCACGGTGCAATAGATGATGGAGGGTGTATTGTCGAGCAGGTATTGCAGGCGCACGGCTGTAGCCGCCGATGTGTCATCGCCAGGCGCCGCCCCGGCATGCCGGCCGGTATCGGGAGTGGAAAGGTCGAAATCCTCGAACTGCATCGTCACACCTCGCTGCCTGCACGGCATAGCTGTCATCCTGGCTGAATTATGCCTGACTATGCCTGATTCCGCCTGCCTTGGGCCGTCATCGCACGCTCAGGGGACCAGCGGCTGCTCGACGACCGCCATGCGCCGTGCGATGCGCTGCGCCGCTTGCGTGTCGCCCGCCTGTTCGGCGCGCAGGCGCTGCACGCCCAGCCAGGCCAGCAGCGGACGGCGCCAGCCCTGGTCCGAAGCGGTGGCGACGGCCGTGTCGAGCAGCGCCGGCGTGGCGCGGCCCGAGCGCAGCAGCACGCCGGCCGCCACCAGCCGCGACAGCGGGTCATCGATGGCCGCCACGGCGCTGGCGGCGGCCGTGTCGGATGCGGCGCCTGCTGCCGCCCGCTGCGCTTCCGGCAGCAGGCCGATGTCGGCCCCTTGCGCCTTGCCGGCCAGGTAAGCCGCATACGCGCGGTCGGCGTCGTTCGCGTCCGCTTGCAGCGCATCGAAGCCGGCGCAATCCTCGAAGGCCAGGCTGGCCACGCGGGCGGCGCAGCGCAGCAGTTCGATGCGCGCCACCAGTTCGAGCTTGCCCGTGCCCGCCACCTGGCTGCGGGCGCGCCTGAATTCCGTCTGTTCGACGAGGGCGTTGCCGCCCAGGTAGGCCGCTTGAAACCGTTCGACGGAGCTTTGCGCATTCATCTTCCAGTCGGGCACGGGCGGGCCGCTGGAGCAGGCGGCGAGCAAGGTGGACAGCAGGGCGGCGAGGGCGGGGCGGGACATTTTCATGGCAGTTTGATCTCCGGATTGCGCTTGAACGGCCATTTGCGGTTGATTTCATTGACCAGCTGCTCGACCTTGCGCAGATTGCTTTCCACATCGGCGCGCAACGGGCCCAGGTCGGCCGTAGCCGCCCTGGCGTTGGCGCCCACGGCTTGCGCCTCGACCAGCACGGCGTCGACTTTTTTCAGGCTGTTGCGCGTGTCGGCCAGCAGCGCGTTCAGCTGCACGATGGTCGCTTGCGCATCCGTCATCACGCCCTTGTCGCCGAACACGCGCGTGTCGGCATTGGCCACCAGGCCATCCGTGCGGCGCGCCAGCTGGTCGGCCGTGACGAGCAGGGCGTTGGCCCGCTCGACCAGCAGGCGCGACTGCTTGTCGTCGCCCGTCAGCAAGCCCATGGCGCCGCCCGGGCCGCTCAGCTTGCCCGTCACGGCCTGCACATTGCGCAAGGTGCCGTCGAGGGCGGAATCGCTGCCCGTCAGGGTCGCCACATTGTTCAGCAAATCCTTGGCGGCGGCCAGCAGGCGGGGGATTTCCGCCGCCATGTCGCCCACCAGCAAGTCGCGCGTGGCGTCGTCTGGCAGCGGCGGGTCCGTCAGGATGCCGCTGTAGGCGCGCAGCTTGGCGCCGCCCACGATGCCGCGCTCCAGCGTGAAGATGGAGCTGCTGCGCAGCCAGTGCGCGTCCTTGCGCGGCACGTCGACGATGACGCGCGCGCGGCCGTCCGGCGCCAGCTCGATGCGCTGCACGCGGCCGATGGGAAAGCCGGAAAAGGTCAGGTCGGCGCCCACGCCCACGCCGTCCGAGTCGTCTGCCGTCAGCACCAGGGTTTGCGTGGCTTCGAAGGCGCCGCGTGCATACATTAGATAGACGACGGAGCCGACCACCAGCACGAACATGAAGATGAGCAGGATGGCCGCCTTCAGTTCGGCGTGGCGCACGGGCGGCGGGGCGGGCAGGACACTATCTTGCGCGAGACCGGCGGGCGCCGTGACGTCGACCTGGTCGGGATTTTGCGGTTGGCTCATGGCTTCTGGCTCTCGTATGGGGGGTTCGGGATCGCTGGCGGTGGCGGGCGGGGCATCAGTAGTAATTGCCCATCAGCGAAGCCACTTCGACCAACAGGATGACGGAAAACAGGCGCAGCATTTCGGACAGGCCGTGCGCGGCCCACAGGCGGTTGCGCCGGCCGTGCGGGTCTTCCGGATAGTACGAGGAGGCCAGCGGGATCAGGGCCACGGCAAAGCTGAAGAAGATCACCTTGAGCATCAGGATCAGGGCCACGGCCGGATTGAAAATTTGCCCCACCACCCGCGTGTAGCCTTGCAGCGCCCACGGCGTGAAACCGTAGATGGTGAGATAGGCGAGGATCAGCGAGGTGACGCAGCTGACGATGGCCAGCATCCACACGGCGAAGATGCCCGACATGACACGAGGAAAATATTCGCGGCGCAACAGGTCGATGCCCTGGCGCTGCATGGTATCGAGCATGCCGGACGAGCGCATTTGCGCGAAAGCAATGCCGTCGGGCAGGGTCAGGCGCAGGGCCACGAACAGGGCGGCCGTCAGCGGTATCAGTTCCAGCACCAGCACGCGCACCACCATTTCCAGCGCATAGCGCGACAGGCCGTAGCTTTGGGCGCTGACGACGACGATGCGGATCAGCACCAGGCTGACGAGCGCGCAGGCCACGCTGAACCACACGAGATTGGGCGCCGTGTTCGTCACCAGGCGGTGCGCGAGGATGGGGCGGTTGTCGCGGTTATAGCTCGATGGCGACAGGGCCAGCGAAAACACGAGGATGGCGAAATGCAGCATGCGCCACCAGCTGACCAGCCAGGCCATGGTGGCCCGGTGCAGGCGGCGCAGGCTGATGATGAGGGAGACGGATAGGGTCATCATGGCATCTTAACATCTGCCCGCCCCGGCAAGCACGGCTAGCGTGCGGGCTGAAGTAGGTCGTAATAAATTATTGTGATTTCTGACTTCCATAACCGGCGCTCTGCGGCGTTACCCGCTGCTAGCAGTGCCTGCACTGCGTCGCAACGGGCGCCTTGCAGCGCATCCGGTTCTGTTCGTCATAACTTCACAATAATTTCCCACGACCTACTTACTCAAACAGGGCGAAGCCGGCCATGACGACCATCAGCACGGCGATGTATTGCATCGGAATCCAGAACAGGGTGTGGCGCTGGCGCAGGATCACGCGCTCCTGCGTGGCCGGGTCGATCAGTTCGCGTCCGGGCGCGCTGTTCAGGCGTACGCCCGCATACCAGCTGGCGGCAGCTGCCAGCAGGAAGGCCAGGGCCAGGGTCCATGTGTGGCTCTTCGTATAGGCCTCGCCCAGGGTGGCGCCAAACAGCGCTTGCGCGGCCAGTACGACGATCAAACAGATAAGGGGGCCAAGTATGCCGAAGCCTTGCCAGATAAGCATAAAAATTCTCCAGGGGGATTGAGGGATCCCGCGGCGATTGGCGGCGGCTGTGCGCGGCGGGGGGAGGAATTTTATCAGATTCGCAAGAGATAAAGTTTCTTTTGGGAATGATTTTTTTTGGGATGGACTTGCGCCTAGTGCCCCGGGCCGGCCACGCTGGCAATGATGGCGTCGGCTGCCGCCCGCACGCGGGCCGAGCGGTTCAGGTCCGCATGCATGACCAGCCACACGTCGTAGCTTTCCGCCCGCTCGGGCCAGATGCGCACGAGCTGCGGGTCGATGTCGCCTAAATGAGTCGCCAGCTCGGCCACGCCCAGGCCCGCGCGCGTCGCTTCCTGCAGCATGGCCGCCGAGTTCACTTCCATGGCGACCCGCGCGTTGGCGACGGATTCGCCGGCGATCTTCTCTCCATGGCGCGGCGTCACGGACTGGTGGTAGATGACGATGTCGTGGCCGGCCAGCGCCGTGCCGCGCACGGGTTCGCCCCGTTCGGCCAGATAGGTTTTCGAGGCGTACAGGCCAAGGCTGCGTTTGACCAGGTGGCGCGAGATCAGGTCCGGGTCGGTGGGGCGCACGCCGCGCACGGCCAGGTCCGCCTCGCGCCGCGTCAGGCTGGCCAGCGCGGGCGCCACGTTGAGCACGATGCGGATGTCGGGGTGGGCCGCGTGCAGCCGCTGCATGGCGCGGATGACGAAATGGCTGGCCATGGTGTCCGTGGTCGCTACGCGCACCAGGCCGCTTAAACGGTTGTCGACGCCCTGCATCTCGCGCTGCAGCTTGTCGGCCGCCCGCTCCATCGCTTCGGCGGCCGCGAGCGCCAGCTCGCCGGCGGGCGTAGGCACGTAGCCCGATGGCGTACGCAGGAACAGGGTGGCGCCCAGCGAGCTTTCCAGCGCGGCCAGGCGGCGCCCGCAGGTGGCCTGGTCGATGCGCAGCAGGGCGGCCGCGCCGCGCAGGGTGCCGGCCCGCCCGATGGCGAGAAAGATGCGCGCGTTATCCCAATCCAAGCTGCTTCTCCTATTGCTTATGGTGATGCATTTTTGCATCAATGTGCCGAGTTTATGCCTGTTTACTGCATCATGCAACGCTCGCATAATGGCCGTCCCCCCTGTTACTGCAAGGAGTACCATGTCTGTTCCCACACCGCGCCGCGCCAGCGGCTTGATCTTGCTGACCCTGGCCTTCGGCTTCGTCATGGCGATGCTCGACGTCACGGCCGTCAACGTGGCGCTGTCCGATATCGCGCTGGACTTGAATATTCCGCTGACGGGCCTGGTCTGGGTGGTCGACGGCTACACCTTGACGTTTGCCGCGCTGCTGCTGGCCGGCGGCGCGTTGGCCGACCGCTACGGGCCGAAAGCCGTGTACCAGGGCGGCCTCGGTGTCTTCATCCTCGGCTCGGTCCTGTGCGGCGCCGCGCCGGACGGGCATTTCCTGACGGCGGCGCGCCTGCTGCAGGGGGCGGGCGCGGCCCTGTTCATGCCCAGTTCGCTCAGCCTGCTCACGCACAGTTTTGACGACGAGCGCGAACGCACGCGCATGCTCGGTGCCTGGTCGGCGCTGGTGGGCGTGGCCGGTGCGTCCGGCCCCTTGATCGGCGGCATCCTCGTGCACCAGTTCGGTTGGCGCAGCGTGTTCTGGGTGAACGTGCCGCTGGGCGTGCTGGCCATCGTCATGGCGCAGCTGCTCTTGGTGGCGCCGGCGCGTCAGCCGCGCGATTTGTCGCTGTTCAGCCATGCACTGGGCGTGGCTGCGCTGGCGGGCCTGAGTTTCGTGCTGATCGAAGGACCCGTGCTGGGCTGGCTGTCGCCGGGCGTGCTGGCGGCGGGGGCATTGACGGTATTGTCGGCCGGGCAATTGCTGCGGCGCGAGCGCAGCGGCAGCCATCCGCTGTTGCCGCGCGCGCTGTTTCATAGCAGCAGTTTTGGCGCGGCCAATGGCGTGGGTTTTTTGATCAATTTCTGCGTATTCGGCCAGCTGTTTTTATTGAGCCTGTTCCTGCAGCAGTCGGGCGGCGCCGATGCCCTGCAGTCGGGCTTGCGCCTGCTGCCCATGATGGCGGCCTATACGGTGGGCAATTTCATGGCGGGAAGTATTGCGGCGCGCCATGGCACGCGTAGGCCCATGCTGGCCGGCTTGCTGGTGGGGACCGTCATGGCCTTGCTGCTGACGGGTTTGCGTCCGGGCACGCCGTATGGCTGGCTGGCGCTGGGCACGGCCGTCATGAATGTGGCCATCGGCATCGCCATTCCCGCCATGACGGCCACCGTGATGCGGGTGGCCGGCAAGCAGCATGCGAACAGCGCAGCGGCGGCCCTGAATGCCAACCGCCAGATCGGCGCCCTGGTGGGCGTGGCGCTGATCGGCAGCATCCTGCACATGTTGCCCGACTGGTCGCTGCGCCTGCCGCTGGCCTACGCGACGATTGCCGCCGCGTATGGCCTGGCGGCGGGCCTCGTGTACCGGCATGTGCATTTGCCGAAGGCCGTGGCCGCCGTCTGAAGCAGGCTTATTGTCCGCGCGTGCTGCGCCATTCCACCAGTTCTTCGATGGTCAGGATCGGCATGCCATGCAGCTCGGCGAAGCGCTCGATATCATCGCCGCGCATCATGGTGCCGTCCGGGTTCATCAGCTCGCACAGCACGGCGGCCGGGTTCAGGCCCGCCATGCGCGACAGGTCGACGGAGCCTTCCGTGTGGCCACGGCGCTCGAGCACGCCGCCGGGAGCGGCGCGCAGGGGGAAGACGTGGCCGGGGCGCACCAGGTCGGCGGGCCTGGCGTTCGGCGCGATGGCGGCGCGGATGGTGGTGACCCGGTCGGCGGCCGACACGCCCGTCGTGACGCCGTCGCGCGCCTCGATGGAGACGGTAAACGGCGTGCCGTAGCGGCTGCCGTTGTCGGACGACATGGGCGGCAATTCCAGCGCGCTGACGACGTCCGTCGGCAGGCACAGGCAAACGATGCCGCTGCATTCGCGGATCAGCAAAGCCATGGTTTCGTGCGTGAGTTTCTCGGCAGACAGGATCAGGTCGGCTTCGTTTTCACGGTCGAAATCGTCGAGCAGGATGACGGGAATGCCGGCGCGCATGGCGGCCAGGGCGGACTGGATGCGACCTTCCAGGTCGTTGGAAAGCAGGGTATAGCTGTTGACTAACATGGTGAAACGCTCCTCGCATAGGCGAAAAACGCTGCAGGGCAAGCGAATAGACGCAACTGGCCGCATCGCCGTGGCGACGGGACATCACACTACTGCACATCTTCTTTCATCCGGACTATACCGTCGGCCCCGGAATCACACCGGATCTGCTGACCTCATCAGGCGAAACCTGACAAGCGCTCGCGGGCTTGACCGTTGCCGGTCTTACCGCCGGTGGGGAATCGCACCCCGCCCCGAAGACGTATTGTTGTGCCGGTCCACATGACCGGCGGCAATACTTTAGCACAATTGAAAAAAGCTGGCAGGACACCGTTGAGTTTGTCATTCGGCAAAGTTGCCTGGGAAAAGCGGTTTTTCCTAAGTTGTTTTTAATGGCGGAAACAGAATTTCAGTGTAAGGTATGGCTACTGAATTTTACCGTTGAGAATACATGAAGCTGAGTAAATTACGCCTGATCTCGGGCGCCGTCTTGCTGGCGTGCGCCTGCATGGCCCAGGCGGAAATCCGTTTGACCGATCCCCTGCCGCTGGCACCAGAAGTTACCGTCGGAAAACTGCCGAACGGCTTGACCTACTACGTCAAGAAAAATGCCCGTCCCGCGCAGAAAGTGGAATTGCGCCTGGTGGTGAAAGCCGGCTCCATCCTGGAAGATGACGACCAGCAAGGCCTGGCGCATTTCACGGAACACATGGCCTTCAATGGCTCCACGCATTTCAAGCGCAATGAGCTGATTTCCTATTTGCAATCGATCGGCGTGAAGTTCGGCGCCGACCTGAATGCTTACACGAGCTTCGATGAAACCGTCTACGTGTTGCCGATTCCCACGAACAAGAAGGAAAACCTGGAAAAAGGTTTTCTCGTGCTGGAAGACTGGGCGCACGGCTTGAAATTCAATCCGGCCGACATCAACAGCGAGCGCGGCATCGTGCTGGAAGAGGCGCGCCTGGGCAAGGGCGCCAGCGACCGCATGAACAAGGTGCTGTATCCGAAGCTGCTGAACGGTTCGCGCTATGCGGAACGCATGCCGATCGGCAAGGAATCCGTGTTGAAAACCTTCAAGCCGGAAGCCATCAAGCGTTTCTACAAGGATTGGTACCGTCCCGACCTGATGGCCGTGATGGTGGTCGGCGACGTGGAGCCGAAACAGGCTGAAAAGCTGATCCAGCAGCATTTCGGCAAGCTGAAAAACCCCGCGAAACCGCGTCCGCGCCTGTATGCGGAAGTGCCGCAGCGCTCGCAAACGGAAGCGGTGGTGATCACGGACAAGGAAGCACCGGACGACAGCGTCTTCATCCGCTACCCGATCCGCGCCGCGCAGGAGCCCGTCACCATTGCCGACTACCGCCGCCAGATGATCGAAAACCTGTACGGGCAAATGCTCAGCGCGCGCATGCAGGAATTGACGCAGCAGGCCAACCCGCCGTTCATCCAGGGCGGCAGCAGCATGGGCAAGCTGGTGCGCGGCTATGAATCGTTCAGCGCCTATGCCTTGCTGGGCAAGGGCGGCGTGCAGCCGGCCGTCGATGCGCTGGTGCAGGAAGACGAGCGGGCGCGCCGCTTCGGTTTCAGCCAGGATGAGCTGGACCGCGCGCGCAAGGACATGTTGCGCAATTACGAGCGCGCGTACAGCGAACGCGACAAATCCGATTCGGCCGGCTTCGTGGCCGAGTATTCGCGCAACTTCCTGGAGCAGGAAGCCATCCCCGGTATCGCCAATGAATTGCTGTACGCGAAGGAACTCTTGCCGCAGGTAACCTTGCAGGAAATCAACGAAACGGTGGCCAAAGTGATTCCCGACCAGCAAAAGAAGCTGGTGGTCTTCATGGGGGCCGAACCGAAAGCGGGCGATGCGACGTCCAGCGTGCCGACGCAGCAGCAATTGCTCGACGCCGTGGCGAAGGCCGAGCAGCAGAAGGTCGAGCCGCGCACGGAGAAAGTGCTTGCCAGCAAGCTGATGGACGGTCCGCCGGCCGGTGGCAGCATCGTTTCGGAAAAGTTGAACAGTGCCATCGGCGTGACGGAACTGACCTTGGGCAATGGCGTGCGCGTGCTGCTCAAACCGACGGACTTCAAGAATGACCAGGTGCTGATGGGCTCGACGCGCTTCGGCGGCCAGTCCCTGTTCGGCGACGCCGACATCTACAACGCCCGCTACGCCAGCGTCGTGGTCGGCAGCATGGGGCTGAAGGATTTGGCGCCGCTGGACTTGCAAAAAGTATTGGCCGGCAAAACGGTCAATGTGGGCGCTTCGCTGGGCGAACTGAGCGAAGGCTTTGGCGGCTCGGCCAGCAGCGCCGATGTGGAAGCCATGTTGCAGCTCGTGTATTTGTATTTCAATGACGTGCGCAAGGATGCGGGCCTGTACCAGTCCTTCATCGGCAAGCAGCAGGACCTGGCGAAAAACAGCATGGCGCAGCCGGAAGCCGTGTTTTACGATGCCATCCAGCACGCCATGTATGGCGACAACCCCCGCGTCGATGGCGTGCCGCGTGCGGCCGATTTCGACAAGGTGGGCCTGGACCGCTCATTGGACATCTTCCGCCAGCGTTTTTCCAGCGCGCGCGGCATGACCTTCATCTTTGCGGGCAGCTTCGAGCTCGACAAGATCAAGCCGCTGATCGCCAGCTACCTGGGCACCTTGCCCGTGGGCGAGGTGGCGCACGCCTACCGCGACGTGGGCATGCGCCCGGTGACCGGGGTCGTCAAGAAGGATATCTATATGGGCAGCGAGCCCAAGAGTACGATTTCCATCACCTTCAATGGCGACGTCGCGTATTCGGACGAGCAAAAACTGACCCTGCAGGCGCTGGGCGAGGTGCTGAACCTGAAAGTCATCGAAGTGCTGCGCGAAAAGATGAGCATGATCTATGGCGGCGGCTTTGAAACCTCGATGGGCCAGCATCCGTACGGCCATTATTCGGTGGCCTTGAACTTGCCGACGGGACCGGAAAACGTGGACAAGGTGATCGCCGCCGCCTTTGCCGAAATCAACAAGATGAAGGCGGACGGGCCATCCGTGGCCGACCTGGAAAAGGTCAAGCTGAACTGGATCACGCGCCAGCAGAAATCCCTGCGCGAAAACAACTACTGGATGAATCAGTTGATGGGTTCGGTGACGCAGGGGCGCGACCCCGCGCATATCCTGCGGTATGAGCAACGCGTGCGCGCCATCACGCCGCAAGCCGTCAAACTGGCGGCGCAGCGCTACCTGGACATGCACAATTATGTGCAGGTGGTGCTGTATCCGGAACGTAAAAATGTTGCAGCCAAGTAATCCTCGTGTTTGATCTGCATGGGCGGCAGCGTGACGAAGCTGTTAAACTGCCGCTTATTGATGTGATATCGCAATTTAACAAGCAAGGAAATACGATGGCTAAGAAAGAAGAGCTCGATCCGGAAACTCTGGAGTTGATTAACTGGTGTATCGAGGTCGAAGGCTTCCTCGTGGCCGGCGGCGCCACCGTGGCGCAGGCGCAGGATCACATCGAAGAGCAGGTCGAGTGGTTTACCGACCAGTTCTACGACGGCTTGACGCCGGAAGAGGCGGCCAAGGAAGCCTTGGCCTGACCTTTTAAACACGACTTACAGCGGGCGGTGCCTGCCGGGCACAGCCCGGTAGCGCCGCCCGTTTTGCTTTTCTGAAAAGATTTCCATCGGGCAATTAAATTTCCTATTCACTCCAGGCACCCATGACACTCCGTTCACGCATTCTCCTCCTGTGTTTCAGCACCTTGCTGGGCATCGTCCTCATCGCTTCCTTCTCCCTGTATTCCCTGCGCCAGACCATGATGGCCGAGCGCGTCGAGCAATTGACGGTGCTGGTCGAATTGGCCAACGCATCCGTGGAAAAGGCGTACGCGCTGGAACAGTCGGGCAAGCTCACGCGGGAGCAGGCCCAGCAGCAGGCCAAGCTGGCCATCGGCAGCTTCGTCAAGGACGAAATGTATTACTTTGTGCGCGATTTCAGCACGGATTTGCTGTACGTGCACCCGAATGCGTCGCGCATCGGCACGCCGCAAAAGAACATGAAGCAGTCGGGCGACCGCTACCGCGCCGCGCTGGCCAACAGCCGCATCGGCCTCGTGCAGGCGGACGGCACGCGTCCGGGCGTGCCCGACCCTGTGGCGAAGATGTATGCCGTGGTGAAATTTGCACCGTGGGACTGGCTGATCGGCACGGGCACGTATATCGATGACATCAACCACAAATTCTGGGCCCAGGCGGGCGTGCTGCTGGCCATCGGCGGCGCGCTGATGCTGGTGGTGGGCGCGCTGGCAGCGTTGATGCTGCGCCGCATCCTGGCCCAGCTCGGTGGCGAACCCGACTATGCCGCCGCCATCGTGGCGCAAATCGCCCAGGGCGACCTGACCACGCAGATCGACACGCGTCCCGGTGATACGTCCAGTTTGCTGATGGCCATCAAGGCCATGCGCGACAACCTGGCGCATCTGGTGAGTCAGGTGCGCAGCGATGCGGAATCGATTTCCACGGCATCGGGCGAGATTGCCTCGGGCAACCACGACCTGTCGGCGCGCACTGAGCAGCAGGCGGGTTCCTTGGAAGAAACGGCATCGACCATGGAAGAAATGACCTCGACCGTGCGCCAGAATGCGGACAATGCGCGCCAGGCGAACCAGCTGGCCATTTCCGCCTCGCAAGTGGCGAGCCAGGCGGGCGGCGTGGTGAGCCAGGTGGTCGACACCATGGGCGCCATCAATGCCTCGTCGAAGAAAATCGGCGACATCATCGCTGTCATTGACGGCATCGCCTTCCAGACGAATATCCTGGCCCTGAATGCGGCCGTGGAAGCGGCGCGCGCGGGCGAGCAGGGCCGTGGTTTCGCCGTCGTCGCCAGCGAGGTGCGCAACCTGGCCCAGCGCTCAGCCAGTGCCGCCAAGGAAATCAAGCAACTGATCGACAGTTCCGCCGAGCAAGTGGGCGCCGGTGAAAAACTGGTGGCGCTGGCGGGCGAAACGATGGAAAAAGTCGTCTCCAGCGTGCAGCACGTGACCGATATCGTGGCCGAGATTTCCTCGGCCAGCGCCGAGCAGAGCGCTGGCATCGAGCAGATCAACCAGGCCATCGTCGAGATGGATAACATGACGCAGCAAAACTCGGCCCTCGTCGAGCAGGCATCGGCGGCAGCGCAGGCCATGAACGAGCAGGCGGCCGGGCTGGCGCAGATCGTCAGCGTATTCAAGGTGGGCGCCGTGGCGTCGGCCGCGGCGCAGCGGCGCCTGACGCGCTAGCCGCTTTTTATCTGTCACGGGGGAACTTATCCCCGGCTCACCTGTCCAAACTTTTTCGTCCGCAATGGATGCACAGAAGAGGTGAGCATGACAGACGGCTTTTCCTATCACGCGGCATTTGCCCGCAACCTGGGCTGGGTCACGCAGGCGGAGCAAAACAGCTTGCGCGGCAAGCGCGTGGCCATTGCCGGCATGGGCGGCGTGGGCGGCGTGCACTTGCTGACCCTGGCGCGGCTGGGCATCGGCGCCTTCCACATCGCCGATTTCGACACCTTCGATATCGCCAACTTCAACCGCCAGGCCGGCGCCATGATGTCGACCCTGGGGCAGCCCAAGGTGGCCGTATTGGCGCAGATGGCGAAGGACATCAATCCCGAGCTTGAGATTAAACAATTTCCCGACGGCATACACGACAGCAACCTGGCGGAGTTCTTTGCCGGTGTCGACCTGTACGTGGATGGCCTGGATTTCTTCGCCTTTCCCGCGCGCCAGGCCACCTTCGCCACCTGCGCGCGCCTGGGCATACCCGCCATCACGGCCGCGCCGCTGGGCATGGGCACGGCCGTGCTCAGCTTCATGCCGGGCGGCATGACGTTCGAAGAGTATTTTGGCTGGGGCGACTTGCCCGAAGAAGAGAAGGCCCTGCGCTTCCTCGTCGGGCTGGCGCCGTCCGGCTTGCACGGCCCCTATCTGGTCGACCCGTCCGCCATCAACCTGAAGGAGCGGCGCGGACCGTCGACCATCATGGGCTGCCAGCTGTGCGCGGGCGCGGCCGCCACGGAAGCCTTGAAAATCCTGTTAAAACGGGGCAAGGTGATGGCGGCGCCGCACGGCGTGCATTTCGACGCCTACCGTAACAAGCTCGTGCATACCTGGCGTCCAGGCGGCAACCGCCATCCGCTGCAACGCCTGACGATGGCCATCATCAAGCGGCGCCGCGCCGCACAGGAGGCATAAATGGCGCAAGCATTGCTGAACGATCCCGTGCTGGAAAACATCCTCGAGCAGGCGCGCTGGGCGCCCAGCGGCGACAATACGCAGCCGTGGCGCTTTGAAGTCGTGGACCAGCGGCACGTGGTCGTGCATGGCTTCGATACGCGCAGCCATTGCGTGTACGACCTCGACGGCCATCCCAGCCAGCTATCGCTGGGTGCCTTGCTTGAAAGCATGGCCCTGGCGGCCAGCTGTCACGGCTTGCGGATGGAAGCGCGCCGGCGTTTGTCCATGCCCGACACCTTGCCCACCTTCGATGTACGGCTGGTCGACAGCCCCGGTATGCTGCCCGATGCGCTGGCAGCCTTCCTGCCGCGCCGCAGCGTGCAGCGGCGCCGGCTCAGCACGCGCAGCCTGCGCGCCAGCGAAAAGGCTGCATTGGCGGCCAGCTTGCCGCCCGGCTACGGCGTGCAGTGGTTCGAAGGCGGGCGCGCGCGCCTGGCCTGTGCGCGCCTGATGTTCGACAATGCGAAGCTGCGCCTGACCATGCCCGAAGCGCACAAGGTGCACCGCGACGTCATTGAATGGGGGGCGCGCTTCAGTGCCGACCGCATCCCGGAGCAGGCGCTCGGCGTCGATGCCATGACGGCGCGGCTGATGCGCTGGGTCATGCACAGCTGGCGCCGCGTGGATTTTTTCAATACCTGGCTGGGCGGCACCATTGCCCCGCGGCTGCAGATGGACTTGCTGCCGGGCCTGTATTGTGCCGCGCATTTCGTGCTGCTGGCCGATGCGCCGCCGCGCCATATCGACGATTACGTGGCGGCCGGCCGCGCCATGCAGCGCTTCTGGCTGACTGCCACGCAACTGGGACTGCAATTGCAGCCGGAACTGACGCCGCTGATCTTTGCCCGCTACGTGCGCGAACGGCGCGCCTTTTCGCGCACCGATGGCATGCAGGACATGGCGCAGGAGCTGGCCGTGCAATGCCAGGGCGTGCTGGGGGCGGAGGCGGTCGAGCGGGCCGTGTTCCTCGGACGCATCGGCGCCGGGCCGGCGGCCAGTGCGCGCTCGCTGCGCCGTCCGCTGCAAGACTTGCTGGTGGCGCCCACGGCTGGGCCGTGAGACGTTCCCTGCGCGCGTCAGCGGCGCCGCCGTGGCGCCAGGCTGGCCAGCGCTGCCAGGCCAGCGGCCAGCAGCGGCAAGGTGCCCGGTAGCGGCATCGGCGTGACCGTCGGCACATAGGCCAGTTCGGAACTGTTCAGCATGTTCAATACCAGGGTATAGCTGCCCGCCACCAGGTTGTCCGTGACGGCGCCATACTGCCCGCCGCACGTCGTGCCGATGCCGGTGCCCGTGGGCGCGCCGCAGCCGCCGGGATCGTAGGTGAACACGCTGCCGCTGGTCAGCGGCGTTTGTGCGTACCCTGTATTGAGGCTGGCGGCGTCGGCCAGTTCGGTGCCGCCCAGGATGCCGGAGCCCAGGTTGCCGTCGGGGGCCCAGTTGAAGACGATCTGGCCATGTTCATCGATGATGGTAAACGTCATCGCCATATTCGTCGTGGCCGCCGAGCCCGTGCCGGCCAGGGCATCGAGGTACAACTGCATGAAAGGCAGGGCCTGGAAGTCGAAGGCCAGGGTCGCGCCCGGTTGGCCGACGACGAAATTGACGGTCATCGCGGTGCTGGAACCGTTGCGTCCCGAGGCGTCGGCGCTGCCGCCGCCCGTGAGGAAGGTTTCCGCCGCATTCACCGTGTGCGTGCTGGTCGAGCCCGGTGGAAAGGGCGGGATTTGCGAGGTGACGATCTGCGCCTCGCCGCGCGCATACGAGGCATTGCCCATGCCTTGCTGCGTAAAATCATTTTGTCCCTTGGTGACGGCGCCGCGTGTCGCTTGCGGTGCGTCAATCTCGTTGCTGCCACCGTGGATGATGCTGCTGCCATTGAGCGTGGCGGTGGTGCGCGACAGGTCGATGTTGCTGAGCAGGGAGACGGAGCCGGAGGGATTGCTGATGACCAGGCCAAAGACGCTGGTGTACGAATAGCCATAGGCGGCGGCGCTGGCAGTGCCGCTGCTGGCCAGCAACAGCAAGGCCAGCAGGGCCGTTGGCAAGCGGGTACAAGAAAATATAGTCATGAAAATCCTCATCTGCCGGTCGGCCGCGTTGTAAGGAAAACCGACAGGCTTGCCACATAAAAAAAGGCGAGGAGACTCCCTCGCCTGTAAATCCCCCTGTTGCCTGGTTCAGGCGGCAAGCTTGCGGCGGCGGGCATAGCCCAGGCCAGCCAGACCCAGACCCAGCAGTGCCAGAGTGCCAGGTTCCGGCACCGCCTGTTTCACCAGGTCCACGCTTTCCACCGCATTCAATGTCAAGGTGTAGTTGCCGGTCGCGAGGGCATTGCTGACGGAACTGAAGTTGCCGCCGCAAGCCGTACCCACGCCTGTGCCCGTGGGTGTGCCGCAACCGGTGGGGTCATACGTAAACAGGTTGCCGCGCGTCAGGAAGTTGGTCGCCAGGCTGGTGTTCAGGTTGGCCGCATCCGCCGATTCCGTGCCACCGAAGATGCCGGAGCCGATAACGCCATCGGGTGTCCAGTTGAAGACAGTCGCGCCGGTCGAGTCGGTGATGGTGATGGTCATCACCAGGTTGGCCGTCGCGGTGGACAGCTGGCCCACTGTGCTTTGCAGGAAGACTTGCATGAATGGCGACGAGAAGAAGTCAAAGCTCAGCGTTGCCGTGGGGGAACCGACGACGAAGTTGACGGAGAAGCCCGTGGTCGAACCGTTGCGCCCGGACGCATCGGCCGTGCCGGCAGGATCATCCAGATGGGCTTCGGCCACGTTCACCGCCTGCGTGGAGGTGGAGCCGGGCGGGAACGAGGGGAACTGCGTGCTGACGATCTGCGCGTCGCCGCGCGAAAAGTTGCCCGTGGCACCTTGTTGCGTGAAGTCGTTCTCGCCCTTGGTCACGGCACCGACGGCGGCGCGGGGCGAGTCGAGCAGGCCGGGACCGCCATTGATGACGCTGACGCCATTCAGGGTGGCCGTGGCGCGCGAGATCGTGGTGCTGTTCAGGGCGGTGATGGAACCCGTGGCGGCGGCGATCTGCAGGCCGAAGATATTGTTGTAGGCATAGCCGTAGGCGCCCGCTTGTGCGCTACCGGCCGCGCACAGCATGGCCAATGCTGCTGCGGCCGGGAGCAGTTTCAGTTTAGAAAGTTTCATGTCATTCACCTCGTAGTTGAGTGAGTCTGGAAGTCTTGCCTGAGTCCTGTCGGCAGGTGCTCATGGCCAGACTTAAGCGACTTCCATGCCAACGCATGAGGTTCTTTTGAAATCAATGACTTGGCGTGCTTTTGTTGACACAGTGCAGGTGTTGCCGGACGCGTTGTAAGAAAAACCGACGCCGCCCGTCAAGGCTGGCTACCACGGGGCGACGAGCCCAGCAGGGCGTGCAGATGGGACAGCAAGCGTTGCCCGGGCACATACTCGCGCATGGCGGTGGCCAGCTGGCGCGCCGCCAGCCTGGCCCGGCCATCGTCGAGCATGCGCGTGGCGGCATGGCGCAGGGCGGTTTCCTGGAAACGGTCGGCGCGCAGCAGCAGGCCGGCGCCGGCGCCTGCGATGCCGTGCATGTTGAGGAATTGGTCGAGGTTGCCGGCGATGCCGATGACGGGCACGCCTGCCGTCAGCGCCTGCTGGCTGGTGGGGCTGCCGCCGTTGCAGATCACCAGGCTGGCGCGGCGGGCGGCCGCGTCGCCCGGCAGAAAGGGCGCGACATAGGCATTCGGCGGCACGGCATCGACGCGGATGGTGCCGGCCGTGGCCGCCAGCACGGTGACGGGCAGGGGCGCCAGCGCGCGCAGCACGCGCGGCAGCAATTGCCCCTGGCCCGAGCTGCCCAGGGTGACATAGATGATCGGCCGTCCGCTGCTCAGTTCCGGTCGCTGCCACCAGTCCGGCAAGTCGAGCGGCGGCGCCCAGATGATGGGTCCCAGGTAGTCGTGCGTGGGTGGCATGCCATGCGGCGGGAACAGCTGGGGAATATCGGCGTACAAGGTGCGGTCGGCATCCGTATAGATGCGCCGCAGGTCGCTGCCCAGCGATGGCAGGCCATGGCGTCGGCGCACGCGGTTCAGGGGGACGGCATGCGAGGCGAAGGCCAGCGGGCGGATCAGGCGGAACAGGGGATCGGCCAGCCAGATGGGCAGCACGCCCGTCAGGGGCAGGCTGGGCACCGTGTAATGCTGGCGCACCCAGGGACTCCAGTAGGCGTTGCTGACGGTAATGTAGGGAATGTGCTGCAGGCGCGCGCTGACGGACAGCGACAGGCGAAAGTCGCCGATCACGAGATCGGGCTGGGCGGCATTGAGCAGGCGCAAGTCATCTTCCACGTACGCATGCAAGGTGCTTTCCGTATAGACGGGCTTGCCGTGGGCCAGCGCCTGCAGAAATTGCAATGATGAAATACTGTCGATGCGCCAGCGGCGGAAGTGGGCTTGCCTGAAACAAAAGTCATACCCATCGGCGCAGGCAAAGTGCACTTCGTACGCTTCCTCGTCCAGGCCCTGGGCCAGGCTCAGTGGGCGGCCAACATGGGCCAGGGTCACTGCCTCGGCCATAAAGAGGATTTTCTTGCGCGCCATAGGGTCGCTTGCACTCGTGCTGTAGGGGATGCCTGCCAAGTTGGAGTGGCGCCACGCCGTTTAGTTCCCCTGCAGCGTGCCACTGGCGGGCGCCAGGATTTGGCCGCATCGGCTAGAGTGGGGCAAAGGAGGCCACCATGCAGCCACAATTCCGTTTTTCCCCGCTGCGTGCACACAGCACGCCCGAACCCGATATGCCGCCACCGCCGGAAGGCGATCCCCTCACGCCGCCGCCGGAACAGCCGCCGCACATCGACCCCGTGCCGGTCGAGGAGCCAACGCCGCCGCCACCGCCCGTGAAAATGCATTGAGCGGTTTTCGTGCCATGGCGCCGCGCCAAGGCCTGCGGTGGGCAGGCGTGCGCCGTGTTTATTTCCAGTCAGAAATGGAAGGCGCGGGCCTCGCCGGAGGTACGCCATTTAAACAACAAAAATGTCCACAAATGTTGCCGAGTGGATACAAATCAAGCCCCAACTGTCGAGTGTCATGCGGCCGTCACGATTCTGTTCTTATAATGAGACATCATAAAAATTCTTGTACAGGAGACCATCGTGGGCAATTCCTTGCATAACAAAATCTACCTGGGCCGGCGGCCTGTGATCACCAGCAAACACCTCGTGGCGCTGGCCCTGGCGGGTGCCGTTGCTGGTTGCGGCCTGGCATGGCTGCTGCTGCGCAGCTACAAATAACGCTCATCACACGCGTGTTTCCGCCGCCTGGCCGCCTGGCCGGCGGCGGTAGATGCACGTTGCCTGTTGCCGATGCGCAGCGGGGCGCGTACCATGGGGGCCGAACACCTGGCCTTTTATGGAAAAGTAATGAAGAACGAGAAATTAACAACCGATGAATATGACGCGCTGGAGCAAGTTGCACGCGGCATCAAGACCGAGCGCCCGAGCGCCTGCGTTGCTCGCAATGCCAAGCGCCTGTCCGGCCTGAAGCTGCTCAGCTATGCACGCGATGGCCGTCTGTCCATCACCGAGAAAGCACAACAACTGCTGTTCCTGCGCCGCTGCATCATGGGGCTGCGCGCCGTGGCCGCCGATCCGCTGACCAAGCTGGACACGGAAGTGGCGTATTTCCTGGGCAAGAAAGCCCACATCGTGGCGCGCGCCGAAGGCGAGGGCCACGACATTTCCGACAAGGGCCGCGAATCGCTGGCCGACATCGACAACCTGGGACTGTAACAGCCTGTCCCGGCAACCGGCCCCAGTGGCCGGTTTTCACATCCCCTCATTTTTTCATTTTCCCCTTGGAGAACACTTTGGACAGCGCGATGAACTGGTCGGCCCACGAACTGACGATGACGGTCTTGATGACGCCCGATATGGCCAACTTTTCCGGTAACGTGCATGGCGGCACCATCCTGAAATACCTCGACAGCGTCGCCTACGCCTGCGCCAGCCGCTATTCGGGCAGCTATGTGGTCACCTTGTCGGTGGACCAGGTGATGTTCCTGCAGCCTATCCACGTGGGTGAGCTGGTGACGTTCCTCGCCTCGATCAATTACACGGGCACGACGTCGATGGAAGTGGGTATCCGCGTGGTGACGGAAAACATCCAGCAGCGCCTGGTGCGCCACGCCAACAGCTGTTATTTCACGATGGTCGCCGTGGACGCCAACCGCAAGCCGGTGGCCGTGCCGCCACTGGTGCTCGAGACGCCGGAGCAGCATGCGCGCTTCGAGCAAGCCAAGCTGCGCAAGCTGTCGCGCCAGAAGGTGTCGAAGAAGTAAAGGCAATCGGCATAAAAAAACGGCCGCCAGAGTGATCTGGTGGCCGTTTTTTTTATTGCCTGCCGCCTGCTGGCGGCATGGCGCCGTGATTAACGGTCGCCGTAGCTGCGGCGTGCGCCGTCGGTGCTGCGCGGGTTGGAACCCTTGTAGCCGCCGCCGGTGCTCGGCGCGCCGTCCTTGCGTGGTGCGCCCGGCTTGCTGAACGTGCGTTGGCCTGGCTTCGCGCCGCCACGGTTGTCGCCTGGTTTCCAGCCGCCTGGACGGGCGCTCGAACGTGGCGCCGATGCCGTTTTCTTCGGCTCGAAACCTTCGATGACATTGACCGGGATCAATTGCTTGGTGAAGCGTTCGATGCGTTTGACGTTCATGCCTTCAGCGTGGTTCACCAGCGAGATGGCCAGGCCATTGCGGCCAGCGCGGCCGGTACGGCCGATGCGGTGGACGTAGTCTTCCGGGAACTTCGGCAGATCGTAGTTGAACACGTGGGTGATCGTTGGCACGTCGATGCCGCGGGCGGCAACGTCGGTGGCAACCAGCACTTTGACCTGGCCGCGGCGCATGCCGTCCAGGGTGCGGTTGCGCGCGCCCTGATGCATGTCGCCGTGCAAGGCGGCAGCGGAGAAACCGGCGATGTTCAGACGGTCGGCGATGGTGTCGGCGTCACGCTTGGTGGCGGTGAACACAACAGCCTGGTCCAGCGATTCGTCGCGCAGCAGGTGGTCCAGCAGGCGATTCTTGTGCGACAGATCGTCGACGAAGTGCACGCGCTGGGTGATGTTTTCATGCTTGTTGCTCGAGCTTGCCACCTGGATGACCAGCGGGTTTTTCGTGATGCGGCGGGCCATGTTGCCGACGACGCCGTCCAAGGTTGCCGAGAACAGCATGGTTTGACGGCCTTCCGGCGTCGCTTCGACGATTTTTTCGATGTCGTCGATGAAACCCATGTCCAGCATGCGGTCGGCTTCGTCCAGCACCAGGATTTCCAGTTGCGAGAAGTCGATCTTGCCCGAATCCATGTGGTCGATCAGACGGCCAGGGGTGGCGACCAGGATCTCAGGATTCTTGGCCAGCAATTGCATCTGTTTAGGGTAAGGCATGCCGCCCAGAATCGACACAGCCTTGATGCGGCGGATGCCGGTGCTGTACTTGTCTGTGTTGGTGGTCACTTGCAGGGCCAGTTCGCGCGTTGGCGTCAGTACCAGCATTTTTGGCTGGGCAGCCTTGAAGCGTGGACGCTCGCCGCGGGCGCGCGATGCTTGCATTTCCTGGTTCGGCGTCTTGCCGGCGGCACTTTGTTCGGCGCTGGCCAGTTTGTGCAGCGACGGCAGCATGAAAGCTGCGGTCTTGCCCGAACCGGTCTGCGACGAGACCAGCAGGTCACGGCCTTCGATCGCGGCTGGAATCGCTTGCGACTGTACCGCGGTTGGCGCGGTGTAGCCCGATTCGGTCAGAGCGGCGATGATGGACGGATGCAGGCCTAAGGATTCAAATGTCATTCTTTTCTTTCGTAAAAATCAGCGTTCTTGCAAAAAGCAGAACGCAAAATAGCAACGCCAACCAAAACGAAATGACTCAACTAAAAAGAAATTTCGGCACAAAAGCTTTGCGCCGGGACGGTGTCAGGTGCGACACACAAGGCGGGAGGGCTTTATAAGCGGCATCCTGTGGATGCGCTAAGGCTTGCGAAGCTGCTAAGTTTGTAGTGCATGACTGCGGTGTTGCCATCGCTTCAAGGGAACATATTGCAGCGCACAACGACACTATACCGTATTTGCCGCCGTTTTGCACGGGCTAAATGGGAAGAAACGCAAGTCCTACCACGTTTTGAAGATGTTTCCTATCTGAAATCAGTAGGAATACGTAGGTTTCGTCCGTTTAATTGAGCATGGCCACGATGTCGTCGGGCAGCGGCGGCGCCTGTCGTGCCGGCCGGGCTCCAGCTGATACATTCCCTTGGCATGCCGCCAGGTCGGCACACGTCACCGCTTTACTCCACTTCAGGATTGACCGCCATCACTTGTGAAAAACCGCCATCAACGTAGGTAATCTCGCCCGTGATGCCCGACGCGAGGTCGGACAGCAGGAAGGCGGCCGTGTTGCCGACCTCTTCGATGGTGACGTTGCGGCGCAGCGGGGCGTGCTCGGCCACAAAACCCAGGAGTTTGCTGAAATCCTTGATGCCTGAGGCGGCCAGGGTCTTGATGGGGCCGGCGGAGATGCCGTTGGCACGGATGCCGCGCGGGCCCAGCGATTCGGCCAGGTAGCGCACGGACGCTTCCAGCGACGCCTTGGCCAGGCCCATGGTGTTGTAGTAGGGCACGGCGCGCACGGCGCCCAGGTAGGTCAGGGTCAGGACCGAGGCGCCCGGATGCAGCAGGGGCAGGGCGGCCTTGGCCATGGCGGGAAAACTGTAGGCGGAAATGTCGTGGGCGATGCGGAAGCTGTCGCGCGACAGGCCGTCGAGGAAGTCGCCCGCGATCGCCTCGCGCGGCGCGAAGCCGATGGCGTGCACGAGGCCGTCCAGATGTTCCCAGTGCTGCGCCAGGTCGCGGAAGACGGCGGCGATCTGTTCATCGCTGGACACGTCGCAGTCGAACACCAGTTCGCTGCCGAATTCGGCCGAAAATTCCGTGATGCGCTCCTTGAAGCGCTCGCCCACATACGTGAAGGCGAGGGTGGCGCCTTCGCGGTGGCAAGCCTTGGCGATGCCATAGGCGATGGAGCGGTTCGACAGCAAGCCCGTGATAAGAATTTTTTTGCCTTGCAAGAAAGCCATGACGACTCCTGTCTGGGGTGGTGGGTCGGGCGGATGTACAACCGGCCGCGACAGCAAAGCTGTGGCGGCCGGTAAAGTGCGTCAATACAACTCAGGCGATCAGTGACGCGCTTTTGCCCGACTGTTACCGCCGCCGCGCTGGATGCGCGGCTTCACCAGCGAGATCGGTGCCGTTTGCGCCTTGCCGCCCTTGGCGACGCGGCGCAGTGCTTTGGCGGCCCGTTCAGGACGGTCCGCTTCCAGCAGCATGGTGGCGCTGTCGGCGATTTCCTGGGTGATGTCGCTGTTCATCGTGGCCGAGGTTTTCGGCACGAGGATGGTGGAGCCGGCGCGCAGGCTGGTGCGCTGGGGAATGTTGTTGGCCTGGCGCAGCACGTCGGCCGTGGTGCCGAATTTCGACGCCAGGGTTTCGATGCGTTCGCGCGCATTGGTGATCTTGTGCGTGGTCCAGCTCGACAAGGCATGGCCCCATTGCGCCAGGTTGGTGGTGAACTTGGCGGCGTTTTCCTGCGGCAGCAGAATCTTGGTCTTTTCGCCGCCGATGATGACGGGGCGGTTAAATTGCGGATTCAAGGCCTTGAATTCATCCATCGACAGTTCGGCCAGCTGGGCGGCGACGGTGATGTCGATGTCGCTGGTCTTGTCGATGGCCGTGAAATACGGCTGGTTGTCGACCACCGGCAGGGTCAGGCCGAACTGGGCCGGATTGGCGATGATGTTTTTGACCGCTTGCAGTTTCGGCACGTAGTTGCGCGTTTCGGCCGGCATCAGGTCGGCCAGGCTTTCGAAGTCGGTCGGCTTGCCCAGCGCCTGGTTTTTCTTGATGGCGCGCTGCACCGAACCTTCGCCCCAGTTGTAGGCAGCCAGGGCCAGTTGCCAGTCGCCAAACATGTCATACAGGCGCTGCAGGTATGTCAGGGCCGCATCGGTCGAGGCCAGCACGCCGCGGCGCTCGTCCTTGAACATGTTTTGCTTGAGGTTGAAATCGCGCCCGGTGGCGGGCACGAATTGCCACATGCCGGCCGCATTGGCGCTGGAGAACGCCTGCGGGTTGAAGGCGGACTCGATGAACGGCAGCAAGGCCAGTTCCGTCGGCATGCCGCGCTTTTCCAGTTCCTGCACCACGTGGAAGATGTAGCGCGAGGCGCGCGCCGTGGTGCGGGCGATGTAGTCGGGGCGGGTGGCGTACCAGTTGACGTGATTCGCCACCAGCTGGTTGTTGATGTCGGGAATCGCATAGCCGCTGCGGATGCGGCCCCAGACGTCGGCTTCGCGCAGCGGATCGGAATTGTCGCTGAGGTTTTTCAGCAGACGGTCGGTCTTTTGCAGGCGGTTGTCGAGGGTGGGGAGTTTCGCCGTGACCTGGGCGGTCATCGGGATCAGGGCAGGTGCGGCGGCGGCGACTGGCGCGTTATCGCTCTCAACACCGGCTTCGTACGCCTGGCTGAGGGCGGGCGCAAGCGCCAGGGCCAACGCCGCCAGGACGGTAGATTTAAAGGAGTTTTCGTGCATAGTGTTCCATTGTTGTCGTCGGAGAAACATCGGACAGACCCATGATCAAGCTGCGAGTGTACGTATATCCACATGCCGGAGTCAAGAATTATGTCAGCATGATGACAGCACATAGGCGTCAATAGCGATGTTTCCAGTCGCTAATAATGTAATTATTACAAATTTAATTTGCCAGATGTGCGATTCGGCCGCTGTTATAGCATACATGGCGTGGAGGCTGGCGCAAGCTTGGCGGCCGTCCGGTATGAGACTGCGCAAAGAGTGCGTACAATTTGGCTTTGGCCGGCCATTTGGCTGCCGGCTGCCTTATTGATAGAGAGTTAAGTATATGAACACCCCGCCGCGCCACGACGACGACAACGCCGTCATCATCGCCAATACCGTTGCCTGGCTGGAAAAGGCCGTGATCGGCCTGAACCTGTGCCCGTTCGCCAAGGCCGTGCACGTCAAGAAGCAGATCCGCTATGTGGTATGCGAGTCGGAGAACCCGGAAGATCTGCTGGCGATGCTGATGGACGAGCTGCAAACCCTGGCCGACACGGACCCGGAACAGATCGACACGACCTTGCTGATCCACCCTTACACCCTGAACGATTTCCTCGACTACAACGAGTTCCTCGATGTGGCCGACGCGGCCGTGGAAGACATGCACCTGGCCGGCGAACTGCAAGTGGCCAGTTTCCACCCGCACTACCAGTTTGCCGAGACGTTCGAGGACGACATCAGCAACTACACCAACCGCTCGCCGTACCCGACCCTGCACCTGCTGCGCGAAGACAGCATCGAGCGCGCCGTCGAAGCGTTCCCGGAAGCGTCGGAAATCTTCGACAAGAATATCGCCACCCTGGAAGCGCTGGGCGTCGAAGGCTGGGAAAAGCTCGGCTTGCCGAAGGTATCCTGATGGCTGACAAGGAATTGCCGCCGCGTCCAGACACGCCCTGCGTGGCCGTGTGCTCGACGACGTTCGATGAAATCTGCCGCGGCTGCGGCCGCACCGTGGTGGAAGTGGCCCACTGGGTGTCGATGACGGACGAGGAGAAGGAAGTGGTGTGGGTGCGCATCCTGGCGCAGGGGTATCCGCGCCGGAATACTTGACGTTTGTATTGCCAAACCCAAAGGCAACTGCTGGGGTCAGACCCCCAAGGCCGCCAACGCAGAGCTCAGCGTTGGCGGCCGCGAGGGTCTGACCCCGGTACTTTTGGCGTCAACTATTAATAACTGCCGATAAAATCCTTCTTGCCGACTTCGATGCCATTGTGGCGCAGGATGTCGTACGCCGTCGTCGCATGGAAGAAGAAGTGCGGCAGCGCGTAGTGGAACAGATAGGTCTGGCCCGTGAAGTGCTTGGTCTTTTCGCCGCTGCCGGTGGTGATGGCGCGCGTTTCGCTGCCGTCGATGTCCGCTTGCGGCAGACTTTCCAGGAAGGCGATGGTTTTCACGATGCGCGCTTTCAGCTCTGCAAAGCTCTGTTCGCTGTCTTCATACGGCGGCACGGCCACGCCGGCCAGACGCGCGCCGCAGCCCTTGGCGAAGTCGGTGGCGATCTGGATCTGGCGCACGAACGGCAGCATGTCCGGGAACAAGCGGAATTGCAGCAGGGCGTTCGGGTCGATTTTCTTGTCTTGCGCGTGCGTTTCCGCCTTGTCCAGGATGGCGGCCAGGCTGCCCAGGATCTGTTTGAAGACGGGGATCGAAGCGGAGTAGATGGAGAAGGTCATGGTGGTTCCTCTAGGTAAAGTGGCGCGATGATAGCAAGCCGCGCGCTTTTTTGCTGGCGCCGCCCGGGCGCGCCGGCCCACGTGTGGTTTTTCAAGCCTGTCTATATAGCATGACCTGGATGCTGACACGTGTTTATTGGTGACTTTTCCCGCTTTTTCCATGCATAATTGCTTTTGAAAAAGTTTCTTCCCGCCTTGTCACCTGAATTCCCCTGTAAAGTTCGATGATCGCCCGCCTGATCCCTGTTGCCCTGTTGCCGCATGTTTAATTCACCTTACCAGCGCCTGCGCGCCAGCCTGCGCGTGCTGTACGGCTCGTCGATCTATGGCGCCCTGCTGCTGGTGGTGTTTGGCGGCCTGGTCGTGCCCGCCATTTTCGGCAGCTATGTATTGGTCGGCGTGCATGAGCGCCAGTCGGCGCGCACCAGCCTGAACGAGGCCTTGCAGCGCAATGCCGACATCCTGGCGCTGGGCATGCAGGAGTCGCTGTGGAACATGAATGCGGAATCGGCCCATTCGCTGGTCGAATCGGTGATGCGCGACCGCGCCGTGCTGCTGGTGAAGGTACTGGGGCAGGGTGACACGGAATTCATCCGTCTGCAGGCGCCGCAGCGGCCCGTGGGCAATCTGTACCGCGCCGAACGCGACATCCTCGTGCGCGGCGAACGCATCGGCCATATCGTCGTCGAGATGGACGACGCGCGCAGCCAGCAGGAGCTGCGCGAAAAGCAGATGTCCTATATTTTCGTGCTGGGCGCGCAGCTGGCCGTGTCGATGGCGCTGATCGTGCTGTTCCTGAACCGCCGCCTGCTCAAACCCCTGCGCCGCCTGACGCGCTTTTCCGACCGCCTGTCGCACGGCGATTTCGACACGCCGCTGACGTCGCACAGCAATGATGAACTGGGTCGCCTGACGGCCCAGCTCGAGCAAATGCGCGCGGCCATCGGCCAGCTGTTCGAGGATGTGGGCCAGCGCGAAGAGCGTTTCCGCACCATCGTCACGCAGGTGCCGGGCGCCGTCTTCCGCTACCGGCCCGATGGGCCCATCGATTTCGTCAGCGACGCCATCGAAGAGATCGCCGGCTACTCGGCGCACCAGTTCATGCGCGGCACCACGCATGCCTGGGCCGACCTGATCTGTCCGGAAGACCGGCGCGAGCACCGCCGCGCCGTGCGCCAGGCGGTGGCCGACGAACGGCCGTATGCGCTCGAATACCGCATCATCGACGCTTTCGGCATCGAGCGCTGGGTGGCCGAGAATGGCCAGCCGCAGGCGGGCGAGCAGGGCGTCATCTGGATCGACGGCATCATTGCCGACATCAGCCAGCGCAAGCACCACGAGATGCGCATCGAGGCGCTGCTCACGGAGCAGAGCGCGATCCTCGACAACGTGATGTTCGGCGTGATGTTCGTGCGCCACCGCCGCATCATTTCCGTCAACCGTCGCTGCGAGGAACTGTTCGGCTACGGCCATGCCGAGATGACGGGCAGTTCCACCGCCATCGTGTTCATGACCTCATATGACTTCGAGGAGGCGGGCGAGCGCCAGTATCCGGCAATGGCCGCGGGCGGCGATTTCAGTGAGGAGCGCCAGTACAAGCGCCGCGACGGCAGCCTGTTCTGGGCGCTGGTCAGCGGTTGCGCGCTCGATCCCCTGCGCCCCAACGAGGGCAGCATCTGGGTGTATGCCGATATCACGGCGCGCAAGGAAGCCGAGGAAAAGCTGCGTTTGTCGGCCACCGTGCTCGAACATATCGCCGACGGCGTGATGGTGGTCGATGCGGACGGCATCATCGTCACCGTCAATCCCGCCTTCACGCAGATCACCGGCTATACCGAAGCCGAGGCGGTGGGCCAGCATTCTTCGCTGACACGCTCGGCGCGCCACGACTCTGCGTTCTACCAGGCCATGTGGGACGAATTGAAGGCCAGCGGTTTCTGGCGCGGCGAGATCTGGCACCAGCGCAAGAACGGCGAGCTGTATCTGGAGTGGCTGACCATCAGCGCCGTGCGCGACGCGCGCGCCGGCACCACGCATTACGTGGGCGTGTTCAGCGATATCACGCTGGTCAAGCAGTCACAGGAAAAGCTCGACCACATGGCCCACCACGATCCGCTGACGGCGCTGCCGAACCGGCTGCTGTTCCACGACCGCCTGCAGCACGCGCTGCTGCGCGCCGCGCGCGACCAGGAGCAGCTGGCCGTGCTGTTCATCGACCTGGACCGCTTCAAGAACGTCAACGACACCCTGGGCCATCACGTGGGCGACGAATTGCTGCAGAAGGTGGCCGGCCAGCTGGCGGCCCGCCTGCGCGAAGGCGACACCCTGGCGCGCCTGGGCGGCGACGAGTTCATCGTGCTGCTTGAGGGTATCGACGGCGAGTACGGCGCGACGCAGGTGGCGGAAAAGCTGATGACCATGTTCGACCAGCCGTTCACGGTGGCCGACCACGAACTGTTCGTCACCTGCAGCGTGGGCATCAGCCTGTATCCGGACGATGCGCTGGACTTGAACATGCTGATACGCAATGCTGACGTGGCCATGTACCAGGCCAAGGCGCGCGGGCGCAACGGCTACCGCTTCTATGCGCCGTCGATGACGGGCGAGGGCGTCGAGCGCCTGCGTCTGGAAACCTTTTTGCGCCGTTCGCTGGAAAAGCACGAGATGTTCCTCAATTACCAGCCGCAGGTGGAAATCGACACGGGCCGCCTGGTCGGCGTCGAGGCGCTGGTGCGCTGGAACCACCCGGAACTGGGCTTGGTGCCGCCCGCGCGTTTCATCCCGCTGGCCGAAGACAGCGGTTTCATCAACCAGTTGGGAAAATGGGTGCTCGACGAAGCGTGCCGCCAGATGATGCGCTGGCAGGCGCAAGGCTTGCATGTGCCGAAGATGGCCGTCAACCTGTCCGTCAAGCAGTTCGAACGGGGCAGCATCGCCGGCATGGTGGCCGCCATCTTGCAGGAAACGGGTCTCGAGCCGCAGCGGCTGCAGCTGGAAGTGACGGAGTCCGTCATCATGAACACGGGCGACGCCCTCGGTTTCATCAATGATTTGCACGCCATCGGCGTGGGTCTGGCCATCGACGATTTCGGCACCGGCTATTCCTCGCTCGCGTATCTGAAACAGCTGCCCGTGCAGACCTTGAAGATCGACCGCTCCTTCATCAAGGATATCTCGACGGACGTCAATGACGAAGCGATTGCGATTGCCATCATCCAGCTGGGCAAGAGCATGCAATTGTCCGTGATCGCCGAAGGCGTGGAGACGGAAGAGCAGGCGGCCTTCCTGCTGCGCCATGGCTGCAAGCTGGCGCAAGGTTATTTTTATAGCCGTCCGGTGCTGGCACAGGATATGCTGGAGCGCTGGATCGATCACTCATTACTATAAAGGACAGCCCATGGCCGCACAATCCTCCCCGTCGCGCCGCCGTTTCCTGCTCGGCGGCCTTGGCCTCGGCGTGGCCGGCGTGGGCGCCCTGGTACTGGGATGGGGCGTGCTGCCGCCGCGCCAGCGCCTGCATGGCAGTTCGCCGCTGCCGCTCCAGGATGGCGCCGTGGCCTTGAACGGCTGGCTGGCCATAGGCACGGATGGCACGGTGACCCTGGCCATGCCGCGCAGCGAGATGGGGCAGGGCGTGCACACGGCCTTGCCCATGCTGGTGGCCGAGGAGCTCGACGTGCCGCTGGCCAGCGTCAAACTGATCCAGGCGCCGAACGATAAAATCTTCGGCAACGTCGCCATGCTCAAGGATAGCCTGCCGTTCCATCCCGATGACCAGGGCCGCGTCAAAGCGCTGGCCCAGTGGACGGTGGCCAAGGCGGCGCGCGAACTGGGCGTAATCGTCACGGGCGGCTCGTCGAGCGTGAAGGATGGCTGGGGTCCGATGCGCGAGGCGGGGGCGTCCGCGCGCGCCATGCTGGTGGGGGCCGCCGCCGCGTTGTGGCAGGTGCCGGCCGCGCAATGCCGCACGGAAAATGGCGCCGTGGTCCACCCCGATGGCCGGCGCGCCAGCTACGCCAGCCTGGCGCAGCGCGCCGCAGCCATCGATCCGGGCACGCCCGTGCTGAAGTCGCCCAAGGATTTCAAACTGATCGGCCAGCCGGCGCCGCGCCGCGACACGCCGGCCAAAGTCAACGGCAGCGCGCGTTTCGGCATCGATGCGCGTCCGCCCGGCATGCTGTACGCGGCCCTGCATCTGCCGCCGCGTCTGGGCGATACCTTGTCCGCGTTCGATGCGGCGCCCATCCTGGCCATGCCCGGCGTTAAAAAGGTGGTGGACCTGACGCCGCAGCTGGCCCAGCGCAGCGTGTCTTGCGCGGCCGTGGTGGCCGACACCTGGTGGCGCGCCAGACAGGCGGCGGCCGCCTTGCCGACGCAGTGGAAGGCGGGTCCGCAAGCGAACTTGTCCAGCGCCGGCGTGTATGCGGAATTTTCCCGCCTGCTGGATAGCGAAGCCGGTTATGCCTACCACGCCAGCGGCGAGGTGGAGGGCAAGGCCGTGCAGGGCATGCGGCAGGTCAGCGCCGAGTACCGCGCGCCGTTCCTCGCGCACGCCGCCATGGAACCCGTCAACTGCACCGCGCAGGTGAAAAATGGCAAGGTGATGCTGTGGGTGTCGACGCAGGCGCCCGGCATCGCCGTCGACGTGGCGGCGAAAGTGGCCGGGGTCGATGCGCAGGACGTCAGCATCGAAGTGCTGCTGCTCGGCGGCGGTTTCGGCCGCCGCCTGGAAGTGGACATGGTGGCGCAAGCCGTGGCCATCGCGCTGCAGTGCGATGGCGCGCCCGTGCAGCTGGTGTGGACGCGCGAACAGGACACCAAGCACGATATGTACCGTCCCGCCGCGCTGGCCCGCTTTGCGGCCCGGCTCGACGAGCATGGCCGCATCGCTTCCTGGGACAATAAATCCGTCAGCGGCTCCATCACGCACCAGTACCTGCAGCGTAATTTCGGCCTGCCCGGCGCGGGGCCGGACAAGACCACGGCGGAAGGCGAATTCGACATGCCGTATGAAATCGCCAACCAGCGCATCGCCCACGTGATCGCCGACAGTGCCGTGCCGGTCGGCTACTGGCGCTCCGTCGGGCATTCGCATAATGCATTCTTCAAGGAAAGCTTTATCGACGAACTGGCGCATGCGGCGGGGCAGGATGGCATCGCCTTCCGCCGCGCCATGCTGACGCAGCATCCGCGCCACCTGGCCGTGCTCGATGCAGCCGTCGCCAGGGCGGGCAGCCCGCCACCGGGCCATGCGCATGGCGTGGCCCTGCACCAGTCGTTCGGCAGCATCGTCGCGCAAGTGGCACAAGTGTCCGTGGAAAACGGCGAGATCCGCGTGCAGCGCGTCGTGTGCGCCATCGATTGCGGCATCGCCGTCAATCCGAACATTATCGCCCAGCAGATGGAGTCGGCCGTGCTGTTCGGCCTGTCGGCGGCGCTGGGCGGCGAGATCACGTTCCAGGAAGGGAAGGTCGAGCAAGGCAACTTCCACGACTATCCCGTGCTGCGCATGGGGCAAACGCCCGAGGTGGAAACCATCATCATCGCCAGCGCCGAGCATCCGGAAGGCGTGGGCGAACCGGGCACGCCGCCGATCGCGCCGGCCGTGGCCAACGCCGTGTTCAGTCTGACGGGCAAACGCCTGCGCAGCTTGCCGCTGCGCCTGGCTTGATGCGGATCAAGCGAGGGTGGTGGCCAGCAGGGTGCGCAGATTGCAGTCGCGCTGCCAGTCGCGCCGTTCCTGTGTGCTGCCGGCCAGCGCCGCCAGTTCCCCGGCGCTGAGTGCCTGCTGCGCCTGCACCATGCGGTGCGCCAGGCCGCCGTCGGGCAGCACGGTGCCGAAGAAGGCCACGTTGTCTTCGCGCTGGATCAGCAGGGTGGGGAAGTTGTCGATGTCGAGGTCGCCCACCACGTCGGCCTGGTCTTCGATGTCGATCCAGACGAAGACGGTGTCTGGATGGCGCGCGGCCAGTTCCTCGAACGTGGCGCGGTAGCTGCCGCAAGTGCCGCACCACAGCGCGCACAGGCAGGCCACGGTCCAGCGCGGGCCGGCCAGGGCTGCCGCGACGTCGGCGCGGTTATCGGTCGTGAGGGTCAGGCTGTGCATGGTCGTATCAGATCAGTAGGCGGATGGGCGCGGGTGCCCGATGCGCGTATTCTACCGCGCCCGGCCCCCTCAGTCCCGAGAATGCATGAGCTTGTTTGTGGGTGTTTTTTGATGCAATACACCTTTCTGGTGGATAATGCTGATAATTGCGCGCTGATTACGCTGGTCCATGCTGTTTCCTGGCCCCGCAGCCTGACCCCCTCCAGTCTGTTTTCATGCCCTGCCCGGTGTCAGCGCTCCCGCCTTTGTTTATTTTATTATGGAATTAGCCAGCTTATGTTGAGTTACCGCCACGCCTTTCACGCGGGTAATCACGCCGATGTGTTGAAACATTATGTGCAGATTCAGTTGTTGCAATATCTGAATCAAAAAGATACCGCCTATAGTTATATCGATACCCATTCCGGCGCGGGCGTGTATGCGCTCGACGGTGGTTATGCCTCGAAAAATGCCGAGTACGAAACGGGCATCGCGCCCCTGTGGGACCGCACGGACTGGCCGGCCTCGCTGGCCGAGTACATGAAGCTGATCAAGGAAATGAATCCGAGCGGCAAGATGCGCTACTACCCGGGTTCGCCGTACTGCGCCGACAAGGTCAGCCGCGAGCAAGACCGTCTGCGCCTGTTCGAGCTGCATCCTGCCGATGCCAAGATTCTGGCTGACAACTTCCGCAAGGTCGAGGCGCATGCGCTGGCCCAGGGCGAGCGTCCGACCGTGCGCGGCAAGCGCGTGCTCATCACCAAGGCGGACGGTTTCCAGAGCCTGAAAGCCCTGCTGCCGCCGCCATCGCGCCGCGCGCTGGTGCTGATCGATCCGCCATACGAAGACAAGATGGATTACCGCAAGGTCAAAGATACCTTGGCCGACGCCCTCGTGCGCTTCCCGTCCGGCATGTATGCCGTCTGGTACCCGGTGCTGCAGCGCATGGAATCGCGCCAGTTCGCCGACAAACTCAAGCAATTGCCCAGCTCGGACTGGCTGCACGTGACCCTGACCGTCAACACGCCGTCGCCGGACGGCTTCGGCTTGCACAGCAGCGGCATGTTCATCCTGAACCCGCCGTACACCCTGGAGCCGATGCTGCGCGAAGTCATGCCCTACCTGGTGAAGGTGCTGGGCCGAGACGATGGCGCGAAGTTTGTGCTGGAGACGGGCAAGGGCGGTCAGAAAAATACCGGAACAAGAAGAGTGTAGTCATACTCGGTTTGGTAGCGCTGTAATGAAAAACGCCACGATCATTCGATCATGGCGTTTTTTTATGGGCGGAAGATTACTGACCCAACAGCAAGAACACGGTCGGTTTCTTGTGGAAGTCCGGCGCCTTGCCGGCGGCCAATTGTTTCTTCCACTGTCCGCCATTCCACGTCTGCACGTTTTCCGAGTCCAGGCTCAGGTCGGTGGCGACGCAGATCAGGGTCGATGGCGCGCATTGGGCCACGAGGGCTTCGAGCATGGCGGCGTTGCGATATGGCGTTTCGATGAACAGCTGAGTTTGCTTTTCATTGCGCGAACGGCTTTCCAGTTCCTTGATGCGCTTGGCGCGCAGGGCCGCGTCCGTGGGCAGGTAGCCGTTGAAGGCGAAGCTCTGGCCGTTCAAGCCGCTGGCCATCACGGCCAGCAGGATCGACGACGGGCCCACCAGCGGGCGTACTTTAATGCCGTGCTGATGCGCCAGGCGCACCAGGTCGGCGCCGGGGTCGGCCACGGCGGGCACGCCCGCCTCCGACACGAGGCCCGCATCGCGTCCCGCCAGCAGCGGTGCCAGCAAGCCGGCCAGCGCTTGCGCCGGGGTATTAACGTTGAGTTCGGAAATCGTGATTTCCTGCAGCGGCTTGGCCAGCGGATGCTGGTTGCCGATCAATTTGAGGAAGGCGCGCGCCGTCTTGGCGTTTTCCGCAACGAAATAATCGAGTTGTGAGGTGATCTGCCGCACCTGCTCGGGAATGATGCGGGCCAGCGGGTCGATGGCGCCGTCGGACAGGCCGAGGTGGTTGGGGATCAGGTACAGGGTGCCGGTCATATTCTTTTTGTCGGTAATTTAAATGGTGAAAAATGTGACGCCCGCCTTGCGCAGCATGCCGGTGAGGGCGATCAGCGGCAAGCCGGTGAGGGCGGTCGGGTCGGTGCTGTCGATACGTTCGAGCAGGGCGATGCCCAGGCCTTCGTTCTTGGCGCTGCCGGCGCAGTCGTACGGCTGCTCGATGTGCAGGTAGGCGTCCAGTTCCGCGTCGGGCAAGTCGCGCACGGTGACGAGGGTCTGGATATCTTCCACCTGGGCCACGGCCGGAGTGTGGCGCCCGTCGAGCAGGCATAGTGCAGTGTGGAACACGGTCTGGCGCCCGCGCATGGTTTGCAGTTGGCGCAGGGCATAGTCATGGTTGCCGGGCTTGCCGATCTGCGCGCCGTCCAGGGTGGCGACCTGGTCGGAGCCGATGACGAGACTGCCGGGATAGCGGTCGAGCACGGCCTGTGCCTTGGCCTGGGCCAGGCGCAAGGCCGTGGCGCTGGGGCTTTCGCCTGGCAGGGGGCTTTCGTCGAGATCGGGCACGGCCACCTCGAAAGGCAGGCGCAGGCGTTGCAGCAATTCCTTGCGGTAGGTCGAACTCGATGCAAGAATCAAGCGCAATGGGGCGGAAGTTGGTATCATTCGGTAGTGGATGGCGGCCGGCATGGCCGCGCAGGTCGATGTCAGTGGGATTTCACGCAAATTCCAGGGCGCAGAGCCCATAACTGAGGCTCCATGCGGCATGACGGTGTTGATGAAGTTGTCATGTTGATGGCAATGATCGCGTCAAAAAAGATGCTTAGCCTTTGACTCCGTGCTAAAAACCCTGTTATTATCGCAGGTTTTCCGGGGAAATTTTCTACCAATGAATGCTTTTGTGATCGACGCCTTTGATTTTTGTCGTATCAGCGGGAGCCGCGAGGGTGTAACTCCTGTCGCTGAAATGACCCGGTTGACCAAGGATTGTGCAGATAATTCCGGCGAGATCGCCTGGAAGATCGTCGGCGGCACCAGCAAGCTGGGCTACCCACAACTGACCTTGTCGGTCAACGGCACCGTTCAGCTGGTTTGCCAGCGCTGCCTGACTCCGTATGCTTACGCAATTGATTCGACGACCACTCTGATGCTGGGCAAGGATGACGAGCACGCGGACGAGATCGAAGAAATCATCAACGATGAATCGATCGACGTGATCGTCGGCAGCCGCAGCATGGATGCCGCGGCCCTGATCGAAGATGAAGCCTTGCTGGCCCTGCCGCAGGTACCCAAACACGACGTCTGCCCCGATACGGCGCAGCTCGATGCTCTCAAGACTGAAAAGAAGTCGCCGTTTGCGGCACTGAAAGACTTGAAGTCAGAATAAGTTAAGAGAATAAGTTAAGTAGTAGTGGTAGTTTGTAGGGGGCCTCAAAAACCGTAGCGAGCGGCCCAATATCGTCTTGAGTAGCGCAAGCGTACGAAAGTACTGAGCGCCGCCGAGGCGATAGTGGGACGCGCAGTAGGTTTGTGAGGTCCCTTTTAGAGAACGTGTCAAACGCGTGTAGTAATCGAGTATGGCAAGTGTAGTGAAATGTAATTGTAATAAACGATGTCGGTCCGGGCTATTTTCGGGTAGTCTTTGCCGCTGGGATACTCGATTCGCATGTATTTGCCAATCGATTGTGCTAAAATTTTAGAACTTATGTATTAGGAGTCATCATGGCAGTTCAACAGAACAAGAAAACCCCTTCCAAGCGCGGCATGCACCGTTCGCACGACTTCCTGGTCGCGCCGCAATTGAGCGTCGAGCCAGTTACCGGCGAAACACACATGCGTCACCATATCAGCCCTAACGGCTTCTATCGTGGCCGTAAAGTGTTGAAGACCAAAAACGACGAGTAATCGACGTTTTTGTTGGGTAAGATGAAAGCGGTGTTGCGTGGTTATTCGGCGTGGCGCCGCTTCTTCTTTTTTATCGGCTGCAATTCATCTTGCACACCCGTCATTTTGAATCACGCTGTCCAGGCCTGTGCATGACATGCTGCGCCCTGCATATGCTCCAGTCCGATTCACATCTTGCCGCACGCCCGCAGCGGTATTGAATCAACACAAATGACAATCAAAATTTCTATCGACTGCATGGGCGGAGATCACGGTCCCTCAGTCACTATCCCCGCAGCAATTTCCTTCGTAAAACATGAGCCTGAAGCCGAACTGATCCTTGTTGGATTGGAAGACGTGATTCGTGCCGAACTGAAGAAACATAAAGCCGACACGCATCCGCGCCTGTCGGTATTGCATGCCTCCGAACAAGTTACCATGGACGATCCCCTGGAAGTGGCCCTGCGCCGCAAGAAGGACTCCTCCATGCGCGTGGCCATCGAACAGGTCAAGAGCGGCGCGGCGCAAGCCTCCGTTTCCGCCGGTAATACGGCAGCCTTGATGGCCGTGTCGCGCTACGTATTGAAAACCATGTCCGGCGTCGACCGCCCGGCCATCTGCAGCATCTTGCCGAATCAAAAGAACGGCCCGACCTACATGCTGGACCTGGGCGCCAACGTCGATTGCGAACCGCATCACTTGCACCAGTTCGCCATCATGGGCTCCGTGCTCGTGTCCGCCATGGAGGGTATCGAACGTCCCACGATCGGCTTGCTGAACGTGGGCACGGAAGATATCAAGGGCAATGAAGTGGTGAAACTCACCTCGAAGCTGCTGCAGGCCGACCACGAGCGTGGCGCGCTGAACTTCTACGGCAACGTGGAAGGCAACGATATCTTCAAAGGCACGACCGATATCGTCGTCTGCGACGGTTTTGTCGGCAATGTCACCCTGAAAGCCATCGAAGGCCTGGCGCGCTTCATGAAAGACGTGCTCACTTCCGAATTCAAGCGCAATCCGATTACCATGCTGGGCGCGCTGATCGCCCGCGGGGCCCTGAAAGCCATCGGCAACCGCTTGAATCCATCGCGTTACAACGGCGCCAGCCTGCTGGGCCTGCGTGGCCTCGTCTTCAAGAGCCATGGCAGCGCCGATGCCTATTCCTTCGAATGGGCCTTGCGCCGCGCCTTTGATGCGGCAAAAAATGACGTGCAAGCGCACTTGGCCAGCATGATCGCCGAGTTGATGCCACGCACGCCAGTTCCGGATGAACCTACATCAACAAGCTCTACCATTTAGTGGACGGGTACTTGCATGACTATTTTTAGCAAAACTTACAGCAAAATTATCGGTACCGGCAGCTACCTGCCGGAGAAGCGCGTCACCAACCAGGACTTGACCGAACAGCTCGCCGCCAAGGGCATCGAGACGTCGGATGAATGGATCGTCTCGCGCAGCGGCATCTCGGCGCGCCATTACGCGGCGCCAACGCAAAACTCATCGGACCTGGGCGTGGAAGCGGCCAAAAAGGCCCTGGAGATGGCTGGCCTGAACGGCAACGACCTCGACCTGATCATCGTCGCCAGCTCGACCCCCGACTTCTTCGGCAGCTTCCCCAGCACCGCCTGCATCGTGCAAAACAAGCTGGGCATCACGAACAATTGCGCCGCCGTCGACGTGCAAGCCGTCTGCAGCGGTTTCGTGTATGCGGTGGCCACGGCCGACAGTTTTATTCAATCGGGCATGCATAAAAACGTGCTGGTGATCGGCGCCGAAGTATTTTCGCGCATCCTCAATTTCGACGACCGCGGCACGTGCGTGCTGTTCGGCGACGGCGCTGGCGCCATCGTCATGACGGCATCGAAAGAGCCGGGCATTCTGGCCACCAAGCTGCACGCGGACGGCCGCCACTCGGACATCCTCAGCGTGCCGGGCAGCCTGGCTGGCGGCGCGCTGGCCGGCAGCGCCTTCCTGTACATGGATGGCCCGGCCGTGTTCAAGCTGGCCGTGTCCGTGCTGGAAAAGGTCGCGCACGAAGCCCTCGAACACGCCAACATGACGTCGGACCAGATCGACTGGCTGATCCCGCACCAGGCAAATATCCGCATCATGAACAGCACGGCGAAGAAACTCGGCTTGCCACTGGCAAAGATGGTTGTCACCGTCGACCAGCACGGCAATACCTCGGCCGCTTCGATCCCGCTGGCGCTCGACATCGCCGTGCGCGACGGCCGGGTCAAGAAGGGCGACAACGTCATGATGGAAGGCGTGGGCGGCGGCTTTACCTGGGGCGCCGTGCTGGCAAGGATGTGATAGCCGAAGGCTGACTTTTGGGTCCGACCCGTCGGGGGAATACATTCCAATGGAATGCATTCCGATCCCGCAGGGACGTACCCCAGCAGTTGCCTTTGGGTCTCTGATTCTCTAAATAGTAAAAAAACGGAGTCGACATGACACAATTTGCATTTGTTTTCCCAGGCCAAGGCTCGCAAGCGATTGCGATGCTCGACGGTTTCGCCGGCAACCCTGTGGTTGCGCAAACGGTCGCCGAAGCGTCGGACGCCCTGCAATTCGACCTGGGCAAGCTGATCGCCGAAGGTCCGAAGGAAGAGCTGGACCTGACCACCAATACGCAACCGGTGATGCTGACGGCGGCCGTCGCCTTTTATCGCGCCTGGCTGGCAGCGGGCGGCCCCGTGCCGACGGTCGTGGCCGGTCACAGCCTCGGTGAATACTCGGCGCTGGTCGCCGCCGGCGTGATCTCGTTCAAGGATGCCGTGCCGCTCGTGCGTTTCCGCGCGCAAGCCATGCAGGAAGCCGTACCGGTAGGGCAGGGCACGATGGCTGTCGTGCTGGGCCTGTCGGACGACGACGTGCGCGCCGCCTGTGCGGAAGCGGCGGCGGAAAACCCGACCCTGGTGGTCGAACCCGTCAATTTCAATGCGCCTGCGCAAGTGGTCATCGCCGGTCACACGGCGGCCGTCGAACGTGCCTGCGAACTGGCCAAGGCCAAGGGCGCCAAGCGCGCCATGAAGCTGCCCGTCTCCGCGCCATTCCACTCGTCGCTGCTGAAACCGGCATCGGACCGCTTGCGCGAGTACATGGCCGGCCTGACGTTCGCCGCGCCGCAGATCGCCCTGATCAACAACGTCGACGTGGCCATCGTCAACGACGTCGCCGGCATCAAGGATGCGCTCGTGCGCCAGGCAGCCAGTCCCGTGCGCTGGGTGGAAACCATGCAAAAAGTGGCGGCAGACGGCATCACGCAAGTGATCGAATGCGGTCCGGGCAAGGTCCTGATGGGCCTGGCCAAGCGCATCGATCCCGTGCTGGTGGGCGACGCCATCGTCGATCAGGCTTCGCTGGAACGCATTTTGACGCAGCTCAAATAAACATCAGATCGCGGCAGCCTGCCTGCCGCGCTTGCTTTTAAGGATACTCATGAATTTAGCAAATCAAGTCGTGCTGGTCACGGGCGCCTCGCGCGGCATCGGCCGCGCCATTGCCACCGAACTGGGCAAACAGGGTGCTACCGTGGTTGGCACCGCCACCTCGGAAAGCGGTGCGCAAGCGATCACCGATTACCTGGCCGCCGAAGGCGTCACGGGCAAGGGTCTGGTCCTGAACGTGACCGATGCGGCGCGCTGCGCAGCCGTTGTCGATGAAGTGCAGAAAGCCTACGGCAGCCTGTCGATCCTCGTCAACAATGCGGGCATTACGCAAGACCAGCTGGCCATGCGCATGAAGGATGAAGAGTGGGACAGCGTGATTTCCACGAACCTGTCGGCCGTCGGCCGCCTGTCGCGCGCCGTACTGCGCGGGATGATGAAAGCCAAAACTGGGCGTATCATTAATATCACGTCGGTGGTGGCTTCGTCGGGCAATCCGGGGCAAATGAATTACGCGGCGGCCAAGGCCGGCGTGGAAGGCATGAGCCGCGCCCTGGCGCGCGAAATCGGCAGCCGCAACATTACCGTGAACTGCATCGCCCCTGGCTTCATCGATACCGACATGACCAAGGCCCTGAGCGAAGAGCAGCACGCGGCCCTGTTGACGCAAATTCCCCTGTCCCGCCTGGGTAAACCGGAAGACGTGGCGGCGGCGGTGGCCTTTTTGGCCTCGCCGCAAGCGGCCTACATCACGGGCACCACCCTGCACGTGAACGGCGGTATGTACATGAATTGATGTGAAAGCTAGACGGGGCGGGCGTTTGTGGCATCATTCAATGGCCGTTTTTGTCTATAATCGCATCTTTTAGCAGCAGCTTCGGTCGAATTAGCAGCAGACACCGAAATTAGTATTCGGACGCGCAAACCTGATAAAATGCGCGCACTTTCCGTAACACACACTTTGGAGCCATAACATGTCGGATATCGAACAACGCGTTAAGAAAATCGTCGCTGAGCAACTGGGCGTTGCAGAAGCAGACATCAAAATCGAATCCTCCTTCGTCGACGATCTCGGCGCCGATTCCCTGGACACCGTGGAACTGGTCATGGCCCTGGAAGACGAATTCGAAATGGAAATCCCTGACGAACAAGCTGAAAAAATCACCACCGTGCAACAGGCGATCGACTACGCCACCGCACACGTCAAGGCCTAAGCCTGTCTGACCGACTTCAGGAGAATCGCTTGAGCCGTTCTAAAAACCGTCGTGTTGTTGTCACCGGCCTGGGCTGCGTTTCACCTGTCGGCAATACTATTGCCGAGGCGTGGGGCGCAATCATTGAAGGTAAATCCGGCATTGCCACGATTACCAAGTTTGATGCACAGCCATTCACCACGCATTTTGCCGGTGAAGTCAAAGGCTTCAATATCGAAGAGTACATCTCCGGTAAGGAAGCCCGCCACATGGATACCTTTATCCATTACGGCATGGCTGCCGGCATCCAGGCGATGCAGGACTCCGGCCTGGAAGTGACCGAGGAAAACGCCGAGCGCATCGGCGTGATCATCGGTTCCGGTATCGGCGGCTTGCCGCTGATCGAGGAAACCAAGTCCGAGTACGAAAAGCGCGGTCCGCGCCGTATCTCGCCATTTTTCGTGCCTGCCTCGATCATTAACATGATCTCTGGCAACCTTTCGATCAAATATGGTCTGAAGGGCCCGAACCTGGCGATCGTGACGGCGTGTACCACCGGTTTGCACAGCATCGGTGCCGCAGCGCGCATGATCGAGTACGGCGATGCCGACGTCATGATCGCCGGTGGCGCTGAATCGACCGTGTCGCCGCTGGGCCTGGGCGGTTTCGCCTCGGCGCGCGCCTTGTCGACCCGCAACGACGATCCGGCAACGGCATCGCGTCCGTGGGATACCGATCGCGACGGCTTCGTGCTGGGCGAGGGCGCTGGCGTCATGGTGCTGGAAGACTACGAGCACGCGGTGGCCCGTGGTGCCAAGATCTATGCCGAAGTGCATGGTTTCGGGATGAGCGCAGATGCTTATCACATGACCTCGCCGCTGGAAGATGGTAGCGGCGGCAGCAAATCGGTGATCGCGGCCCTCAACAACGCCGGCTTGAACGCGGATCAGATTCAGTACCTGAACGCGCACGGCACGTCGACCCCGCAAGGCGACGTGGCGGAAGTGATGGGCATCAAACGCACCTTCGGCGAGCACGCCAAGAATCTGGTTGTCAACTCGACCAAGTCGATGACGGGCCATTTGCTGGGTGGCGCGGGCGGTCTGGAAGCGGTGTTTACGGTCCTGGCATTGCACCATCAGGTGTCGCCACCGACCATCAACATCTTCAACCAGGATCCGGCTTGCGATCTCGATTTCTGTGCCAACACGGCGCGGGATATGAAGATCGATTATGCAGTGAAGAATTCGTTCGGCTTCGGCGGCACGAATGGCACACTGATTTTCGGTAAAGCGAAATAAGCAGGAACTTTCAAGCGCTCGCTACGGTCAAATCGTAGTGAGCGCTGATTCGGCGCCAACGTTCGTTGGCGCCTGAATTTGCCCGGCATGTTGCCGGCGCGCCTTTTTTTTTCCCATGAAGTATGTCAATCGCAGTAGCGGCTGTCATTCGCACGCCTGTCTGTTTGCGTCTGTTGCAAGCGGCGCTGGGACTGTGCGCCTTGCTTGCCGCCTGGCCCCTGAGCGGTGCGTGGCGCGCTGCGGCGGTGCCTGGCCAACTGGTGGGCGGCTATGCGCTGGGCTGGCCCGGCGCGTTGCTGAGCACGGCTGGCGGCGTGTTGTTGCTCGCTTTGCTGCGCAGGCGCAGAAAGCCGCAGACGCTTGATATTTCGCCGGTTGGCCAATTGCGGCTGGCGGTATATCTGGAGCATGGAGGAGCGCCAGGGGCGGATGCCGGCGGGGTGGCGGCGCCGCCCGGCCCGGGGCCGTCACAGCCGTCAGGGCTGCGCCTGTTGCCGGGCTCGACCCTGTGGCCGTCGCTGCTGGTGCTGTGCCTTGCCGATGCCGCGGGGCGGCACACGCAGGTGCTGGTGCAGCGCGGCAGCGGCTGCCCCGCCTTCCGCCCGCTGGCCGTGGCGTGCCGGGCCATTGCGGCGCGGCGTGGGGGCGAATAAAAGTGGGGCGAACACTGAACTTCTTGCAGCGGGCCAACTCTATATCCATACAGGCGCCCACGCTGCATGACTACAGGGACATCGGGCGTGAGGACAGAGCGCGAGTATGATCAGTTACTGGTCGAGCGGGTGCAGGCTGGCGACAAACGGGCATTCGATGTGCTGGTATCGAAATACCAGCGCCGCTTGATGCGCCTCGTGTCGCGCCTGGTGCACGACCCGGCGGAGGCCGAAGATGTGGTGCAGGAAACCTTTATCAAGGCATACCGGGCGCTGCGCCATTTTCGCGGCGATGCCGCTTTTTATACCTGGCTGTACCGCATCGGCATCAATACGGCCAAGAATTATCTCGTCACGCAGGGCAGGCGCGCCGCCACGTCCAGCGATGCGGACGCCGAGCAGGCCGAGTCCTTCGATGACGGCAATAAATTGCGTGACAACAATACACCCGAATCGGTGCTGGCGAGCAAGCAGATTGCGGCCACCGTCAATGCGGCCATGGATGTGCTGCCCATCGAATTGCGCACGGCCATCGTGCTGCGCGAGATCGAGGGCCTGAGCTATGAAGAAATATCGGAGATCATGGCGTGCCCCATCGGCACCGTGCGCAGCCGGATTTTTCGCGCGCGCGAAGTGATTGCGGAAAAATTGAAACCGTTGCTGGACATGCCAATTGACAAGCGCTGGTAATCTGAAGAGTATGAGGTTGGCATGGCTGCGCCCGGTTTTCGCACCGATCCTCTTGAAATGGCAGGACCCATCATGGATACGCACACACGATTGCACGAGACTATTTCCGCCCTGGCCGATGGCGAGCTGGCGGCGAGCGAACTCGAACTGGCTTTTGCCGCCCTCGACACGGATGAGGGGCGGCAAGCCTGGAATGCCTATCGCCATATCGGTGACGTGCTGCGCTCGGAGCAGTGCGGCCATGCACTGAGCGCCCAGTTCGATGCACGTCTGGCCAGCCGCCTGGCCGCCGAGCCTGCGCCTGCCCATGCGGAACCGCTGCTGCCTCTGTCCGCCGCCATCGTGCCGCCGGGCGCAGCCGAACCGCTGGAGGCGGGGCCGCTGGCGCAGCGCTAGGACGTTTCGCCATCTTATGCCAGGCTTAACGTTCCTGTCGCCCTCTTGACACTGGCCTTCGGTACGATTGACACTGTGTGCAGGCAATATCTTGCTTTTGCGATATATTGTTGCTGCCATGCGCGCTACCGGATGGGTTTGCCCCGGGGACGCCGTCATGACGGCCAATCGTGCACGCAGGCAATCGCCTGATTCGCGTTTTGATCCGTTTATATATTCGAAGAGATCCTTTCCATGAAAAAAAACATGTGTGCCGCCAGCAAGTCGTTTTCAGTAAAGACGCTTTCCGCCTTATTGTTCGGTACCGCTGGCGTGTTTCTGGCTCCCACCATGCTGGGCCTGGCGCCACAGGCGCAGGCCGCCGTGCCGGCAGTGAAACTGCCTGATTTCTCGGACCTGGTCGACGCCGTGGGCCCGGCCGTGGTGAATATCCGCACCACCGAACGCCTGAGAATGGGCGGCGCCGGCGCCGGCAGTCAGGATGAGCAGGAAATGCAGGAATTCCTGCGCCGCTTCTTCGGCGGCGCCATGCCGACGCCGCGCCAGCAGGCGCCGCGTGGCGGCCGCCGCGCCGTGCCGCAGGAACAGGAAGTGCAACGCGGTGTCGGTTCCGGCTTCATCATCTCGGCCGATGGCTACGTGCTGAGCAATGCCCACGTGGTCGATGGCGCCGACGAGGTCTACGTCACGCTGACGGACAAGCGCGAATTCAAGGCCAAGGTGATCGGCGTCGATGCGCGCACCGACGTGGCCCTGCTGAAAATCGAGGGCGGCAACCTGCCGCGCCTGACTATCGGCGATTCGAACAAGATCCGCGTGGGCGAATGGGTGATCGCCATCGGCTCGCCGTTCAACCTGGAAAACACGGTGACGGCCGGCATTATTTCCGCGAAGTCGCGCGACACGGGCGACTACCTGCCGTTGATCCAGAGCGACGTTGCCGTCAATCCCGGCAACTCGGGCGGTCCCCTGATCAATATGCGCGGCGAAGTGATCGGCATCAATTCGCAGATCGCCACCCTGTCCGGCGCCTACAACGGCATTTCGTTTGCCGTGCCCATCGATGAAGCCATGCGCGTGGGCGAGCAGCTGAAAAAGACGGGCAAGGTCGTGCGCGGCCGCATCGGTGTGCAGATCGGCGAAGTGAGCAAGGACGTGGCGGGATCGCTGGGCTTGCCGAATGCCAAGGGCGCGCAAGTGTCGATGGTGGAGCCGGGCGGTCCGGCTGACAAGGCGGGCATCAAGCCGGGTGACATCATCCTGAAATTCAACGGCGCGCCGATCGAGCGTTCGTCAGACCTGCCGCGTCTGGTGGGCGGCGCTCCCGTCAACGGCAAGTCCACGCTCACCGTCTGGCGCAAGGGAGCACAGCAGGACATTCCCGTCACCGTCGTCGAGCTGGAAAGCGAGAAAACGGCGAAGAAGGGCGCCAGGGAGCCGGAAGCGCAAGCCGTCAATGCACTGGGGCTGAAGGTCAGCGACGTGCCGGCCGCGAAGAAACAGGAATTGAAGATCGACGCCGGCGTGCAGGTTGACGAGGCCGATGGCGTGGCGGCTCTGGCCGGCCTGCAGCCTGGCGACGTGATCTTGCAGCTGAATAACGTTGCCGTGAAAGACGCCAAGCAGTTCAACGCCCTCGTGGCCAAGCTCGATCCGAAAAAGACGTCGGCGGTGCTGGTGCGCCGCGGCGACGTAGCGCAATTCGTTTCGCTGCGCCCGTCGGCGAAGTAAGGTTCTGATTCACCTGCATCCCGGCTGTGGCCGGGATGCCTTTTTCTCTTTTCCATGCACTTCACGCTCTATTCCCGCAGTTATTGTCACCTTTGCCAGGACATGCTCGACGCCTTGCTCCTGCTGCAGCCGCCTGAAAAACCGTTCACCGTGGACGTGATCGACATCGACGCCTCGCCCGACGCCTCGCTGCTGGCCCGTTTCGACGAGTTGGTCCCGGTGCTGTTCGGCGACCTGGCGCAGCCCGAGCTCTGTCATTATTTTCTCGATGCGGCGGCCGTGCGGCGCTGCCTGATGTAGTTTAACTATCAATATTGACACTGCATTGCACCATTCTGGTGCTGAAAACAGCCGAAAAGATCGGCTTGCCCCGGTGCCGGCCTCATAAGACGGGCTTTCTACTCTGAAATCCGGTAAAATGGGGAGGTCGAAAAAGCTACTGTCCGAGGCAGCAGCTTCTGTCGCTTCAAAAGCGCTCGCCTGGGCATGCAGATGTCCTGCTCGGAGCGCTTTTTTCATCATGAGTGGGGCGCCTGGTTTTGGCCCTGTTTGGCCCGGACATGATCCCCCTGATTCCTGTTAAAGCAGTGTCGTCAACTTCGCACTTATATTAGTTAATGAACAACATACGCAACTTCTCCATCATCGCCCATATTGACCACGGTAAATCGACCCTGGCTGACCGCATCATTCAATTGTGCGGCGGCTTGTCCGACCGCGAGATGGAGGCGCAGGTGCTCGATTCGATGGATCTGGAGCGCGAGCGCGGCATTACCATCAAGGCGCAAACGGCGGCCCTGCACTACAAGGCGCGCGATGGCCAGATCTACAACCTGAACCTGATCGATACGCCCGGCCACGTCGACTTCAGCTATGAAGTGTCGCGCTCGCTGTCGGCGTGCGAAGGCGCTCTGCTGGTAGTGGACGCATCGCAAGGCGTGGAAGCGCAAACGGTCGCCAACTGCTACACGGCGCTGGACCTGGGCGTGGAAGTGGTGCCCGTCCTGAACAAGATCGATTTGCCGAACGCGGATCCACCGAGCGCGATTGCCGAGATCGAAGACGTGATCGGCATCGACGCGGCCGACGCCGTGCATTGCTCGGCCAAGACGGGCTTCGGCGTGCTGGACGTGCTCGAGCAGCTGATCGTCAAGGTGCCGCCACCGAAGGGCGACCCCGATGCGCCGCTGCAGGCGCTGATCGTCGACTCCTGGTATGACGCCTATGTGGGCGTGGTCATGCTGGTGCGCGTGATCAACGGTACCCTGAAACCGAAAGACAAGATCCGCCTGATGGCCACCGATTCGGTGCAGCTGGTGGAAGACATCGGCGTGTTCTCGCCCCGTTCGCAATCCTTGCCGCAGTTGTCGGCAGGCCAGGTGGGCTTCATCATTGCCGGCATCAAGGAATTGAAAGCGGCGAAAGTGGGCGATACCGTCACTCTGGCCAACCGTCCTGCCGCCGCGCCATTGCCTGGCTTCAAGGAAGTGCAGCCGCAAGTGTTCGCCGGCCTGTTCCCCGTGGAAGCGAACCAGTACGACGCGCTGCGCGACTCGCTGGAAAAGCTGAAACTGAACGATGCGGCCCTGATGTACGAGCCGGAAGTGTCGCAGGCGCTGGGCTTCGGCTTCCGCTGCGGCTTCCTGGGCTTGCTGCACATGGAAATCGTGCAGGAGCGCCTCGAACGCGAATTCGACATGGACCTGATCACCACGGCGCCAACCGTGGTGTACGAAGTGATCCAGCGCGACGGCACCATGATCAACGTTGACAATCCGTCGAAGATGCCCGATCCGTCGCGCATCGAGGAAGTGCGCGAGCCTATCGTCACCGTCAATCTGTACATGCCGCAGGAATACGTGGGCTCCGTGATCACCCTGTGTATCGGCAAGCGCGGCATCCAGATGGACATGAGCTACCACGGCCGCCAGGTCAAGCTCGTGTATGAAATGCCGATGGCCGAGATCGTGCTGGACTTCTTCGACCGCTTGAAATCGACCTCGCGCGGCTATGCCTCGATGGATTACGAGTTCAAGGAATACCGCGCGGCCGACGTGGTCAAGGTCGACATGCTGATCAACAGCGAAAAAGTCGATGCGCTGGCCATCATCGTTCACCGTTCGAACAGCCAGTACCGTGGCCGTCAGGTGGCTGCCAAGATGCGCGAACTGATTCCGCGCCAGATGTTCGACGTGGCCATCCAGGCGACCATCGGCGCGAACATCATTTCGCGCGAGAACGTAAAAGCCTTGCGCAAGAACGTCCTGGCCAAGTGCTACGGCGGCGACATCAGCCGCAAGAAAAAATTGCTGGAAAAACAAAAGGCGGGTAAGAAACGCATGAAGCAAGTGGGTTCCGTGGAGATCCCGCAAGAGGCATTCCTGGCAATTTTACAAGTGGATGGTTAATCAATGAACCTGCAAGTGATTTTAGGAAATTTCGCTTTAATCCTGTTCGTGCTGATGGTGTTGACGGGCCTGGTCTGGTGCCTGGATGTATTTTATCTGTCCAAGCAGCGCCGCCAGGCGGCCGACCGTGCCTTGGCCGAGTTCGATGAGCGTCAAGCGAAGTCGTTGGCTGAAGGTATCAAGTCCGATGGTAGTAGCAGCAGCCGCCGCGCCGCCATCGAGGCAGATCTGTTGCGCCAGCCGACCTGGGTCGAGTATTCGGGCAGCTTCTTTCCCGTCATCGCCCTCGTGTTCTGCCTGCGTTCGTTCCTGTACGAGCCGTTCAAGATCCCGTCGAGCTCGATGGTGCCGACCTTGCTGGTCGGCGATTTGATCCTGGTAAACAAGTTCACCTATGGCATTCGTTTGCCGATCGTCAACAAGCGCATCATTGAAGTCAATGATCCGCAGCGCGGCGACGTGATGGTGTTCAAGTATCCGAAAGATATGTCGCAAGACTATATCAAGCGCGTGATCGGGGTGCCCGGTGATAAAATCACCTATGAAAACAAGCGCTTGACGGTCAACGGCAAGGAAGTGGCGTACACCCCGCTGGACGACTACCTCGATGACGAAAGCACGGTCTACCACAAGCAGCTGGAAGAAAACCTGACGGGCGTGAGCCACCGCATCCTCAACGACGAGCCCGCTCCCACGTTGAACTTGCGCGAAGTGAAGGATTTCCCGCACAAGGAGGCGTGCAACTACAACGAAGACGGCTTCACGTGTGTGGTGCCACAAGGCAACTACTTCATGATGGGCGATAACCGCGACAATAGCGCGGACAGCCGCTACTGGGGTTTCGTGCCGAACGAAAACATCGTCGGCAAGGCTTTCCTGGTGTGGATGAACTTCAGCAATCCGAAACGCGTGGGCGGCATACACTAAGCCGGCCTGGTCTGTAATGGACCAACCATGGCTGCCGCGCCGACTCCCCGCGCGGCGGCCAGCCGAATTACTCAGATGACACAGAAACAACAATGAATCTTCAGCTATTGCAAACCCGTTTAGGCTATACGTTCCAGGATGCTGGCCTGTTGCAGCAAGCCTTGACGCACCGTAGCCACAGCAGTTTGCATAACGAGCGGCTGGAATTCCTCGGCGACTCCATCCTCAACTGCGTGGTCGCTTCCATCCTGTACGAACGTTTCAAGACTATCGACGAGGGCGACCTGTCGCGCCTGCGTGCCAACCTGGTCAAGCAGCAGTCGCTGTATGAAATCGCGCAAAAGCTGGAATTGTCGCAATTTTTGCGCCTGGGCGAAGGCGAGCTCAAATCGGGCGGCTTTCGCCGTCCGTCGATCCTCGCCGACACGCTGGAAGCCTTGCTGGGCGCCATCTTCCTCGACACGGGTTTTGACGCCGCCAGCACGGTGATCCGCGCCTTCTACATTCCCATCCTCGACTCGGTCGATCCGCAAACGCTGGGCAAGGATGCCAAGACCCTGCTGCAGGAGTTTTTGCAGAGCAAGAAAATTTCGCTGCCACAGTACAACGTGGTGGCTACCCATGGCGCCGCCCACAGCCAGGAATTCGAGATCGAATGCCTGGTGCCGAAATTGAACATCCAGGTTTACGGCCGTGGCGGAAGCCGCCGCGCCGGTGAGCAAGCCGCCGCCAAACTGGCGCTGGACGTGGCCGAGCAGGCGCTGTTGAAGTCGCCTGCCGCCAGCCGCAAGCCCAAACCGCGCGCCGCCCAGCTCAAGCTGGCCGGCATTGCCACCATCCAGAGCGACGACGCGTCAGCCCCGGCTGCCCCGGCGATCGCCGCTCACACTAAACAGAATCGACACTAGCATGACAGCCACCAAAATGCCCGACAACTTCCGCTGTGGCTATATCGCCATCGTGGGCCGCCCCAACGTGGGCAAATCGACCCTGATGAACGTGCTGATCGGCGCGAAGGTCAGCATCACTTCGCGCAAGGCGCAAACCACGCGCCACCGCATCACGGGCATCCAGACGGTGCCGGACGCGCAATTCATCTACGTCGACACGCCCGGCTTCCAGACGCGCCACTCGAACGCGCTGAACAAGACGCTGAACAAGACCGTCACGAACACGCTGATTTCGTCGGACGTCATCCTGTACGTGATCGAGGCGGGCACGTTCGGCCCGGCCGACCAGCAAGTGATGGACCTGCTGCCGAAGGAAGTGCCGTGCATCCTCGTCATCAATAAATCGGACAGGGTCAAGGACAAGGCCGTGCTGCTGCCGTTCGCGCAAAAGATCGCCGCCATGCGCGACTTCGCCGCCATCGTTCCTGTGTCCGCCAAGCTGCACTTCCAGCTGGAAGGCCTGCAGAACGAGATCAAGCGCTTCTTGCCGGAAAACCAGCCCATCTTTGGCCCGGACGACATCACGGACCGCAGCGAGAAATTCCTCGCCTCGGAAATCGTGCGCGAAAAACTGTTCCGCTTCGTCGGCGACGAACTGCCGTACACGAGCACCGTGCTGATCGAGAAATTCGAGCAGGAAGGCGATTTGCGCCGCGTGTTCGCCGCCATCCTGGTCGAGCGCGATACGCATAAATCCATGATCATCGGCAACAAGGGCGCGCGCCTGAAGGAAGTCTCCACCCAGGCCCGCCTGGATATGGAAAAACTGTTCGGCGGCCCCGTGTACCTGGAAATCTGGGTCAAGGTCAAGTCGGGCTGGGCCGACAACGAGGCCGGCTTGCGCGCCTACGGCTACGAGTAATCCGCAACCCGGGGGCGACACCACACGCATGAGCACCACCACGCCAGCGCTGCACGATCCTGCGCCAGCCTCACCCGTTGTCCCCGCGCCGGCGGCCATCGCGCCGCCGGCCGCACCTTCCGCAGCACCCCGGCGCAGCCGTCCGCCCGCGCGCGACGGCCGCATCACGGGCCAGCCAGCCTTCGTGCTGCACAGCTATCCGCATAAAGAGACCAGCCTTATCGTCGACGTGTTCACACGCGAATACGGCCGCATCGCGCTCGTCGCCAAGGGCGCCAAGCGGCCCCATTCGCAGTTGCGCGGCGTGCTGCAGACGTTCCAGCCCCTGCAGGCGGGCTGGACGGGCAAGTCCGAGCTGCGCATCCTGACGGGCGCGGAATGGGTGGGCGGCATGCTGCCGCTGGAAAAGACGGCCCTGCTGTGCGGTTTCTATTTGAACGAATTGCTGGTGAAATTGCTGGCGCGCGACGATCCGCATCCCGTCCTGTTCGACCACTACGTTGCCACCTTGAATCAACTGGCGCACAATGAGCCGCCGCCCATCGTGCTGCGCAAGTTCGAGCGCGCGCTGCTCAAGGAAACGGGCGTGGCGGCCGACCTGACGCGCTGCACGGGCACGCGCCAGGCCGTCGAAGCGGGGCAGGTGTACGTGGTCGACCCGGAACGGGGACCGCGCCCGGCGCGCGCCGCCGACGCCTGGCCCAAGATCACGGGCAAGACCCTGCTCGACATGGAGCGCGAAGATTACCTTGACGTGGCCACGCAGGCGCAAAGCAAGCTGCTGATGCGCTTTTTGCTGGCCCATCAACTGGGGGGCGCCACCTTGAACACGCGCCAGATACTGATCGATTTAATGCAGTTGTAGCGGTTGCGCTACAGCACTTTACGGATACCATCACTATGAGCTTTTTGCAGCCTTCCGGCCCCGTCATCGACCTGGGCGTCAACATTGACCACGTGGCCACCTTGCGTAATGCGCGCGGCACCGCGTATCCGGACCCGATCCGCGCGGCATTGCTGGCCGAACAGGCGGGCGCCGACGCCATCACCCTGCACCTGCGCGAAGACCGCCGCCACATCAAGGATGCGGACGTGATCGCCATCGCGCCGCAGTTGCTCACGCGTATGAACCTGGAAGCGGCCGTGACGCAGGAAATGATCGACTTCGCCTGCGGCATCCGCCCGGCCGACGTGTGCCTGGTGCCGGAAAAACGCACGGAAGTGACGACGGAAGGGGGCCTGGACGTGGTGCGCTATTTCAAGGAAGTGCAGGCGGCCGTGCAGCAGCTGCAAGGCGAGGGCATCCGCGTGAGCCTGTTCATCGATGCCGATGAGCAACAGATCGCCGCCGCCGCCGAACTGGGTGCGCCCGTGATCGAGCTGCACACGGGGCGTTACGCCGATACGCAAGGCGCCGAGCAGCTGGCTGAACTGGAACGCATCAAGGCCGGCGTGCTGTTCGGCGTGGGCCGCGGCTTGAAGGTCAACGCGGGCCACGGCTTGCATTACACCAACGTGCAAGCGATCGCCGCCATTCCCGATATTGCCGAACTGAACATCGGCCACGCCATCGTCGCGCATGCCGTGTTTGTCGGCTGGGAAAATGCCGTGCGCGAAATGAAGGCCATCATGGTGGCCACGCGCCTGGGCCACAGGGCCTGACAAGGGAGCTCGGCATGATTTACGGCATCGGTACCGATATCTGCAAGATTCCCCGCATCGAGGCGGCCCTGGCGCGCCACGGCGAGCGTTTCGCGAAAAAGATATTGGGGCCGCAGGAGCTGGAAAAATTCCGTGCCCGCAGCGCCAAGAATGCCGTGCGCGGCGTGCGCTTCCTGGCCACGCGCTTCGCGGCCAAAGAGGCGTTTTCCAAGGCCATCGGCCTGGGCTTGCGCATGCCGATGACCTGGCCCGCCGCGCAGATGCTGAACCATCCCAGCGGCAAGCCGATGATCGTCTGCAGCGGCGTGCTGGCCGACTTCATGGAAAAGAATCGCCTGAGCGCGCAAGTGACGATCAGCGATGAAGAAGAGTATGCCGTGGCGTTTGTGATTGTGGAGCAAGCGCCGTAATGCAGACGACTGCTGGGGTCAGTCTTTTCGATCGGAATGCGTCCCACTGGGACGTATTCCCCCGGCGGGTCTGACCCCATTTAAGAGCCAGCAATGACCGAAGCAATACCCGACCTCAATTCCACGGAAACGCCGCCCGACCCGCGCGCGCAGGTGCTGGCCACCGTCGCCAAGCTGCCGAACCTGCCCGGCGTGTACCGCTATTTCGACGCCGCCGACAAGGTGCTGTACGTCGGCAAGGCGCGCGACCTGAAAAAGCGCGTGTCCAGCTATTTCCAGAAAAACCTGGCCAGCCCCCGCATCGCCATGATGGTCGAGCGCATCGCGCGCCTGGAAACGACGGTCACGCACAGCGAGGCGGAAGCCCTGATCCTGGAAAACAACCTGATCAAGGCGCTGCAGCCGCGCTACAACATCCTGTTCCGCGATGATAAATCGTATCCGTATCTGAAAATCACGAATGGCGATGCGCCGCGCATGGTGTATTACCGGGGCGCGGTGGACAAGAAAAACCAGTATTTCGGGCCGTTCCCCAGTTCCTGGGCCGTCAAGGAATCGATGCAGATCCTGCAAAAGGTGTTCTTGATCCGCACCTGCGAGGACAGCGTGTACGCCAACCGCACGCGGCCCTGCCTGCTGCACCAGATCGGCCGCTGCAGCGCGCCGTGCGTGGACCTGATCAGCAAGGAAGATTATAAAAACGACGTGGAAAACGCGGCGCGCTTCCTGCGCGGGCGCCAGAGCGAAGTGATGGCCGACCTGGAAAAGAAGATGCACGCGTTTGCCGCCGAACTGAAATTCGAGCAAGCCGTGGTGGTGCGCAACCAGATCGCCTCGCTGTCGCGCGTGCTGCACCAGCAGAGCATGGAAACGACGGGCGACGCCGACGTCGACATCATCGCCGTGCTGGTGCAGGGCGGGCGCGCCTGCGTCAACCTGGCCATGGTACGGGGCGGGCGCCACTTGGGCGACCGCGCCTATTTCCCCAGCCAGCTCAGCGATGCGGCGGCGATTGCCGAAGAGCCGATCGAGGTGGAAGTGCTGGCCGCCTTCCTGGCCCAGCACTACACGGAAAAATTCATTCCCGGCACCTTGATCCTGAATATCGAGTTCGACCAGCCGGCCCTGATGGTGGCGTTGATGGAGCAGTGCGGCCACCGCATCAACCTGATCTTCCAGCCGCAGGGTCAGCGCCGCCAGTGGCTGGAAATGGCGCAGAAGGGCGCCGGGATTTCGCTGGCGCGCCTGTTGTCCGAGCAGGGCTCGCAGCAGTCGCGCACGCGCGCGCTGGCCGAGGCGCTGCGCCTGGAAACGGAAGACCTGGACAGCCTGCGCGTGGAATGTTTCGACATCAGCCACACGCAGGGCGAAGCGACGCAGGCCTCGTGCGTGGTGTTCCACCACCACGCCATGCAGAACGGCGAATACCGGCGCTACAACATCAACGATATCACGCCCGGCGACGATTACGCGGCCATGCGCCAGGTCTTGATGCGCCGCTACGAGAAGGTGGCCAATGGCGACGGCGTGATGCCTGACGTGGTGCTGATCGACGGCGGCAAGGGCCAGATCGAAATGGCGCGCCAGGTGTTCGCCGAGCTGGGACTCGATATCAGCTTGATTGTCGGCGTGGCCAAGGGGGAAGGGCGCAAGGTGGGCCTGGAAACCTTGCTGTTCGTCGATGGCCGCGCGGCGCAGGAACTGGGCAAGGAATCGGCGGCCCTGATGCTGATCGCGCAAATCCGCGACGAGGCGCACCGCTTTGCCATTACCGGTATGCGCGCCAAGCGGGCCAAGACGCGCCAGACGTCGCGCCTGGAAGAAATCGAAGGAATCGGCGCCAAGCGCCGCCAGAAACTGCTGTCGCGCTTTGGCGGCTTGCGCGGCGTGGTCGACGCCAGCGTCGAGGATCTGATGTCGGTGGAGGGGATTTCCACGCAACTGGCGGAAGAGATCTACAAGCAGCTGCATTAATGGATGGGGCCTGGTCCGGCGCTGCGGCAACCGGACTAGGCTAATGTTGCCGGGCCATGTAGACTAGTGGCGCTTTCTTCACGCTTTCTTCATGTTCAATTTACCCGTCGGCCGATTGCTCTCTTATGCCTTTTAATATTCCCATCCTTTTGACCTGGCTGCGCGTGGCCCTGATCCCGCTCGTCGTCGGCGTGTTTTACCTGCCGCCGTCGATGCTGCTGCATGGCGACCAGAACCTGGTTGCCACCCTGGTCTTCATCGTTGCGGCCGTGACCGACTGGTTCGATGGTTTCCTCGCGCGGCGCTGGAACCAGACGTCGGCCTTCGGCGCCTTCCTCGACCCGGTCGCCGACAAGCTGATGGTGGCGGGCGCCTTGCTGGTGCTGGTGCAGCTGGACCGGGTCAATGCCGTGCTGGCCTTCATCATCATCGGCCGTGAAATCACGATTTCCGCCTTGCGCGAATGGATGGCGCAGATCGGCGCGTCGAAATCGGTGGCCGTCAGCTCGATCGGCAAGATCAAGACGGCCGCGCAGATGACGGCCATTCCCTTGCTGCTGTACCACGAAGTGATCTTCGGCGCGATCGACACCCATGTGTGGGGCGAGAAGCTGCTGTGGATCGCCTGCGTGCTGACGGTGTGGTCGATGTTCTATTACTTGCGCCTGGCATGGCCGCTGATCAAGGAAAAGGCCGGAAATCTGCATTAAGGCCGCTCCGCCTAGCTACTGCGCAGCGCACTCTCGCGTCTCCGTTGCTCGCTGTACCTTCGTACAGCTTCGCTACTCGACACGATATTGCGCTTGCTCGCTACGCTATTCGGAGGACCTTAAGACTGCATTGGCTGCTTTATGCGGAATATTTTGCAAAACACCAGATATTGCCCGTTGACAGCCCCTGTAATCCCTCTATAATGCTGGCCTGTTGTTGATGACGCGGGAGTAGCTCAGTTGGTAGAGCGCAACCTTGCCAAGGTTGAGGTCGAGAGTTCGAGACTCTTCTCCCGCTCCAGTTTTCTGGATCGTGTCATAGGTAAAAACAGCAAATGCAGTAAAAAGTAGTACTGGCGATGTACTAGAGCTTCTGATACAATGTTGTCCACTGCGGGAGTAGCTCAGTTGGTAGAGCGCAACCTTGCCAAGGTTGAGGTCGAGAGTTCGAGACTCTTCTCCCGCTCCAGTGAACACTGGATCAGCAGTAAAGCAGCACTGGTAAACGGTAGCAAAAAGCAGTAAAATAGCGGTTCGTATGCGGGAGTAGCTCAGTTGGTAGAGCGCAACCTTGCCAAGGTTGAGGTCGAGAGTTCGAGACTCTTCTCCCGCTCCAGCGAAAGCTGAAGCAGTACAGCAAGAATGGCAGTAGCAGAAAATAGAAGCTCCAATGCGGGAGTAGCTCAGTTGGTAGAGCGCAACCTTGCCAAGGTTGAGGTCGAGAGTTCGAGACTCTTCTCCCGCTCCAGAATTCTAAAGGGAAGCTAAGCTGGCTTCCTTTTTTTATCCGCCGCAACGCAGTCATGCGGCGTGATTAAGCGGTAAACAAGCTCCAATGCGGGAGTAGCTCAGTTGGTAGAGCGCAACCTTGCCAAGGTTGAGGTCGAGAGTTCGAGACTCTTCTCCCGCTCCAGTTTTCAAGGTGGGCCGCAAGGCGCATCCAAGCAGTTCCTCTGGCGAGGTAGCAAAGAGGTTATGCAGCGGCCTGCAAAGCCGTTTAGACGGGTTCGATTCCCGTCCTCGCCTCCAGATGCAGCGCAGTGATTGACGCGCAGATAAAAAAGCCCACTTCGGTGGGCTTTTTTTTGCCTATGCGGCTGAACGGCGTCGGCTGCAATTAAATACAGGGCTTCAGTTTATTTGATTTCCGGGAAATGACTAACCGACAGTAATCTGTGGATCCCAATAAAAATAACCATACAGGCTTTGCGTCTGGCCATCGTCATTCAGGCTATATACGGCAATATAGACATAGAAATTTTCCGTGCCGGATTTGGATACCTGCGCCGTGAAATTAGAAAAATTGCGCGGTTGCTGTATTGCCGGCAAACCATTCGAGGAATCCGAATTCGGCATGACCGCATTTCTGCGGGTAATGGTATTGGAGACAAAGGTATTGAAGACCTTGTCGCCATTCCAGTAATTGATGCCATACACAATGACGGCCGAATCGGCGTTGTCATAGATGGAGGCGCCGGTGAACGAGACATAGTCGCCCACGTTGGCCCTGAAACTCAGGTCGGCAGAGCCTTGTCCGCTATTGATGCCGCGCGGGTCGGTGGCAATCATGTACTGGCTGGTATGCGCCAGGCCCACGGGCTTGCTCTGATCAGGGGCGGTCTGACGCGGATGCTGAGCCATAATCAGATCGGTGTCTATTACAACGAGAATGTTGATTGTAATATTGCTGGCATATAATTGCGCGTCGGTCATGATTCCTCCTCGGTTTTCCTACTCGTCTGGCTTTTCGGATACGCCCCGTTTTTTAATGTGGTAAGCAGTCTCCACCGCTGCTGTGTAGAATAATGGAGAAAATTGCATAGATACTATCCAATTGAAACAGCAGTATTATTTAAAAATATTCCATTTAAATTATTTTTATTTTGCAAATACAGCTGCTGGAAACATTATTTTCCTGCCCGCGTCTGGGTGCCGCTGTCCCGCCCATCCGGCCCGGCCGCATCTTGTATAATGTCTGCAGGCTCAGCCGCACCCTATGGTGCGCTGATGAATCTTTTCCTTTTCGCCACCCCCATGTAGTCGCTGACGATTTTCCTCTCCGTTAAACCTAGTCGCGGCTTCCCCGCGAAGCCTGCCTGCATGGCTGCGCCCGATGGCTGTCCATTGGACGCGCATTTCCCTGTTCCGACCCTGGACGTGAATCAATGATCAACGCAAGTTTTCGGGAAGAGTGGTTCTCGAACATACAAAAAAACATCCTGGCGGGCCTGACCACCTCGTTCGCCCTGGTGCCCGAATGCATCGCCTTTGCCCTGGTGGCACAGTTGAATCCCCTGATGGGCCTGTATGGCGCTTTCATCATCTGCGCATTGGCGGCCATCTTTGGCGGGCGTCCCGGCATGATTTCGGGCGCGGCCGGTTCCATGGCCGTCGTCATCGTGGCGCTGGTGGCCCAGCATGGCGTGCAATACCTGCTGGCGACCGTGGTGCTGAGCGGCATCATCATGGCGCTGTTCGGCCTCTTGCGCCTGGGTAAGCTGATCCGCATGGTGCCCCATCCCGTGATGCTGGGCTTTGTGAATGGCCTGGCCATCGTCATCGCCATGTCCCAGCTCGAACACTTTCGCCAGGCCACGCCGCAGGGCGAAACCTGGCTGCAAGGCACGCCCTTGTATGTGATGGGCGCGCTGGTGCTGCTTACCATGGCCATCGTCTACGTGTTGCCGCGCCTGACAAAAGCCGTGCCGCCCGCGCTGGTGGCCATCCTGGGCGTGGGCGTGCTCAGCCATTTCCTGCACCTGCCCACGCGCACCCTGGGCGACCTCGCGCACATCGCCGGTGGCTTGCCGGCCCTGCATTGGCCCGCCGTGCCGCTGGATATGGCGACCTTGCACATCATCTTCCCGTATGCGGCGCTGATGGCCATGGTGGGCTTGCTGGAAACCTTGCTCACCTTTAATCTCACCGATGAGATGACTGAAACGCGGGGCCAGCCGAACCGCGAATGCATCGCGCTCGGCGCTTCGAACGTCGTGTCGGGGCTGTTTGGCGGCATGGGCGGCTGCGCCATGATCGGGCAGACGATGATCAACCTGAGCTCGGGCGGCCGCTCGCGCCTGTCGGGCGTGACGGCCGGCGTGATGATTTTATTGTTCATCCTGTTCCTGTCGCCGCTGATCGAGCGCATCCCGCTGGCTGCGCTGGTCGGCGTGATGTTCGTCGTGGCGCAGCAGACGTTTGCCTGGGGTTCCTTGCGCGTGCTGGGCAAGGTGCCGTTGCAGGATGCGCTGGTGATCGTCGCCGTGACGGTGATTACCGTGTTCACGGACCTGGCGATGGCCGTGCTGTGCGGCATCGTGATTGCCGCCTTGAATTTTGCCTGGCAACATGCGCGCGACATGCGCGCCGACATCGATGATGGCAGCTCCGGCGTGCGCGTGTACCTGCCGCACGGCACCCTGTTTTTCGCCTCGACCACGCATTTCCTGGAACTGTTCCGGCCGGCCGCCGATCCGGTCCGCGTCATCCTCGATTGCCGGCATCTGCACATGGCCGACCACTCGGCCGTCGCGGCCATCGAAGCCTTGTACGAGCGCTACGACAAGGCGGGCAAGCACCTGCAGGTGACGCATCTGTCCGCCCGCAACCAGGCCTTGCTGCAGCGCGCGGGCGTCGATGTGAGCGTGGCGTAAAATAGGGGGAAGTCTGCTCCGCCCGATTTCTCGGGATGGTCGGAATTGTTGAATGTCTGTGGAGTGTGAATGCTGTCGTACGAACAAGAACAATTATTGCAGCAAAGCCAAACGGCTTTTGATGCCTACTATGACGCGCTGGGCGCGTCGCTGGTGAATTTTGTCGAGCGCCTGGGCATCCAGCCCGCGCACGAAGTGCTGACCAATGCGGCCGAGTACCTGCCGTACATCGATGCGGCCATGCGCACCATCGTCATCCGCGACGAGAGCTGGCAATGGGTGAAAACCATGCTCGGCTACTTTATCGGCGAATACTTCGTGCAGGGTCATGCGGGTTGCTGGTATGTGGAAACGCGGGCCGAATCGCCGCATTTCTGCCGCACTATGGTGGGCGGTTTCGAGCATGGCTTGCCGATGGATGCCGCCATCGATCCGGAGGCGCTGGCCCTGGAATTTCTGGGGCAATCCGCGCCGCGCGAGCTGGCGGCACTGATCGCCACAGCGCAAGCGCGCGCGGCTTGATGGCGCGCGGCTTGCTGCAGCAGATTTAAAACTCTTCCCACTCGCCTTCGGCAGGTGCGCTCGCCTTGCTGCTGGCGCGCGTCGCGGGCAGGCGCAGGGCAGGGATGGAGGCCTTGCGGACTGGCGCTGCCGGGGTTGCCGGCGCGCTGCGCTGCGCCGCCTTGGCGCTGAAACGGTCGGTCGCCGCCGCGTTCGCATCGAGGCGGAACACGCTGACCACCTGCGCCAGTTCGCTCGCCTGTTCCTGCATGGCTTCGGCCGCGGCCGACGCTTCTTCCACCAGGGCCGCATTTTGCTGGGTCACCTGGTCCATTTCGGAAATGGCCTGGTTGACTTGCTCGATGCCCGCGCTCTGCTCTTCGCTGGCGTTGCTGATTTCGCTCATGATGGACGTGACGAAGCCGATGCTTTGCACGATTTCTTCCATCGTCTTGCCGGCCTTGTCGACCAGGTCCGTGCCCACGTCGACTTTTTGCACGGAATCGTCGATCAGGCCCTTGATCTCTTTCGCCGCCGCTGCCGAGCGCTGCGCCAGGTTGCGCACCTCGGTTGCCACGACGGCGAAGCCGCGTCCCTGTTCGCCGGCGCGCGCCGCTTCCACGGCCGCGTTCAAGGCCAGGATGTTGGTCTGGAAGGCGATGCCGTCGATGACGGAGATGATGTCGACGATTTTCTTCGACGAGGTATTGATCTCGCCCATGGTGGCGACCACTTCGGCCACCACGGCGCCGCCGCGGCTGGCGATGCCGGCCGCGTCGCCGGCCAGCTTATTCGCCTGGCGCGCGTTGTCGGCATTCTGTTTCACGGTCGACGTCAGTTCTTCCATCGATGACGCCGTTTCTTCCAGCGAACTGGCTTGCTGTTCCGTGCGCGAGGACAGGTCCTGGTTGCCGGCGGCGATTTCCGCCGATGCCGTGGCGATGGTGTCGGTGCCGCTGCGCACCTGGCCCACGATACCGACGAGGCTGTCGTTCATGGTTTTCAGCGCGTGCATCAGCTGGGCCGTTTCATCGCGGCCTTGCGCCGTGATGGTGCTGCTCAGGTCGCCTGCTGCCACGGTTTCCGCCACTTTTACGGCGTCGCGGATGGGGCCGGTGATCGAGCGCGTGATCCACCACGCAAAACCGATGCCCATCAGCACGGCCAGCACGCCCATGGTGATCAGGAAGATGCGCGTGCTGCTGTAGGCTTCGATGATGCTGGCGCCGACGCCGTCGGCCGCCTTGATCTGCATGTTGGCGAAGCGCTTCACTTCGGCCAGATAGGCCACGGTGATGGGCGCGACTTCCTTGTCGAACACGACCTTGGCGCCTGCCATGTCGCCGTCGGCCTTCATCTTGAAGGCGCGCGCGCGCGTCGTCACGTAATCGGTGCGCACCTTGCGCACGACCTTGAATTGCTCGATCACGGCAGGGTTGAGCAAGGACGCGACGATGTCGTCTTGCAGCTTGCTGGAACGCTCCGCATCGACTTTCAAGTCGTCCTCGATCTTGGCGCGCACGACAGGATCGGTGATTTCGAACGAGGCGACGCCGCGCACGCTGTTGAGTTCAATGATCTTCGACCATTCGGCCACCATGCGCTGGTTCTTGATGCTGGTATTGATCAGGCGGTAAGTCAGGTCGCTGGCCGTTTGCATGCGCACGAGGGCGGTGATGGTCAAGGCGGCAAGCAACAGCAATACGACAGCAAAGCCGACGCCAAGGCGGCTGCCGATGTTCAGGTTTTTCATGTAATTCCTAACAGTTTAATAGTCATGATCGCCGCCGCCAGCAGGGGCGGACAGGCGCCGCGAGGCGCAGGGGATCGGGGTCTTCGGGTGCCGCGTGATGGCTGTGCGGCGCGCCGCGCTGAGCGTGGCGTTGGAGGTGAAACAGGGGGCATGCCGGTCAGGCTGACCGTTGCCCAGCAAGCCGCAAGTATAGCATTGACACAGAGAAATAGTTTTTTACGGCAATTTTAATTATTTTTTGATATTGATTTCCTGTTGTGTTTTTACATCAAGTACCTAGTCCATAAGTACTATCACTTACAGAAACGCTTACTTTATGCATGTTCGCCTGATAAAATACTAATGATAATCATTCGTATTAAAACATCGACCAGGGAATTGTATGCAGCAACGTCGCAAGCCAGGATGTAAACCGATCACCATCGCCGTACTGGGCGCCTTGACCTTGGGCGCCACGCCATTAGCGGCCTGGGCGCAGGAAAGCTTGCCTGCCGTCACAGTGACGGCATCCAAGGACAAGGACGGCTATGTCGCCGCCACCTCCGCCAGCGGCACCAAGACGGAAATGGCCCTGCGCGACGTGCCGCAAACGATCAACGTGGTGCCGGCCGCCGTCATCCGCGACCAGAACGCCATGTCGATCCAGGACATCATGAAGAACATCCCCGGCGTGGGCCTGTCCACGGGCGACGGCCAGCGCGACCAGGTGTTCATCCGCGGCTTCACGGCCATCGGCGACCAGTTCGTCGACGGCTTCCGCGATGACGCGCTGTATTTCCGCGACCTGTCGAACGTCGAGCGCCTGGAAGTGATCAAGGGACCGGCCGCCGTGCTGTACGGCCGCGGTTCTTCGGGCGGCCTGGTGAACCGCATCACCAAGAAGCCCGGCATCGATATCACGGACGTGGCCCTGAGCCTGACCAATACGGCAGGGCGCCGCGGCGAAGTCGACGTGGGCCGTGTCGGCGAGACGGTGGACTGGCGCTTCACGGGCGCGCGCGAATTGTCGGACAGCTACCGCGACCAGCAATTCATCAACCGCACGGCGCTGGCGCCATCCGTGGCCATCCGCCTCTCAAACGCGACGAAACTGCTGCTGCAGGGCGACTACCTCGAAGACCGCCGCCTGACGGACTTCGGCATCCCGTCCTACCAGGGCCGCCCCGTCGCCGTCGATGCGGGCACTTATTATGGCGCCGCGAATGCCCGCGATGCGGACTTCAGCCAGTCGCGCGTGGTCTCCACGGCCGCCACCCTGACGCACAAGTTCAGCGATACCTTGTCGCTGCGCAATGCCTTCCGCTATTACGATTACCATCTGGACCGCAACAACACGAATATTTCCGGCAACGTCAACGAGGTCAAAGGCACGATGAGCCTCGGTCATGCCAAGCTCAACCGCGACGAGAGCGGCTGGTTCAACCAGACGGAACTGACGCAAAAGCTGGTCACGGGTGGCCTGCGCCACGAAGTGCTGTACGGCGCCGAGTTCGGCAAGCAAAACAAGGATGCGTCGAGCTGGGCCTCGACCGTGGTGGCGACGAATGTCTCGATCTTCCATCCCGTCCTGCCTGTGGTCAACCGCAGCAAGCTGGGCGCGCGCAGCGATACCTTCGGCACCTACGACACGGCCGCCGCCTACGTGCAGGACGCCATCAGCTTCAGCGACGAGTGGAAGGCGCTGGCCGGCTTGCGCTATGACCGCTACAAGCAGCAGTCGCGCCTGGCCAATGCGCTTGGCGTGACGACGGCCAATCTGTCGCGCACGGATTCGGCCTACAGCCCCCGCGCCGGCCTCGTCTGGCAACCGGGCGCGGCGCAATCGTACTACGCGTCGTGGAGCCGCTCGTTCCAGCCCAGCGGCGAGAACTTCGCCCTGGCCGCCAACAATGCCGACCTGGCGCCGGAAACCACGCGCAACACGGAAGTGGGCGCCAAGTATGACCTGTGGGGCGGTCGTGCCAACGCCACCGTGTCGCTGTTCCGTCTGGAACGCGACAACATCAAGACCAGCGACCCGATCACGAACCGCATCGTGCCCGTCGGCACGCAGCGCACGGATGGTTTGGAACTGACCTTCAACGCGGACTTGCATGACGGCTGGAAAATGATGGCCGGTTATGCTTACCTGGACGCCACCATCACCGATTCCATCGCCGTCGACCGCAGCGTGAATGCGCCGGGCACGACGACGGCCAGTTCGGTGGCCATCAAGGGCAAGCGCGCCACTTTGACGGCGCGCAACACGGCTAATCTGTGGCTGACGAAAGACCTGGGCCATGGCTTCACGGTGGGCGGCGGTGCGAATGCCGTCGGCAGCCGCTTCGCCAATCCGGGCAACACGGTCGTGCTGCCGGGCTACGTGACGGCCGACGCCATGGCTGCCTATCGCACGGGCCGCTATGAAGTGCAGCTGAACATCAACAATATCGGCGATACGCGCTACATCGTGTCAGGCCATGGTTCCAGCCCGAACCTGAGCTTGCCGGGCGCGCCGCGCAACGTGGCGTTGACCTTGCGCTACAGCCTGTAAATTAGCTTGCAAGTTCGGTCCCATCCATAAAAAAACCCGCTCACGTGAGCGGGTTTTTTTTCATGGCGGGCGCTGCATGGGTAGGCTGGTATTGTTTAGAGGAACTATTCGGTACCGATAAAATAATGTTGACTATGTGCAATTTTTTCCGGCGGACTGAGCCTTGATTGCCTTTGAGGGGTAAAATACGCCTCATACGGCACAGGCATGGTGCTTATATCTTATGGATATGACACTGTCATGACGCCGTATGACTTTTTATTTACTCACATCATAGAGGTCTGATATGGTTCAGATATCCAGGCGCCAGTTCCTTCGGGTCACTGGCGCCACGATTGCTGGCTCCAGCCTCGCCTTGCTCGGTTTCGCGCCGGGGCAGGCGTTGGCAGAGGTACGGCAATACAAGCTGGCTCGCACGACCGAGACCCGCAATACCTGTCCTTACTGTTCCGTTGGCTGCGGCGTTCTGCTGTATGGCCTGGGCGATGGCGCGAAAAACGCCGTCTCCAGCATCATCCACGTGGAAGGCGATGCCGATCACCCGGTGAACCGCGGCACGCTGTGCCCGAAAGGCGCAAGCCTGGTCGACTTCATCCACAGCCCGAACCGCCTGAAAGTGCCCGAATACCGCGCACCGGGCGGCACGGAATGGCAACCGATCTCCTGGGATGTGGCGCTCGACAAGATCGCGCGCCTGATGAAGGATGACCGCGATGCCAACCTGATCGAAAAGAATGCCGACGGCAAGACCGTCAACCGCTGGCTCTCCACCGGCATGCTTGCCGCGTCCGCCGGCAGCAACGAGGTCGGGTATCTGACCCACAAGACAGTGCGCAGCATGGGGATGCTGACCTTTGATAATCAGGCGCGTGTATGACACGGACCGACGGTGGCAGGTCTTGCCCCGACGTTTGGCCGTGGCGCGATGACGAATCATTGGGTCGATATCAAGAATGCCGACGTGATCCTGGTCATGGGCGGCAATGCAGCAGAAGCACATCCTTGCGGATTCAAATGGGTAACGGAAGCGAAGGCACATAACAAGGCCAAGCTGATCGTTGTCGATCCGCGTTTTACCCGTACCGCATCCGTGGCAGATTACTACTGCGCCACGCGTACCGGCACGGACATCGTCTTCCTCGGCGCGATCATCAATTATCTGCTGACGAACGACAAGATCCAGCATGAGTACGTGCGCAACTACACGGACATGCCTTTCATCGTGCGCGAAGACTATGCGTTCGAGGACGGCCTGTTCTCGGGTTTCGACAAGGAAAAAGGCAAGTACACCAACAAGGCCACCTGGGATTACGAGATCGGCGACGACGGCTACGCCAAGGTCGACCCGACCCTGGAACACCCGCGCTGCGTCTACCAGATGATGAAGAAGCACTACGCGCGTTACACGACCGAGATGGTCGAGCGGACGTGCGGCGTGTCGGCCGACAAGTTCCACAAGGTGGCGGAAGCATTGGCTTCGACCGCCGTGCCTGGGCGCGCCGGTACCATCCTGTACGCGCTGGGCTGGACGCACCACTCGACGGGTGCGCAAACCATCCGCACGGGCGCCATGGTGCAGCTGTTGCTGGGCAACATGGGCATCGCGGGCGGCGGCATGAACGCCTTGCGCGGCCACTCGAACATCCAGGGCTTGACCGACCTGGGCCTGATGTCGAACCTGTTGCCAGGCTACATGACTTTGCCGAACGAGGGCGAGCAGGATTTCGACGCCTACATCGCCGCGCGCGCCACCAAGCCGCTGCGGCCGAACCAGCTCAGCTATTGGAGCAATTACCGCAAATTCCACGTCAGCTTCATGAAGACGTGGTGGGGCGACTTCGCCACGGCCGAGAACAACTACGCCTTCGACTACCTGCCGAAACTCGACAAGCCGTATGACTTGATGCAAGCCATCGAGAACATGCACCAAGGCAAGATGACGGGCTATATCTGCCAGGGTTTCAATGTGCTGGCATCCGCGCCGAACAAGCAGAAGGTCACGGAAGCGCTGTCGAAGCTGAAGTTCCTCGTCATCATGGACCCGCTGGCCGTGGAAACGGGCGAATTCTGGAAGGCCCACGGGCAATACCACGAAGTCGATCCCACCAAGATCATGACGGAAGTGTTCCGCTTGCCGACCAGTTGCTTCGCCGAAGAACGCGGTTCGCTGGTCAGTTCCTCGCGCGTGCTGCAGTGGCACTGGCAGGCAGCCGAACCGCCGGGCCAGGCGCGCAGCGACCTGGAGATCATGTCGGGCCTGTTCTTGCGCATGCGCAGCATGTACAAGAAAGAGGGCGGCAAGTTCCCCGATCCTATCGTCAACCTGACGTGGAATTATGCGCAGCCGCATAACCCGCAGCCGGAAGAAATCGCCCGCGAATTCAACGGCAAGGCGCTGGCCGACTTGTACGATCCGAAAGATCCGACCAAGCTGCTGGTGAAAAAGGGCGAGCAGCTGGCCTCGTTTGCGCAATTGCGCGACGATGGCACGACCACCAGCGGTTGCTGGATCTTCGCCGGCAGCTGGACGCAGGCGGGCAACCAGATGGGACGGCGCGACAACAGCGACCCGACCGGCATCGGCCAGACTCTGGGCTGGGCCTGGGCGTGGCCGGCGAACCGCCGCGTGCTGTACAACCGCGCCTCGTGCGACTTGAAGGGCAAGGCCTTCGATCCGACCCGCAAGTTGATCGAATGGAATGGCACGAACTGGAGCGGGGCCGACATTCCCGACTTCAAGGCCGACGAACCGCCGGAAAACGGCATGGGTCCGTTCATCATGCTGGGCGAGGGCGTGGCGCGCTTCTTTGCGCGCGGCGCCATGGCCGAAGGGCCGTTCCCCGAGCATTACGAGCCGTTCGAAAATCCGCTGGGCTACAACCCCATGCATCCGAAAAACCCGCAGGCGACCAGCAATCCGGCCGCGCGCGTGTTCGCCGATGACCGGAAAATGTTCGGCACGCATGAGGAATATCCGCATGTGGCGACCAGCTACCGTTTGACCGAGCATTTCCATTACTGGACCAAGCATGCGCGCCTGAACGCCATCATCCAGCCGCAGCAATTCGTTGAAATCGGCGAAGAGCTGGCCAAGAGCATCGGCGTCGTGGCTGGCGGCGAAGTGCGCGTCAGTTCCAAGCGCGGGCACATCATCGCCAAGGCCGTCGTCACCAAGCGCATCAAGGCTTTGATGATCGAAGGCAAGCCGGTGCATACCGTGGGCCTGCCGCTGCACTGGGGCTTTACGGGCGTGGCCAAGCCGGGGTATCTGATCAATACCCTGACGCCGGGCGTGGGGGATGCGAATTCGCAAACGCCGGAATTCAAGTCCTTCCTCGTGAAGGTGGAAAAAGCATGATGGGAGCTCAATAATGGCACTGCAATCCTTAGATATCCGGCGCCTGTCGGCGACCACGGTAACGCCGCCGCAAGGGCGTAGCCCGGTGACGGGCACCGTGGCCAAGCTGATCGATGTGTCGAAATGCATCGGCTGCAAGGCTTGCCAGACGGCGTGCATGGAATGGAACGACTTGCGTGACGAAGTCGGCGAAAACCATGGCACCTATGACAATCCGACGGACCTGACGCCGCAATCGTGGACGGTGATGCGTTTTGCCGAACACGAAAACAACGACGGCAACCTCGAGTGGCTGATCCGCAAGGATGGCTGCATGCACTGCGAGGACCCGGGCTGTTTGAAAGCCTGTCCGGCGCCGGGCGCCATCGTGCAATACACGAACGGCATCGTGGATTTCCACCAGGAAAACTGCATCGGCTGCGGCTACTGCGTGGCCGGCTGTCCTTTCGACGTGCCCCGCATTTCGAAAAAGGACGACCGCGCCTACAAGTGCACCTTGTGCTCGGACCGCGTGGCCGTGGGCCAGGAACCGGCCTGCGTGAAAACCTGCCCGACGGGCGCCATCGTCTTCGGCACCAAGGAAGACATGAAGGTGCATGCGGAAGAGCGCATCGTCGACCTGAAGTCGCGCGGTTTCGAGAATGCGGGCCTGTACGATCCGCTGGGCGTGGGCGGCACGCACGTGATGTACGTGCTGCACCATGCCGACAAGCCGAAGCTGTATTCGAACTTGCCGGAACGCCCGCGCATCAGCCCGATGGTGGGCTTCTGGAAGGGCTGGTCCAAGCCGCTGGCGGTGGCCGGCATGGCCGCCACGGCACTGGCAGGCTTCTTCCATTACACGCGTGTCGGCCCGAACGAAGTGAGCAAGGACGAAGAGCACGAGGCGCTGGAAGAGGCCAAGCGCATCCGGGAGGAACAGCATGAAGCATAGTGACCTTCACGATGGCAAGCTGCGCGACAAGGATGGCAATCCCTTGATCGAGCGCTACAACCCCAATGAGCGCACGAATCACTGGGTCACGGCCATCACCTTCGTCATGCTGGCCCTGTCCGGCCTGGCCATGTTCCATCCCTCGATGGCGTGGCTGGCGAACCTGTTCGGCGGCGGGCAATGGACGCGCATTTTGCATCCGTTTGCCGGCCTGGTGATGTTCGTCTCGTTCGCCATCCTCGTGGTGCGCTTCTGGCACCACAACAAGTTCGAGGACGGCGACAAGCAGTGGCTGAAACAGATGGACGACGTGCTCAACAACCGCGAAGACAAGCTTCCGAAGATCGGCAAATACAATGCTGGCCAGAAGATCCTGTTCTTCGTGCTGCTGTTCTGCATGGTGGGCTTGCTGTTGTCGGGCATCGTGATCTGGCGCGCGTACTTCGCGTTCTACTTCCCGATCGACATCGTGCGCTTTGCCGCTTTGCTGCATGCCGGTTGCGCGTTTGGCATCATCTGCGCCATCATCGTGCACATCTATGCGGCCTTGTGGGTCAAGGGCTCGATCGGCGCCATGGTGCGCGGCACCGTCACCTACGGCTGGGCGCGCAAGCACCATCCGAAGTGGTTTGAGGCGGTGATGCGTAATACGAAGGACTAAGGCTCTTCGTAATTAAACCCAACTGCAACTGCTGGGGTCAGACCCGACGGGGGGATGCGTTCCAATGGAACGCATCCCGATCCCGAAGGGACTGACCTTTTTACTTTGCGGCTTGCGAAGACCGTATCGATTAAAATGCTTTTACAGTATCCTTTTTTATTGGAACTCCATTGGTACAACGTATTCTTCAGCCAGGCGAAATCGAAGGCCTGGACCACAACGCGATTCCGCGCCTGCTGCTGCCGCAGCCAGTCAGCCTGTTTACGGCGCGTGCACAGCGCTTGCGCGAACTGGCGCAGGGCAATATCAAGGGCATCCCCGTCGACGCGGGCATGCAGGGCTACCTGGTGCTGATGGCCGCGCTGGCCGATGCGCAGGCCGCCGTGGTGGGAAAACTGGCACCCGGCGCCGTGCCTGCCGCCGACCCCGATGCGCTGCGCCGCGCGATCGCCCACCGTATGCCCGTGCTGCCCGTCAGCGGCGCCCGTCCGCCCGTCTGGCGCGACATCTTTGCCAGCCTGCTCGATGAACTGGCCGCCACGGCGGCACGCCAGCCGGCCCTGTCCGGCGGCCTGACGCAGGTGCTGGCCCAGCTGCGCGCGCTCGACGCGACAGCGCTGGACGCCTGCGCCGATGCCGTGCTCGATGAAAACGGCGACAACCTCAATCCCATGCACGCGCCATTCGTCGCGGCCGCCCTGCAAATCCTGTGGTCGGTATCGGCCAGCGAACTGCGCGCCGCGCGCGTGCCGGACCTGGAAACGGGCACCTTGTGCCCCGTCTGCGGTTCGCACCCGGTCGCCAGCGTGATCCGCATCGGCGGCCAGTCACAGGGCTACCGCTACCTGCATTGCGGCATCTGCGAAAGCGAATGGCATATGGTGCGCGTGAAATGCTCGACCTGCGAACAGAATGGCAAGATCGCCTACCAGGGCCTCGATGCGGCCGATGCCGCCCCGTTCGACCCCGTGACGGCGAAGGACGACAAATTGCCGAACAAGGCGAATGACCCGAAAAAGGTGGCGCGCGCGGAAACCTGCGACGATTGCCATACCTATCGAAAAGTCTTCAACCAGGAACACGATTACAACGTCGAACCGCTGGCCGACGACCTGGCCAGCCTGATGCTCGACCTGCTGGTGGGCGAAGCGGGCTACCAGCGCGCCAGCGGCAATCCGCTGCTGTGGCTGGGGAAGAGCGAAAGCGGCGAGGGCCAGCCAGCATGACGACGGGGCAGACCGTGCGCCTGCCATCGGTGGACCGCATCCTGGGCGACGCGGCTTGCCTGGCCCTGATTGCGCATTACGGCCGCGTGCAGACCCTGGCCTGCGCGCGCGCCGTGCTGGCCGAACTGCGCACGGCCATGCTGGCCGGGGCGGGTTTTGGTAACTTCGGCGAAGAGGGCGCGTCGATCGCCGCCATCGTCGCGCAAGTGGACGAACGGCTGCAATCGCAAGCGTACCCGCGGCTGCGCGCCGTGTTCAACCTGACGGGCACTGTGCTGCACACGAACCTGGGCCGCGCCTTGCTGCCCGACGCCGCCGTGCAAGCCGTGGTGGAAGCGCTGCAGTGGCCGATGAACCTGGAATTTGACCTGGAAACGGGCAAGCGCGGCGACCGCGACGACCTGGTCGAGGAACTGCTGCGCGAACTGACGGGGGCCGAAGCGGCCACCATCGTCAACAACAACGCGGCCGCCGTGCTGCTGATGCTCAATACCCTGGCGCAGAATAAAGAGGTCGTCGTCTCGCGCGGCGAGCTGGTGGAAATCGGCGGCGCCTTCCGCATTCCCGACGTGATGACGCGCGCGGGCGCCGTGCTGCGCGAAGTGGGAAGCACCAACCGCACGCACCTGGCCGATTATGCGGACGCGATCAACGCGCAGACAAGCCTGCTGATGAAGGTTCATTGCAGCAATTACGCGATCACCGGTTTCACGAAAAGCGTGGAGCTCGACGAACTGGTGCCGCTGGCGGCACAACACGGCGTGCCGACGGCCGTGGACCTGGGCAGCGGTACCCTCGTCGACCTGGCGCAATACGGGCTGCCGCATGAAACGACGGTGCGCGAAACCATCGAGGCGGGCGCCGACCTGGTGACCTTCAGCGGCGACAAATTGCTGGGCGGCCCGCAATGCGGCGTCATCGTCGGGCGCGCCGACCTGATCGCGAAGATCAAGCGCAATCCCCTGAAACGCGCGCTGCGCGTGGGCAAACTCACCCTGGCGGCCCTGGCCCCCGTGCTGCAGCTGTACCGCGCACCCGATTTGCTGGCCGAACGCCTGACCACCTTGCGCCTGCTGACGCGTCCCGCTTGCGCCATGTGCGCGCAGGCGCAAACCCTGCTGCCGCTGCTGCAAAGCGTACTCGGTGCCGCCTATGTGGTCACGGCCGAAGCGATGACAAGCCAGATCGGCAGCGGCGCCTTGCCCGTCGACCAGTTGCCCAGCTTTGGCCTGGCCGTCCGCAGCGCCCCCGGTTCGCGCCTGAGCAATCCGCTGGGCGTGCTGGAACAGCGTTTGCGCGCCTTGCCGCGCCCCGTCATTGGCCGCATCGGCCAGGACACGTTGTGGCTCGATTTGCGCTGCCTGGAAGAGGCGCACGAGACGGCTTTCATCGCGCAGCTCGCCGAGTTGTCCGCATGATCGTCGGCACCGCAGGCCATATCGACCATGGCAAGACGACACTCACGCGCGCATTGACCGGTGTGCACACGGACCGCCTCAAGGAAGAGCAGGCGCGCGGCATCTCGATTGAACTCGGTTACGCCTATCTGCCGCTGGCCGACGGCACGGTGCTGGGCGTGATCGACGTGCCAGGCCACGAAAAATTCATCCGCACCATGGCGTCCGGCGTGACGGGCATCGACTTCGCCCTGCTCGTGGTGGCGGCCGACGACGGCGTCATGCCGCAGACGCACGAGCACCTGGCCATCCTGCAATTGCTGGGTGTGACGCGCGGCGCCGTGGCATTGACCAAGATCGACCGCGCCGACAGCGCCCGCGTGGCGCAGGTGGAAGCGGACATCGAGGCGCTGCTGGCCGGCACGCCGCTGGCGGGCAGCCCGGTCTTCCCCACCGCCGCCCATCGCGACAACGATGCGGGCGTGGCCGCCTTGCTGGCGCACCTGACGCAGGTGGCGCGCAGCTTGCCGCAACGTGACGAGCGCCGGCTGTTCCGCCTGGGCGTGGACCGCGTGTTCACCCTGTCGGGGCAGGGCACCATCGTCACCGGCACGGCGCTGGCGGGACGCGCGCAGGTGGGCGACATGCTGCAGCTGGCACCCGGCGGCGCGCCTGCGCGCGTGCGCAGCATCCATGCGCAGAACCGCGCGGCCGAGACGGGCATGGCGGGGCAGCGTCTGGCGCTGAACCTCGCCGGCATCGACCGCGAGCGCATCGAAAGGGGCAACTGGATCGTCGCGCCCGAGCTGGCGCAGTGTTCCGAGCGCCTGGACGTGGAACTGACCCTGCTGCCCGATGCCGGCGTGCAGCTGAAAGCCTGGTCGCCGCTGCACGTGCACCTGGGTGCGGCGCACCAGCTGGCGCGCGCCGTCATGCTCGATGGCGAAACCCTGTCGCCGGGACAGACGGGCAGGGTGCAACTGGTGTTCGAGGCTCCCATGCACGGCGTGCCGGGTGACCGCTTCGTCGTGCGCAATGCGCAGGCGACGCAGACGGTGGGCGGCGGCATGGTGCTCGATCCGTTCGGCCCGGCGCGCAAGCGCCGCAGCCCGGCCAGGCTGGCGTGGCTCGATGCGCTGGCGGTGTTTGTCGCGCACGGCGACTATGCGGCGCTGCTGGCGCAAAGCCCGCTGGGGCTGCGCGAGTCGCTGCTGGTGCGCCTGTCCCTGCTGCCGGCGCATGCCCTGGCGCTGCCGCCCGACACGCGGCGCATCGCCCTGCGCGGCGGCGATGCACTGCTGGTGGCGCCGCCCGCGTTGCTGGCGCTGCAAGAGCGGGTGCTCACCGCACTGGCGGCCTTCCACGCGCGCGCGCCCGACGAGGCAGGGCCGGAACTGTGGCGGCTGAAGCGCATCGTCGACGCGGAGATGGAAGACGCCTTGTGGAGCCATCTGGTCGAAGGCTTGCTGGCGCAGGGCGGCATCCTGGCGCGCGGCGCCAGCCTGCACTTGCCGACGCACAGCGTGGAACTGACGCCGCAGGAGCAGGCCATGGCCGAGCCCTTGCTGGCCGCGCTGGAGCAGGGGCGTGCCGATCCGCCGTGGACGCGCGACCTGGCGCGCGGTTTCGGCCTGGCCGAGGACGAAACGCGCCGGCTGTTGCGCAAGCTTGCCAAGGCAGGGCAGATCAGCCAGGTCGTGCATGACCTGTTCTATCACCAGGCGGCGCTGGCCGAGCTGGCGCAACTGGTGCGCACCCTGGCCGGAAAAGCGGAGCTGGACGAAAGTCTGGCGCCCGGTTCCGGCGCTGTGGGCGCGGCCACTTTCCGCGACGCCAGCGGCTTGGGCCGCAAGCGGGCGATCCAGGTCTTGGAATTCTTCGACCGCGTCGGTTATACTCGCCGTGTTGGCAATGGGCATCTATTGCGCCCGCAGGCGTTGTGGTCCCACACCGTAGCCCCAACAGCTAGCTCAGGCACCGCGGAAAGCATACTCATCCGGTGATGTGGCCGGGCTTCAAACCCGGTGGAGGGCGTCAGACGTTCTCCCGTAGGTTCGACTCCTACTGTTTTCCGCCACTTGTTTTTCTCGCCATCCTCCCCTCGCATGATGATCCCGGCGTTGGCCCTGAGCCACGTTACGGAAAAATAATGGTTTAACTGACAACCTTTGGCCATGGCCGGCGGGGGCCGATGGTACCATCCTGCAGGTGCAGGGCTGCGTATCCCCTGTGGTAGAAGAAGGCAAGCATGAAACAAGCAAGCATGGCATGGCTGCTGGCGGCGCTGTTGCTGCCGGCGGCGGCCGGGGCGGCGGGCCTGCGCATCGTCGGCGAGCATTTGCCGCCGTCGAGCATGATGGAAGGCAATGTCGTCGTGGGACGCGAAACGCTGAAGGTGCGCGACATCATGGCGCGCGCCGGCATCGGCTATACGATGGAACTCCTGCCGTGGAAACGCGCGTATGCGCAGGCGCTGCGCGAGCCTGATACCTGCATCTTTTCCACCACGCGCACGCAAGAGCGCGAAGCGCAGTTTCGCTGGATCGGCCCCCTCAACGAAGCGGAATGGATACTGTATGGCCTGGCCGAGCGGCATTTGGCGCTGCGCACCCTGGCCGATGCGCGCGGCCTGGTGATCGGCACCGTGCTGGGCGACGCGCGCGATGACTACCTGCGCCAGCACGGCATGAACGTGGCGCCTGTCACGCAGGAGTGGATCAATCCGCAAAAGCTGCTGCTCGGGCGCATCGACCTTTGGGCCGTGGGCCTGGCGGTGGGCAGCAAGCCTTTCGTCGGCAAGGAGTGGGAGGGCAAGGTGGTGCCCCTGCTGACTTTCAACCGCGTGCAGACTTACCTGGCCTGCAACCTCAAGGTGCCCGAGGCGCAGGTGGCGGTCATGCAGCGCGCGGCAGCGGCCATGCGCCGCGACGGCAGCATGGCGCGCGAACAGCTGCGCTGATTCAGCGCATCGACTTAACTTTCCAGCCACTGGCGCACGCAGTTGCGTCCTTCGCGCTTGGCCTGGTACAGGGCCTGGTCCGCATGGCTGTACGCCGTTTCGAACGGCGTGCCGGCGCGGTTCCAGCTCAGGCCCACGCTGATGGTGATGGCGCGCGTGATGGGCGCCGCATGGCGCTGGCGGCCGACCGTCTCGCAGATGCGCTGCGCCACTTGCGCCGCCTCGTCGCGCGAGGAGGTGGGCCAGACCACGGAAAACTCTTCGCCGCCGACCCGGCCGATGGCCGTTTCCTGTCCCAACAACCCTTTTAAACAGTCGACCACGGCCTGGATCACGCCGTCGCCGGCCGGGTGGCCGAAGTCGTCGTTGACCTGCTTGAACAGGTCGATATCGAGCACGATCAGCGCCATGTCGCCCTGCGCCAGGCAGCGCGAAGCGTGGTCGATCACGGCGCCGCGGTTCAGGGCCCCCGTCAGCGGGTCGTGCGTGGCGCGGTATTCGAGCTGGCCGGCCAGGGTTTGCAGCTGGCGGTTCAGCAGATGCATGTCGCGCTCGGCGCGGTCGCTGCGGCCGATCAGGCGGCGCGTCTCGCGCATCAGCCTTTCGTAGTGATTGATCAGTTCACCGAGCACGCGCCGTTGTTCCGCGCCCGAGGCGTTGGCGTCGGCGTGCATGCGGCGCGCGGCGGCCAGCGCTGCCGCTTCCACGGTGAACAGGTCGGGTTCCAGGCCGGACTCGGAGATGGCGGCGCGCATGCCCTAGCTGCCCTGCACGGGATGGTCGTGGAAGTCGAGGGCCGTAAAGTCCTGCTGCAGCTCCTGGCCGAATTCCAGGATGGTGTCGTCGTCCTCGTCGTGATACCAGTTCAGGCGCACCTGGTTGCCGTCCACGGCCGCCTGGTTCAGGGTGTCGAACAGGGTAAACAGCATCTTCGTGCTGGAGCTGTTGAAGTAGGCCAGCGAGACGTTGACGGTGATGGCAGCTTCGCGGCAGCCTTCCAGATAGACGCGCACGGCGGCGATCAGCGGGCCATAGAAGGCGGCCGCGTTTTCCGGATACGACTCGCCCTTGATCGACAGGGCGTGCTGCTCGAAACGGAAGTCGATTTCGGGCGAACTCGGGGTCGCGGCGATGAACAGTGGTGACGGTAATTGCATATGCTTTCCTGAGTCGGCTCTTTCAAATGATGGCTTTGATGCAGAAGATGGTGTGGCCAGGTTCCTGTGGGTCCTGGACGAATTCGAATTCCAGCGGCTCGCTGGCGTCGCGCGCCATGGTGAGAAAACCCAGGCCCGCGCCCTTGCTGTCCGATGGCGCTTCCTCGCGCAGGGCCTTCTTGTAGGCGAGGCGGATTTCTTCCATCGTCATCGTGTGCAGCGGCTCCAGGCGGGCGCGGATCTGCGCCACGTTGTCGGTCGAGACGGGGTTGGCGCACAGCAGAAAAAAGCTGTCGCCGCGCGTGCCGATGCAAAACGAGCCGCGCCGCATCTGCTGGTCCAGCTGCGCGTCGGGCGTCAGGCTGTCGGCCGAATAATGCATGATGTTTTGCGACATCTCGATGAATGAGGAAAAGATGCGCCGCCGCGTGGGCCCGGCCGCGCCGGCCGTATCGAGGCGCGCCTTGATGGTTTCGGAAATGGCGCTCACCACGTGCTGCGAGAAATAGCCCACGTAAAAAAAGATGATGTTGCGCTTGCGGGCCACATCCCAAAACTCGTTGAATTCTTCGTACAGCACGTGCGTGCTCCTGGCTAGCCGGTGACCCGGTTTCTTGTTGATAAGGTGGCGCGATGGCGCCAAAACTACAGGCGGAAACAGAAAAAAGTCAGGTCGTCGCGGCGCGGCTGTTTTCCCTGCCAGGCGGCGCTGTCCTGCAGCAGGGCCGCCGCCACGTCGCCGGCCGGTGCGTCGCGTCGCGCCAGCAACTGCTCGCGCATGCGCCGCTTGCCGTAGGCGATGTCGCGCGCGCCGCCGATCTGGTCGAGCAAGCCGTCGGTGGTGAGAAACAGCAGGCTGCCGACGGGAAGGGCGAGCGTCTCGTTGTGCCAGCAGTAGCCGGCCGGCGTGTCGACATAGCCCACGCCCATGCGCGCGCCATCGATGGCGCGCACGGTTTCTTCTCCCGGCGCCACCACGTAGAGCGCCAGTTTCGCCCCCGCGAAACGCAGGCTGGCGCTGGCCGTGTCGTAGCATAAAAAGGCGCAATCCATGCCGTCGTTCGAGCCGGCGTGGCCGGTGGCCGCGCCGCTGTCGGCGCCGTCCTGGCCCAGCAGGGTCTTGATGGCGCGGCTGACGGCGCCGATCAGGGCGGCCGGATCGCGCGGCCCCCGTTCGCGCAAGGACTGGCTCAGGGCCGACGAGGCGATCAGGGTCATGAAGGCGCCGGGCACGCCGTGGCCCGTGCAGTCGGCGATGGCGGCGAACCAGCCCCCTTCGTGGCGTTCGAAAAAGTAGAAGTCGCCGCCGACGACGTCGCGCGGCTGCCATTCCAGGTGCGCGTCGGGCAGGGTGGCGCGCAATTCCGCATCGGAGGTGCGCAGCAGCGCGCGCTGGATCACGCTGGCGTAATCGATGCTGTGCATGATCTGCCGGTTCTTTTCCGCCTGCATGGTGGCCACCACGTTCATCAGCTGCAGGCCGAAGCCCACGCCGGCCAGCGCGCCATCCTCGGTGATGATGAAGCCGTCGGCCAGCGCCTTCTCTCCCGCTTCCACGGCGCGGAAGGTGAGGTCTTCGATGCTCATGGCGCCATCGACGATCAGCGGTTCCTTGTCCATGAAGGCGATGCAGCTCTTCTTGCCGTACACCTCGTGATAAAAGGGCTTGGACATCTGCGACATGAAGATATTGCGGCTGATCAAGCCGATCGGCTTTTGCTGTTCCGTGACGGGCAGGCTCATCATGTCACGCCGTTCCGTGAACAATTCCAGCACGGCGAAGTTGCTGGCGTCGGCCTGCACCGATTCCGTGGGAACGCACAGATCAAGCGCCACGGACGTGCGATAACGGGGAAGATGCAATCGAGAAGCGTTGAACTCCACAGCGGCTACCTTTACATGACGATCGGACCTTTGTTGTCGCGAGAGCAAGGCGACTGACAAACAGGCAATATCATCATGGTAGCCGCTGAATATGACGGCTTGATTACCGGCTTGTCAAAACCGTATGCAAGATGGCTGCATGGCAATCCGTTGCCGGGCTTACAGACGCCTGGCCAGCGCCTGTGCCTGCTCCAGCCAGTGCGCGCGCTGCGTGCCGGTGGAGTCGATCATGGGGCCGAAGCAGGCCACCTTGACGGGCTTGACGCCGCAAAATTCCAGGGTCGTCTTGCGCAGCTGGTGAATGCCGGGCATGTGGTAGACCCAGCGGAAGTACCAGGGCGGCGTGTCCATCGCCACCAGCAGCTGCGCCGTGCGGCCCTTCAGCAGCTGGGCGGGAAAGGCCTTGCCCGGGCGGTATTTGAAGGCAAAGCCGGGCAGGAAGATGCGGTCGACAAAGCCTTTCAGCAGGGCCGGCGCGCCGCCCCACCAGATCGGGTAGGCGAACACCAGGTGTTCGGCCCAGCTGATGGCTTCCTGCGCGGCCAGCAAGTCTGGCTCCAGCGGCTGCACCTGGCGGTAGCCTTCATGCAGGTTCTGGTCGAAGTCCAGCTGGCCCAGGCGCAGTTCGCGCACGGTATGGCCTGCGCTGCGGGCCGTGGCGGCGTAGGCCTCGGCCAGGGCGGCGCAGAAACTGTCGCTGGACGGGTGGCCGAGGAGAATTAAAATGCGCTTCGGTGTAATTTTGCTCATGCTGCAGGCTTTCCGTTAAAGAAGAGCTTGCATGCTAAAGCCTGCCCCTGGGGGCAGAGTCAAGCGCGCAGTGTCAGGCTGCCTGCAGTTGCTGGCGCGCCAGGCAGTCGCGGATTTCCGTATCGATGTCGGCCAGCTGCGCGTCGAGCTGGCGCAGGCGGGCGATATCCTGCCGCACCTGCGCGCGCTTGGCGTCGATGTGCCGTGACAGGGCAGCCCAGTCCGTATCGTCGCCGGCCAGGACGGGCAGCAGTTCGGCCAGGCGGAAGCCCAGGACCTGCGCCTGGCGTATCAGTTTGACCTGCGCCAGGTCTTGCTGCGTGTAGACGCGATAGGCGCCGGAACGGCGCACGTCGCCCAGCAAGCCCAGCGCTTCATAGTGGCGCAAGGCCTTGGGCGAGGTGCCCGCCAGGCGGGCGATTTCTCCGATGTACATGCTTGTCCCTTGTTGAGCTGTGGCGCATGCAGTGTAGCGCAGGTGGCTTGCCAGGCGCTACCTTCCGCGCTGCCTCAGGAGGCTTTGCGCGGCGGGACTTTCTTCGCCGTGCATTCGGCGCAGGTGCCGTACAGCGACAGCGCGTGCTCGTGCAGCACGAAGCCCCGTTCGGCGGCGATCTCGTTCTGGCGCAGTTCGATGCCTTCGTCGACAAATTCATCGACCTTGCCGCAACCCGTGCAGACCAGGTGGTCGTGGTGCTGGCCTTCATTGAGTTCGAACACGGCGTGGCCCGATTCGAAGTGCCGGCGAAACAGAATGCCGGCCTCGGCAAACTGCATGAGCACGCGGTAGATGGTGGCCAGGCCCACGTCGATCTTTTCAGCCAGCAAGAGTTTGTAGACATCGTCCGCACTCAGGTGCTTGATCGTGCCTTCCTGGAACAGCTGCAGAATCCGCAAGCGGGGGATGGTCACTTTCAAGCCCGATTCACGCAGTTCCCTCAATATATCCATGTCTCCCATTCCTTTTTGTAGTCGCTGAGCGAGGTAAGCCATTATATCGCAAATGATAATCATTACCATTCTCATGTGTGCACTGGAAATAGTATGCTGCAGGGGCAGGCGGCAATCCAGTGACATCGGCGCAAGTAACCATTGCGCGGCGCGCAATTTGTCCCGGCATTGTGCGGCTGGCTGGCCGCTGAAATGGGCGGCATGCAAGCGTTCACGCTGCATTGCCGCATTTTCTTGACCTGGGCAAAGGAAAAAATCCGTCTAGTGATGCCATCTAGCACTATTTGATGTGGATCAAAGTTTTTGTTGCACTGCACTCTTAGACTTCGCAGCGTTACTTAACGACAAAAAGAGGGAACTAGAATGAAAAAGTCCGCAACTGCAGCAGCAATCGTCCTGGCCGCCATCGGCGCCTTCGCCGGCAACGCAATGGCACAGGAAAGCCCATGGCTGGTCCGTGCCCGCGCCGTGCACATCGATCCGGCCAACAAATCTGCTCCTGTTGGTGGCGTCGGCGCATCCGACCTTATTCACGTCAGCAGCAAGACGATTCCTGAAATCGATATTTCGTATTTCTTCACGCCTAACATCGCTGCCGAGCTGATCCTGACGTATCCGCAAAAGCATGACGTTACCTTGTCCGGCACGAAGATCGGTACTTTCAAGCATTTGCCGCCGACCCTGTCGCTGCAATACCACTTCATGCCTGAAAAACAGTTCAGCCCATACGTGGGTGCCGGCGTGAACTACACGAATATCTCGGACGTGAAATTGCTGAACGGCGCAGGCCGCCTGGAGCATGACAGCTGGGGCTACTCGCTGCAAGCCGGTGTCGATTACAAACTGGACAAAAACTGGTCGCTGAACTTCGACATCAAGAAAGTACAGATCCGCAGCGACGTACTGGCCGGCGGCGCCAAGATCAGCGAAGTCAAAGTCGATCCTATCCTGATCGGCGTAGGCGTCGGCTACCGCTTCTAAGCAAGGCATGACAGCGCCCGCAAGGCGCGGACAGACAATAAAAAAGGACGGCCTTGGCCGTCCTTTTTACGTTTGGTGCACGCTGTTTATTTTTTCAGCGTCTTTTCCAGCGCCAGCTGGTAGTCCGTCTTTTCGTAGCCGGCCAGGTATTTGTTCGTCGCGTCGAGGAAGGCGCGCGAGCGGTAGGCCGCTTCCAGGTCCTTCACCCATGGCTTGGCCTTGTCGGCCGTGCGGATGGCGACCAGGTTGATATAGCTGTCCGAGATCTTTTCCACGCTGAGGGCCGACGTCAGCTTCATGCCGGCGGCCAGGGCGAAGTTACCGTTCACAAAGGCGTAGTCGGCGTCTGCCAGCGAACGTGGCAGCTGCGCCGCTTCCAGCGGCACCAGTTTCAGCTTCTTCGGGTTCTCCAGCACGTCGCGTTCGGACGCGCGCAGCGGATCGACGTTCGGTTTGAGCTTGATCCAGCCCATCTTGGCCAGCATCACCAGCGCGCGCGCCTGGTTGGTCGGGTCGTTCGGCATGGTGATGGTGGCGCCGTTCTTCACGTCGGCCAGCGTCTTTTGCTTGCCGCCGTACAGGCCGATCGGCATGGTCGGCACGGTGATCAAGGAGCTCAATGGCAGCTTGTTATCGGTGGCGAACTTGGTCAGGTAGACGATGTGCTGGAACACGTTGGCGTCCAGCGAGCCTTCGGCCAGCGCGTAGTTCGGCTGCACGTAGTCGTTGAATTCGACGATCTTGACCTTGTAGCCCTGTTTTTCCAGGATAGGCTTGATGCCCAGCTTCAGCTGGTCGGAATACGGGCCGGAGCTGGTGCCGATGACGAGTTCTTTCGGGTCCTTGGCGTGGGCGGCGGTGGCGAAGGCCAGGCTGGCGGCGGCCAGGAGCAAATTACGGCGAAGGTGGTTCATGCAGGTCCTTGTTTCTGAATATGAATTAACGTTTGTCGAGGCGCTTGGCGATGCGCGTGCCGGTGAACTGGATGGTTTGCACCAGCACGATCAGGATGGCCACGGTGGCGACCATGATGTCCGTCTCGAAGCGGTAGTAGCCGTAACGGATGGCCAGGTCGCCGATACCGCCGCCGCCCACCACGCCGGCCACGGCCGAATACGACAGGAAGCTGATCGACAACACGGTCAGCGCCAGCACGAGGCCGGAGCGCGCTTCGACCAGCAGCACGCGGAAGATGATCTGCATTTCCGACGCGCCCATGGCGTGCGCCGCTTCGATCACGCCGCGCGGCACTTCGCGCAGGTTCTGTTCCACCAGGCGCGCCAGGTAGGGAATGGCGGCGAACGACAGCGGCACGCTGGCCGCCAGCGGGCCGATCGAGGTGCCCGCGATGATGCGCGTAAACGGCGTCAGGGCGACGAGCAAAATGATGAAGGGGAAGCTGCGCACGGTATTGACCAGCCAGCCGAGGATCGTCGACAGCGGACGGTTTTCCAGCGACTGGCCTTCCGAGACGAGGAACAGCAAAATGCCCAGCGGGCCGCCGATCAGGATGGCGGCGGTCAAGCCGATGCCCAGCATGGTCATGGTCTGGCCCAGCGCCACCCAGATTTCCGGCAGCAGGTTGACGACGTTATTGATCGATTCTTCAAACATGTGTTGCATCCTTCCATGCGGTGGCTTCAAACGCCTCGGTGCCGTAATACGCCAGCTCGCGTCCCAGCGCCGTCTTGCGCGGGGTGGCCGTGTCGCTCAAGTCGAATTGTTCGGCGATGGCGCCGTTTTCCACGACGGCCACGCGGTTGCAGATGGCGCCCAGCACCGACAGCTCGTGGCTGACGATGACGATGGTCACGCCGAGGCGCGCATTGATGTCGCGCAGGGTGTCGAGCAGGGCGCGCGTCGTTTCCGCGTCCAGCGCGGACGTCGGCTCGTCGCACAGCAGCACGTCGGGGTGGCTGGCCAGAGCGCGGGCGATGGCCACGCGCTGCTTCTGCCCGCCGGACAATTGCGCCGGATAGCTGTGCAGCTTGTCGGACAGGCCGACCAGCGCCAGGCATTCCTCGACTCTGGCGGCGATCTGCTCGCCCTTGGTCGTGCCATGGATTTTCAGGGGGAAGGCGACGTTGTCGAAGACGCTGGCGTTTTGCAGCAGATTGAATTGCTGGAAAATCATGCCGATATTCTGGCGCGCGTCGCGCAGCTCGCTCTTGCCCAGGCGGGTCAGTTCGCGCCCGGCCACGGTAATGGTGCCGCTGTCGGGGCGCTCGAGCAGGTTAATCAGGCGCAGCAGGGTCGATTTGCCGGCGCCGCTCTTGCCGATCAGGCCGAAAATATCACCGGGATAGACTTCCAGCGTGACCGATTTGACCGCGTGGAATTGTTCGCCCTTGGGCAGCGCGAAGGTCTTGTTCGCGCCATCGATGCGAATCACCGGCGTACGGTGTGGTGTGGTCATGCAGTGTTTCCTTTTTTATTGGACCGTCACAGGCTTGCTTGCAGGGGCCAAATCGCCCAGCCTGTTACGTCGGTTGCGTAGTATACCTCCGATCGTGTTATTACTCCTACGACAGAATCTTGCTTTGAATATGCAAATAATGTCTATGCGACTGTTTTCAAGTGAAAAAAGCGGGAAAGCGGCGTTCTTGCCGAATTTAATCGCGTGGACTGGCGTGGCGTAGCCACATCTTGGTGAAAAGTTCGACGCGCCCTGTGCAGGCATCGCGGTGATTTTATGTGCGGTTCGGCTCAGTTGCCGTTTTCTCGCCGCAGGCAGGGCCGTTTACTGCCTGCGATTGTCCTCTTCACGGGCAGATTCTGCTCCGCTGGCCGCAGGACCTTCGGGACGGCGCAACAGGTAGATGAGGACGGCGAGCTCCATGGCGCCCACCATGGCGATGACCCACCACGGCGGATGGCCGAGGCACATGGCGACGAAGCCGATGGCCATGCCCAGGCAAGCCATGGCCTTGCCGCGCCGCGAGACGGCGCGGTGGTCGCGCCACTGGCGCAGCGGCGGGCCGAAGCGCGGATGGTGCAGCAGCCAGTGCTCGAGGCGCGGCGAGGCGCGGCTGAAGCAGGCCAGGGCGAGGATCAGGAAAATCGTCGTCGGCATGACGGGCAGCATGGCGCCGATGATCCCCAGCAGCACCATCAGGGCGCCGGCAGCGGTCCAGGCCCAGCGGCGAAGGCGCGCGCCGTGCGCTTCGCGCAGGGAAGCCTGGGCGTGCGGCTCGCCCATCAGGCGAGGGCGCCGGCTGTCAGGCCCTGGCTGCGGGGCGGGGAAACGATGGGCTGTGCGTTCAAGGTGTGCGTATCGTGGCGGGTGGCCGTCATGTTTTTCTGCCGTATGTGCTGCGCTATTATGGATGAATCAAGGCGAACCTGCAGGCTTGCCGGGGCCGCAATGATAACAATCCTGCAGGGCAATAACAAGAATCATTCTCATTTGCGGCCTGGTCTGAGGCGCCGGATAACGCTGGATATTTTTGGCAATGCAGACAATAATCGGCAACAGAAGACGTTGTCGTGGACATCCTTACCGTTATTATCGATTTTTTCGATGCTAACTAGGTATATTTTCCGTTTTACATCGATCTTCATGCCATGCATAATCTGTTGCAACTGAAGCCAGACAATCAGCCGCAGCGCTTCCCGCCTGCCGCCGGTTGCGGTTTTGACATCCTCCACTCCAAACAGGAATTTACAATGAAAAAACTGCTCGCTTTTATCGCCGCCGCCGGCTTCTCGCTGTCCGCCTTTGCCGCTCCGGAAGTCTATGTCATCGATGGCAGCCATACTTTCCCCCGTTTCGAATACACCCACATGGGCTTTTCGACGCAGCAAAGCCGTTTCAATAACACCACCGGCAAGGTCACGCTGGACCGCGCCGCCAGGACGGGCGCCGTCGAAGTGCTGATCGACACCAAGTCCGTCGATACGGGTTCGACCCTGTTCAACTCGCACATCCAGGGCGAAGACTTCCTCGACACGGCCAAGTATCCCGTCGCCACGTACAAATCGACCAAGTTCAATTTCGACGGCGACAAGCTGGCCTCCGTGGAAGGCAACCTGACCCTGAAAGGCGTGACCAAGCCAGTCACCCTGACCGTCACCTCGTTCACCTGCGCACCGCACCCGATGCTGCAAAAAAAAGACGCGTGCGGCGCCAACGCCACGGCCAAGATCAAGCGCTCGGAATTCAACGCCGGCAAATATGCGCCGGCCGTCAGCGATGATGTGACCCTGACGTTTGCGATCGAAGCCATCAAGCAGTAATCGTTGGCTGCATGACGTAAAAAATGGCGGCGGACTTCGGTCCGCCGCCATTTTTTTTGAGTGGCGGTAGGTCGGATTAGCGTGGCAAGGCCGCGCGTAATCCGACATGAGCCGCCAACAAGGTGCCGGATTACGCGCTTCCCGTGCTAATCCGACCTACACGGGTTGCTGGCTACAATCACGCCAGGTGATGCACTTCCTGCTGCCCATACACGGGTGTGTTCAACCCTTCCATGCGCGCCTTCAGCTGCAGCGACAGGTACTGGGAATAGTGGCGCGACTGGTGCAGGTTACCGCCGTGGAACCACAGCGATTGCTGCTGCGTGGGTTTCCACATATTGCGCTGCTCGCCCTCCCACGGGCCCGGGTCCTTCGTCGTGGCCGAACCGAGGCCCCACACCTTGCCCACTTTATTCGCCACCTCGGGCGAGATCAGGTCGGCCGCCCAGCCGTTCATGGAGCCGTAGCCGGTGGCGTACACCACGAGGTCGGCGGGCAGCTCCGTGCCGTCGGACAGCACGATGGAATGGGTTTTCAATTCCTGCACGCCGACGCCGCTTTTCAGCTTGATCTTGCCCTCGGCGACCAGTTCGGAGGCGCCCACGTCGATGTAGTAGCCGGAGCCGCGGCGCAGGTATTTCATGAACAGGCCCGAATCGTCGTCGCCGAAATCGAGCATGAAGCCGCGTTCTTCCAGGCGCGCATAAAAGTCCGCGTCGCGTTCGCGGATGGCCTTGAAGACGGGCTTCTGGAAGTCGGCCAGGATCTTGTACGGAATCGAGGCGAACGTCAGGTCCGCCTTGGCCGTCGTCATGCCGGCCGCCAGTGCCCTTTCCGAATACAGGTCGCCCAGCGCCAGGTCCATCAAGGAATCGGACTTGACGATGTGCGTCGACGAGCGCTGCACCATGGTCACGTCCACGCCCGCTTCCCACAGGGCGGCGCAGATATCGTGCGCGGAATTGTTCGCGCCGATGACCACCACCTTCTTGCCGGCATATGCGTCCGGTCCCGGATGCTGCGACGAGTGCTGCTGCTCGCCCTGGAACACGTCCATACCCTTGAACTTCGGCATGTTCGCCTTGCCCGACATGCCCGTCGCCAGCACCAGCTGCTTCGGCTTCAGGGTGACGGGCTGGCCGTCGCGCAGCACCTGCACCGTCCACTCGCCGCTGGCTTCGTTGAAGCTGGCCGATTCGCATGACGTCGAGCCCCAGTAGTTCAGTTCCATCACCTTGGTGTACATCTCCAGCCAGTCGCCGACCTTGTCCTTCGGTGTGAAGACGGGCCAGTTGTCGGGAAACGGGATGTACGGCATGTGGTCGTACCAGACGGGGTCGTGCAGGCACAGCGATTTGTAGCGCTTGCGCCAGCTGTCGCCGGGACGGGCGTTTTTCTCGATGATGATGGTGGGGACATTGAGCTGGCGCAGCCGCGCGCCCAGCGCGATGCCTCCCTGGCCGCCGCCGATGATGACGCAGTAGGGCTGGCGCGCGTAGCCCAGTTCGGCCGCTTCCTGTTCGCGGTGCTCCAGCCAGCTGCTGCGGTTGGTGCGCGCCCCGTGTTCGGCGCCCATGGGCCGCCGGCCGCCCTTGGCTTCCTCAAAACCCTTCAATTCGCTCATGGTGGTGAGCAGGGTCCAGATCTTGCCGTCGCGGATGCGGATGAAGCCCACGCCGCGCGCCACGTTCGTTTCCACCGTGATCCAGCTTTGCAGCACGCCGCCTGCTTCCACCGCATGCTCGCCGTCGGCGATGCGGATGGCAACCGGCTGCACGGCGCCCAGCTGGGCGGCCAGCATGGCGGCGATCTGCCCGCGGCCTTCCAGGGTTTTCAGGTTCCAGGTAAACAGCACCAGGTCGCGCCAGTAGCCGTCCTGTTCGAACAGCTGTGCGGCGCCCGTGCCGTCGCTGGCGCGAAGACAGCCTTCGAGCTGCTCCAGGATGCCGGCCACGGCCAGGTCGTGCGGGTTGATTTCGGTTTGCATCGTGTCTCCTCCAAGTCTGCTGACTTTATGATGGGATGCGGCTGTGTTGCCGCTGACGATGTTGTAACACTGGCGTTTTGAACCCGCATCCCGCAGCGCAGCATGGCGGAATATGAGACGGAAATCTCAGCTTGCCGGATGCCTTACTGGCGATGCGGCGGCACGATGTGCAGCTGCTTGAGGCGCCGGTACAGGGTGGCGCGCGAGATGCCCAGCATGGCGGCCGCCTGCAACGGGCGCCACTTGGCGGCATTCATGGCGTTGACGATGCGCGTGCGCTCGGCCAGTTCCGGCGGCGTGCAGGCCGGCGCGTCCTGCGTCACGGGGGCCGCGTTCTTGATGCGTACCCGCGCGCTGGCCTGGCGCAGCGGCGCGCGCACGCGGGCGTGCAGCCAGGTGCTGCTGCCGGCCAGGCGCAGTGACAGCAGATTGTGTCCCCTACGCGCATCGAACAGCCGTTCGGCGCGCACTTCCAGCACCTCGGCGACGGGGCGGGGAAGGGCGTCCAGGCCCCCGATGACGTCGCGCGCGCAGCGGTTGGCGGCAACGATGCCGCCATGCTCGTCGATGGCGAGCAGCATTTCCGGCTGCACTTCCACGAAGTGGCGGTTGCGGTGCGCCAGCAGGATGCAGCAATGGCCATAGGAGGTGAGAAAAAAGCCGTCTTCGATCAGGGTCGCGCCCTGGCGCACCAGCTGTTTGACCAGGCGCTGGCTGTCGCGCGCATCGGGCGAATTCAAGGCCGAGGCATCGAGCACGCCGATCAAGTCGCCGTGCGGCGAAAAGATCGGTGCGGCGCTGCAGGTCAGGCCCGTGAAGGCGGCGCGGAAGTGGTCGGTCTTGTGCACGGTGATCGCTTCCTGGTCGAGCAGCACGGAGGCGATGCCGCACGTGCCTTCTTCCTCCTCCGACCAGCACGAGCCCGGGTACAGGCCCGCCTTCTTGAATTCCTTGCGTTGGTCCGTGTCGACCGCGTAGTCGATCGTCACGCCGCGCGCGTTGGCGAGGATGACGCAGTAGCCCGCTTCGCGCACCATGGCGTGCAGGCGCGGCAGGCACTGGCCCGTGGAGCGCAGAAAATTTTCCTCGGACTGCTGGATGGCGCGCAGTTCGGCGCCCGTCAGGATGCGCGGCCCCGTGGTGGACGCGGGATCGAGCCGGTAATCGTCCAGCGAGCGCCGGTACGACGACGCCAGCCTGGCCGTATCGGCGCCAGGATTGACGACGCGGCCGGCGATCAGGTCGCGCACGCGCTCGATATGGCTGGTCTGGCGGACGTAGGGCATGGCGCTCTCCGGTGTCTCGGTATCTGCTGTGTAGGTGGTTTTTCGCTTGTCTCCTCCGGTTTTAGCACGAAGCGCCGGGCGGCGCATCCTGCGCTGCAGCATGGGCTGCCGTGAGACGTTCGTCTCAACGCCTGGCACCGCACAATAGGATGCTGCTGGACAAGATAAAAAGTTTCTCTGTTAGCATCCATCGCATGAAGCGAGCGCCGCTGCGGGCGCCAGCCATGACAGGAGAATACGCATGACGACACTGCCACACATCAAACGCCTGGCCCTGGCCGCCGCCTGCCTGGCGCTGTCCGCTGGCGTCCATGCGGCCGAGACGGCCAAGGTGGCTGCCGCGCCGCTGTCGGCCGCCGCCAGCGATCCGGCCGCCTTGCAGTGGATGGTGGGCGCGCCGCCGCCTGCCGACAAGATCATCCGCTTCGACGATGGCAGCTATTTCAATTTCCCGCAGCTGCGCTGGAGCATGTCGCACTTTCGCCAGTTGATGCCGACGGTGGACGTCTCGCGCGGCTTGAAAGCGCCCGTGCCCTTGCAACGCGCGCTGCGCGAGGATATCGACAGCCTGCGCTTTACCCCGCTGGGGGCGCAGGAAACGATGACCTGGAAACAGTCGCTGGGCGCCAACTACACGGACGGCATCGTGGTGCTGCACCGGGGCCGCATCGTGTATGAGCGTTATCTTGGCGTGTTGAAGGAAAGCGGCCAGCACGGCGCCATGTCCGTGACGAAGTCCGTCATGGGCACCATCGGCGCGGCGCTGGTGGCCGAAGGCAAGCTCGATCCGGAAAAGAAAGTGGCCGAGTATGTGCCGGAACTGGCCAAGTCCGCGTTTGGCGACGCCACCGTGCGCCAGGTGCTCGACATGACCACCGGCCTGCAATTCAGCGAAGATTACGCGGACCCGAAAGCGGAAGTGTGGCAGCACGCGGCGGCCGGCAGCCCGCTGCCCAAGCCCAAGGATTACACGGGGCCGCGCAGCTATTTCGAGTACCTGCAGACGGTGCGGCACGAGGGCCGGCATGGCGAGGCGTTCGGCTACCGCACGGTCAACTCCGACGTGCTGGGCTGGATCATCGCCCGTGTCACGGGGCAGAACGTCAACGACTACCTGTCCGAACATGTCTGGCAAAAGCTGGGCGCCGAGCAGGATGCCTACATGACGGTCGATTCGACGGGCACGCCGTTTGCCGGCGGCGGCCTGAATGCGGGCTTGCGCGATTTGGCGCGCTTCGGCGAAATGCTGCGCAACGATGGCCGCTACAACGGCCAGCAGATTTTGCCGAAGGCGGCCGTCGACGATATCCGCCGCGGCGGCGACAAGCAGCTGTTCGCCAAGGGCGGCTACGATCTGCTCAAGGGCTGGAGCTACCGCGACATGTGGTGGGTCACGCATAACGACCATGGCGCCTACATGGCACGCGGCGTGTACGGCCAGCGCATCTATGTCGATCCGAAGGCGGAAATGGTGATTGTGCGTTTCGCCTCGACGCCGACGGCGGCCAATGCGGCCAACGACCCGACCACCACGCCGGCCTTCGAAGCGCTGGGCAAGCTGCTGCTGGCCAAGCCGAAGTAAGCTGCCAGCCGTGCGGCTGAACGGGCACAACTGCAATATACTATCCTTTCGTCATCATTTATTGCTTGAATGATAATTTATGCAGCGCACGCAAGGGGAACGCACCGTGGAAAGCAGCCAGCCGGACCAACCGCGCCCCCCGTTGTGGCGGCGCTTGCTGTGGCCGGTCGCCCAGCTGGGCTCGGCTTTCAAGCTGACGGGCACGCACCTGCTGCATCACGTGATCGGCGCCAGTCTGATCGCCGCGCTGATGCTGGTGCTGGAAGGTTTTCACGTGCTCGAATGGCTCGATGCGGCCATGCTGCGCGCCAGCGCGGAACAGGGGCAACTGCTGAACCGGGGCAAGGACCCGGGCGCCGCCTACCGGCCCGGCATCATCGAAATCGACCAGCCCGCATTCGAACAGGTCTTCGAGGAGCGCGAACCGCTGGAACGCTCACGCCTGGAACAATTGATCGCCAGCGCCGCAGCGCGCGGCAGCAAGGTGCTGGCCATTGACCTGGATCTGGCGCCGGCCGTGTATGAACAGCACAAGGATGGAGAGCGGCCGCTCGACAGCCTGCTCGACCGGCTGGCCGCCGAGGGCCGGAAACTGGTGCTGATCCTGCCCGAACAATCGGACCAGAATGCGAACCTGGCGTGGATACGCGCGCGCTGCGCGGCCGGCATCCACTTCGCCAGCCCGCGTATCCGCGAGCGCATGGGCGCCGTCACGCGTATCGAACTGAAAAGTCCCGTGCTGGCGGCAGTGGCCTTCGAGCTGGCGCATGGCGCCGACGAGCAGGAGCAGAAGCAGCCCATGCCGGCCGTCCTGTCCGAGCAAAAGGAGGGACTGGCACTGGCCGGCCGCGTGTGTCAGCTGGCGCGGCGCACGGGCAGCGAAAAGGAATTGGCGCGCTGGGCGTTCGAACCTGTCATCCACGGCGACGCCAAGGCGGCGGCGGAACAGAACGCCGTCACCGCGCCGTTTCACCCGGCCGCCGTGGCGCCGGCCTTCCTGAACCCTACGCGCACGCGCGTACAACTGATCGATGGGCAGGCCGGCGTGGCGGCGAATGCACTACGCAAGAACGTCGTGTATATCGGCAGCACCTATGACGTGCGCGACCGCTATACGACGGCCGAAGGCGAGCAGGCCGGCCTGCACCTGCACGCGGCCGCCCACACGTCGCTGGGCATCGGCACGGCCGACGTGAATAAATACGTGGTGTTCGCGGCCGACATCGTCATCGGCGTGCTGCTGGGCTGCCTGTTCGGCGGCCTGTGGACCCTGTACGGCCGCGCCGAGCTGGCCATCGACAAGCGCATGGAAGACCACGATTTCAGCCGCCTGCACCGCGTGGGCACCCTGGCGGAATTCTATGGCATCCGCCTGATGCTGGCGCTGGTGTGGGCTTCGCCGTTCGCCATCGGCGCGCTGGCCATCTACCTGTCGCGCGGCTTGCTCGAGCAGGGCTGGTGGGTCAATCCCGGGCCCCTGATCGCCGGCATGTTCCTGCACGCGATGTCGCTGCGCGACGAAGCCCACCACCCGCACGAGGAAGTGCCGGGCCTGTCCGTGTGGGGCCAGCTGCGCCGCACGCATCCCGGCATCGTGCTGGTGCAGGCGCCGCTGGCGCTGCTGCTGTTGATCGTCGCCGTGATCTAGCGCAAACCGTGGCGCCGCGGCGGCGCTAAACTGGGCGCCTTTTTCATATTGCAGGAGGATGCCATGCTGACGGGAGGATGTTTGTGCGGCGAGGTCCGCTATGACGCCGGCGCGGACAGCTTTCATCAAAGCGCCTGCCACTGTTCCGTGTGCCGCCGCGCGTCTGGCGCGCCGTTTGTCGCCTGGTTCAGCGTGCCACGGACAAACTTCCGCTGGCTGCAGGGGCAAGCGATGTCGTATGCGTCCAGCGTCCATGGCACGCGCAGCTTTTGTCCCCGCTGCGGCACGCAGCTGACCTTTGAAGACAGTGCCTATCCCGATGAAGTCGACGTGACTACCTGCAGCCTGGACAATCCCGAACAGCTGCCTCCGCACAGCCATATCTATACGGGCACGCAGCTGGAGTGGGTGAAGCTCGACGATGGCTTGCCGAGATATCGCGGCTCGCGCAGCGAGGAGGAGCCTGGAGGGAAAGCGAGCAGGTCGGATTAGCCCAGCGGGCGTAATCCGACGTGCCGTTGCCGCTCAAGGACGCGGCATTCTGTCGGCAAGCGCACTGCCGCGCCATTGCCCTATTTTTGGATGATAGTGGTATTGTCGGATTACGCTACGCTAATCCGACCTACGTGACCCATGGTTTCAGCCGATCAGCTTCAAGCCCGGCGGCAGCGCTTCGCCCAGCATGCGCCGGGTAGCTGTTTCATCCAGCTGTGTCACTTCGCTGACCATCGTTTGCCACAGGGGCGGCGCGCCCACGGCTTTCAGGCGGGCGAGGATGGTGGCCCGCAGGTCGTCGGCGATGTCGCGTGAGCGGTCGCCCGTCATGCGCGCCAGGTGGGCGGCGGCAAACGCCGCCGGTTCCACTTTTTTCCAGTCCTGCGCCAGCAGCACGGCCAGCCAGTCTGCCACGGTGGCGCTGTCGACCACTTCGTGCGCGCTGCCGTGGAAGGGCTGGCGCGCGCCGACCCTGGCCAGCGCCCATAGCGTGTTCGTGTCCGCCGTTTCTTCCTTCTTGCCCGCCTTTTGCAGGCGTTTCAGCAGCCAGGCGCCCACTTCCGCCTTGTAGGCGCCGGGAATGCGCTCGAGCGATGCGCCCAGGCGCAGCATGTCGTCGTCGCTGCCGTTGACCAGGGTGACGGGGCGGCTGCCGCGCTGGGCCGCATCGGCTTGCAGGTTGAAGGCGAAGTCGTCGAGCAGGCGCAGCTGCTGCTCCGCGCTCAAGCCGCCGGCGACGCGGCGCCACAGGGTCCACCATTCGGCGCACACCTGGTTGTCCTTGTGATGCTGGATGCCTGCGTCGAACAGGGCCCACAGCTGCTCGATACGCCACGGGTCGAGCGCATCGCCATAGCCGGGCCGCAAACAGTAGCCGGCCAGGTTCAGCCACCCCCGTTCATGCTCGGCGGAGCGGCGCCGGCCACGGGCGCGCAGCAGGAGGGCGTCGAACAGCTGGCGCAGCAGGGGCGTATCCCAGCTTTCGCGCCCGCCCAGTCCCCGTTCCAGGTGCTGGCGCAGCTGGCGCACTTCCTTGGTCTCGACCTTTTGCGCCTTGCCGCCGAAGATGCGCTCGATCTTCTCGACCGCTTCCTTCACGCGTGGCGGCACGCTGGACGTGTCGGCCTGCATTTCCTCCTCGCCACGCAACTGGAATTCCAGCAGCCAGCGCTGGCCGGCATCGGCTTCGGCCACGCAGTGCACTTCCAGGGTGCCCACTTCCGTCATCACGGTGGCCAGCTGCACGGTGATCTCGCGCTTGTCATTGCCGTCGCTGGCGTGCAGCACGCTGGCCAGCGGCGGCAGGCGCAAGTATTCTCCGGCGTTCAGGTCGACGATCTCGCCCAGCTTGGGCGGCGTGCCCGACTCAAAGAGGGATGTGGCCAGGTGGAAGCGCACGGGCCGGCCCAGGCGCAGCGCGAACAGGCGCTCCGTCAGGCGGATTTCCTCGCCGCTGGCGCTGCCGCGAGGCAGAATGCAGACGGCGCGATGGTCCTTGCCCGCCTCGCCCAGCACGAGGAAATAGCTGCGCGGCGAGCCGCCGCCAATGCGCGGCGCCTGGCCGCGCCGGGCCAGCGCGTAGGCGACGGCGCCACGGGCCACGGCCACGTCGGGATTATCGTTATGCAGGATGGTGAGGGGCTGACCGCGCCAGTGCGCCAGGGTCTCGGCCAGGCGGCGCGCCAGCGCGTCGGCGCGGAACACGCCGCCATTGAGCAGCAGGGTATCGGGCAGTGGCCCTTGGTGCTGCTGCAAAAAGCTGGCCAGGTGGCGCGTGATGGCCGCGTCCTGCGCATACGGCAGGCCGAATTCGACGATGCCGGCACGGCCTTTTTTTGCCGTGTCGCCCAGTTCCACCTTCGGAAAGAAGCCGTCGACCACCATGGCCGCCACTTCCTCGCGCGTGACGTCGGCGGAACGGCTGCCTCCAATCAAACGCGAACCCGCGCCCAGCAGGGTCACGGTGACGCTGTCGGGCGCGTCGTTCGACAGCAGCAGCTCCTTGGCGGCGCGGCAGCGCTCCATCAGTTGTGACAAGCGTGCGGCAGACAGTTTCATGCCGCCTTCGACACCCGCCGCCATGCGCTTTTCCACCAGGTGGGCCAGCGCCAGGTCCATATTGTCGCCGCCGAGGATCAGGTGGTTGCCCACGCTGCTGCGCGTGAGCTGCGGTGTGCCGTCGTCATCGAAGGCCACGTCGATCAGGCTGAAATCGGTGGTGCCGCCGCCCACGTCGCACACCAGAATGCGGCGCGTATTGGACAAGTCTTCGCGCAGGGTGGCGCGCCGGCGCTGCAGGAAGTCATAAAAGGCCGCTTGCGGCTCTTCCACCAGGCGCAGCGCGGGCAGGCCCGCCATGCGCGCCGCTGCCAATGTGAGTGCGCGCGCACCCTCGTCGAACGAGGCGGGGATGGTCAGCACCAGTTCCTGCTCTTCGAGGGGAGCGTGCGGGAAGCGGTGATTCCACGCGGCGCGCACGTAGGCGAGGTAGCTGGCACTGGCCGCCACGGGCGACACCTTGGCCACGTCGGCATCGGCGCCCCATGGCAAAATCGGCGCCTGGCGGTCCACGTTTGCATGCGACAGCCAGCTCTTTGCGCTGGTGACCAGCCGGCCCGGCACCTGGGCGCCGAGCTGGCGCGCGAAGGCGCCCAGCACGGCATGCTCCACCTCCTGTTGCGGCCACGGCAGCGGCAAGTCGCCCGCCGCCAGTTCGCCGGCGGCGGGGTGGTAGCGCAAGGAGGGCAGCAGGGGGCGTGCGCCCACTTCGCCGGGCGCGACCAGCTGCTCGATGGCGAACAGGTTTATTCCTGCCTGCGCATCGCCAGCCGCCGCATACGCCACCACCGTGTTGGTGGTGCCCAGGTCGATGCCGACCAGGTAGGCCGGCTTGCCCGCAGTGCTGCCCATGGCGCTTATTGCTGCGGCGTGCCGCGCACGTCGAACTCCACCTTCCAGCGCTCGGCGCCGTCAGGGGAAACGGCCAGCAGCTCCAGGGTGCCCGCTTCCGTCACTCTGGCGTGCAGCTTGACTTGCACGACGTCGCCGGCCTGACGGCCTTCGGCGGACAGCGTCGCCTGGATTTCGCTCAGCTCCTGCAATTCATCGGGACCCCAGAAGTCGAGCAAATCGCCGATCTGGTCGTTGCGGCGCGTGGACGAGGCGAAGAAGCGGAAATGCACGGGTTCGCCCACGACGAGGCCGAATTGCTGGCCCGGCAGTTCCAGTTCGCTGCCTTCTTCCATGCCGAACGGCGCCACGCACAGGGCCTGGATCGGCGGTTCCATGCCGGGGATGGCGGGCATGGCCGATTCGATGGCGACATAAAAGGCGCTGGCCGTGCCGCCGCGGATGCGCACGCCATGGCCGCGCCGCACGTAGCTGTAGTAGGCCGCGCCACGCGCCACGGCCAGGTCCAGGTCGGCCCCGGCCAGCATGCGCGCCGGCTCCGCGCCTTCCATGTACAGCCAGTCGTTGACGGTGGCCATGATGCGCTGCACCAGCAAGTCGGACTTGAAGACGCCGCCGTTGAACAGCACGGCCGTCGGGTGCAAAAAGCTGGCGCCTTCCGCCTGGCGGCCCGCGAAACCTTCCAGTTCGCTGGTCGCCGCCACTTGGCGGCCCAGGAAGGCGGCCAGGTGGCGCGTGATGGCTGCGTCCTGCGCATATGGCAAGCCCAGTTGCGTCAGGCCGGCGCGCGTACGCACGGCAGGGCGGCTCGACGCTTCCACCTGCGGGAAGAAGCCGTCGAGGATGAAAGTGGACACTTCCGCGCGCGTCAGTTCCGTGCGGATGGAGCCGCCGATCAGTTTCGAGCCGCGGCTGGGCACGACGATCGGTGCCACATCGAGGCCGCTGTCGGCCAGCAGGCTTTCCTTGGCGCTGCGGCAGCCATAAGTGAGTGCGCGCATCTGCCAGGCGTCCAGCTGGGTGCCATTGGCGGCCAGCTTGCGCGCCACCAGGTGGGCCAGGGCCAGGTCCATATTGTCGCCGCCGAGCAGGATGTGTTCGCCGACGGCCACGCGGTGCGGTTCCAGCACGCCGTCGCGCTCCAGCACGGCGATCAGCGAAAAGTCGCTGGTGCCGCCGCCCACGTCGACGACCAGGATGATGTCGCCCGGCTTGACTTCCTTGCGCCAGCGTCCTTCGCTGGTCTGGATCCAGCTGTACAGGGCCGCCTGCGGCTCTTCCAGCAGGGTCAATGAGGTGTAGCCGGCCGCCTGCGCCGCTTCCATCGTCAGCTCGCGCGCGGCCGGGTCGAACGAGGCGGGTATCGTCACCGTGATTTCCTGCGCGGCGAACGGGGCTTGCGGGTGGGCGTTGTCCCAGGCCTGGCGCAAGTGCGTCAGGTAGCGCGTGGCGGCCGTGATCGGCGAGATGCGCGCCACTTCGGCCGGCGCGTCGTTCGGCAGGATCGCCGCGCGGCGGTCCACGCCCGGGTGGCACAGCCAGCTTTTCGCGCTCGACACCAGACGGATCGGCGTGGTGGCGCCGCGGCTGCGGGCCATTTCGCCCACGACGAACGGCGCTTCGGCTTCCTCGGTGACCCAGGGCAGGGCCAGGTCGCCCGCCGCCACTTCGTCGGCGTGCGGCAGGTAGACGAAGGACGGCAGCAGCGACAATTCCTCGACGGTGCCCGGTGCCGACAGCTGCGGCACTTTCAGCACGCCGTGGCTGGACTTTTCGCCGTCGCTCTCGACCAGGTTCACATATGACAGGGCGCTGTGGGTGGTGCCCAGGTCGATGCCGATGGCGTAGCGCGGGGTGTTGTTGGCTTGATCGCTCACAGTTCCACCTCGGCTGGCGCCAGGATGGCGGCGTCGTGTTGCTCGCTCAGTTTCGGCAGGCGCACGCTTGAGGCGCGCCAGCCGCGGTGGCTCAGGGTGCCCGTGAACGGCGCCGAGCCGACGACGTTGCCCGTCAGGCGTACTTGCGCGGAATCAAAACCTTCCTGCAGCACGATGCGGCTGCCCTCGGCTTCCTGGCGCACGGCGTCGATGGTGAAGTATTCGCGCATGACCTTGGCGCAGCCTTCATGCACGACGCGGGCGGCCGCGCCGATGTCGGCATCGGCATGGCTGCCCAGGTTTTCCTGGGTGAAGTCGATCAAGCGCGCTTCGCGTTGCAGCAGGGCCAGCAATTGCAGGGCCGCGTCCGGCGTCGCTTCCTTCAAGATGACGGGGGCGGCGGCCGGCACGGGGGCTGGCGCCGCCCCCGTCATCTTGAAG